>NZ_CEEDMM010000029.1:0-160491 GCF_979255995.1 Agrococcus sp. AC640b
CACACCCTCAAGCACGCCACCGCCTGGACCGTCGCACACCCACACCCCGGCGAGCTCCGCTGGCGATCACCACTCGGCCACACTTACATCGACCGACCACCACCGACCGGACCGACCTTCGCAGACCTGCAACCCCCATCCAGCCGCCCCGACACAGCAGACCGATGGGGCAACGGAGACGACGACGCCGACGCGCCCTTCTGACGTCAAGCCGGGCGTCGCCAGCCGCGCAGCACCGCACGCAGCAGGATGCCGACGACGAGCGCCCAGAACGCGGCGCTCACGCCCGCGATGGCGATGCCGGATGCGGCGACGACGAAGGCCACGACTGCGGGGATGCGTTCGTCGACCTCGTCGAGCGCGGCGTGCAGCGACGACGCGAGCGTGCCCAGGAGCGCGAGGCCCGCGACGGCGGCGACGACGCCGGCCGGCGCGAGGCCCACGAGCGTCGCGAGGGCGCTGGAGGCGACGCCGAGCACGACGAGCAGCGAGCCCGACGACACCGACGCGAGCCAGCGCCGCGAGCGGTCCTCCCCCGCATCCGGCCCGGCGGCGAGCGCCGCCGAGATGGCGGCGAGGTTGATGGCGTGGCCGCCAAGCGGCGCGACGAGCACCGTGCCTGCACCCGTGACGAGCATCGACCGCCGCCACGGCACCTCGTAGCCGAGGCCGCGCATGACGGCGACGCCCGGCACGTTCTGCGATGCCATGGTGACGAGGAACAGCGGTACCGCGATGCCGACGACGCCTGCGATCGTGAAGGTGGGCGCCGTGAGCGCCACGTGCGGGGCCAGGTCGGATGCCGCGGGTGCGGCACCCGTCGCGACGAGGTGCACCGTCACGACGACCGCGGCCGCGACGAATGCGAGCGGCGCAGCGAACCGCGGCGCGAGCCGCATCGCCACGATCCACACGACCACGACGGGTGCGACGCCCAGCGGGTTCGCCGCGAGCCCGGTCACGATGCCGAGGCACAGCTGCAGCAGCACGCCCGCGAGCATCGCCTGCGCGATCGACGTGGGGATCGCGGCGATGAGACGGCCCAGCCACGGCACGAGGGCGGTGAGCAGCACGAGCACGCCCGTGACGAGGAACGCGCCGACGGCCGCCTGCCAGCCGCCGTCGACGACGCCCGTGCCGACGAGCAGCGCCGCACCCGGCGTCGACCATGCCACGGTGATCGGCATGCGCGTCGACACGGCGAGCACGATGCTCGCCACGCCCATCGCGATCGTCACCGCGAGCAGGCCGCTCGCAGCCTCATCCGGCGACGCGCCCACCGACGAGAGCCCCTGCAGCACCACGACGAACGCCGACGTGAATCCGACGAGCGCCGACACGATGCCGGCTGCGACGGGCGTCGACCACGGACCCCGTGGCGCGGATCCGTGGGGCGGGGCGCTGCGCGGAGGGCGCGCGTCCGTCTAGTGCCCCATCCCGAGGCCGCCATCCACCGGGATGACGGCGCCGGAGACGTAGGCGGCGTCGTCGGACGCGAGCCACGTGATGACCTTCGCGACCTCCTCGGGGCTCGCGAAGCGGCCAGCGGGGATCTGCGCCTTGTACTGCTTCTGCTGCTCCTCGGGGAGCGCATCGGTCATGTCGGTCTCGATGAAGCCGGGCGCGACGACGTTCGCCGTGATGCCGCGGGAGCCGAGCTCGCGGGTGATCGAGCGAGCGAGACCCACGAGCCCCGCCTTCGACGCCGCGTAGTTCGCCTGCCCTGCGCCGCCGAAGAGGCCGATGACGCTCGACACCAGGATGACGCGGCCGAACCTCGCCCGCACCATGCCCTTCGACGCGCGCTGCACGACGCGGAACGAACCCGTGAGGTTCGTGTCGACGACGTCGGAGAAGTCCTGCTCGCTCATGCGCATGAGCAGCGTGTCGCGCGTGATGCCCGCGTTCGCCACGACGATCTCGACGGGGCCGAGCTCGGCCTCGATCTGCGAGTACGCGGCGTCGATCGACGCCGAGTCGGTGACGTCCGCACGCACCGTCAGCGTGCCCTCGGGGCCTTCGCCGGACCTCGCGGTCACGGCGACGCGGTAGCCAGCCTCGACGAAGGCGGTGGCGATCGCGCGGCCGATGCCGCGGTTGCCGCCGGTCACGAGCACGGTGCGGGACATGGGTTCCTCTCGAGGCGGAATGCAAGGCGTCGTCGGCAAGCCTAGCCAGGCGTACGCTCATGCTCAGGAACCCCATGCAGCACGACGATCCGTCCATCACCGACCTGCCTGTGTCGCCGACCGAGGATCGACGCAGGCGCACTCGGGCGTACCTGATCATGATGGGCATCAGGGTTGTGTGCATCGTCCTGTTCATCGTCGTGCCGGACTGGTGGAAGGTCGCGCCCGCGATCGTCGCGATCGTCATCCCCTGGGTCGCCGTCGTCGTCGCGAACGCGTCGAGCTCGCTCGCGACGAAGACCGACCGCGTCACCCGCAGGCAGCTCGATCCGTGATCGTGCGGACCGCCCGATGAGCCTGTGGGACCTCGGCGGCTCGTCCGACGCTGCCGAGTGCTCGTCGGCCGGGTGCCGTGCGGTCGCGACGTGGACGATCTCGTGGCGCAACCCGCGCATCCACGGCGCGGAGCGCGTCAAGGAGTGGGCTGCGTGCGACGCGCATCGCGACCACCTCCGCGACTGGCTCGCGAGCCGCGACTTCCCCGTCGCCGTGACGCCCTTCGGGGAGTCCGTGGCACGATTGGGCTGATGCTCGCCCTGCTCCGCACCCGCCGCTGGCTGGGCTACCTCGCTCTCGTCGCGCTCTTCGCGACCGTGTGCGTCGCGCTCGGCTCGTGGCAGTGGAACCGCCGCGAGGAGGCGCTGGCAGCCATCGCACGCCTCGACGCCAACTACGACGAGCCGGCCGTGCCGCTCGCCGACGTGCTCGTCGAGCCGGACGACTACGAGCTCGGTCAGCAGTGGACGGTCGTGGAGGCGTCCGGCGAGTACCTGGCCGACGAGCAGCTGCTGCTGCGCGGCCGCGTGCGCGACACGCAGGTGGGCTTCGACGTCGTCGTGCCGTTCCGCACCGACGAGGGCCGCATCCTGCTCGTCGACCGCGGCTGGCTGCCGCCCGGCGCGACCTCCGCGGCCCCCGACGTCGTGCCTGCCCCGCCGGAGGGCGAGACGACGATCGTCGTCCGGCTGCGCGAGGACGAGGGCGAGATCGCCGGGCGCGGTGCACCGGAGGGGCAGATCGCGAGCGTCGACCTCGACGCGATCGCGTCGACGCACGACGAGACGGTGTACACGGGTGCGTACGGACTCCTCGCGACGGAGGACGGCGACGTGCCGACCGACGTCGCCGTGTCGACGCGTCCCATCCTCGACGAGGGCCCGCACCTGTCGTACACGCTGCAGTGGTTCGTGTTCGCGGCGATGGGCGGCGTCGGCTACGTGTGGGCGCTGCGGCGCGAGGCGCGCGGCGACGCCGAGCTCGACGAGGCACCGCGCGAGCCGCGCAGGCCCAGGCGCCGCTCGGATGCCGACATCGAGGACGCGATCCTCGACGGCGCCGAGCGCTGAGCGCGAGCTCGATTACGCGCCCAGAAATGTCGGGTAGGCGCCAGAGCGTTCTCAGGGTCGTGCATTATCGTCGGGACCGCGTTGATGGTCTAGTTGGTATGGCGCCCGCCTTCATCGGTCGTTCTTCGATCTCTCAGAGCGGGAGACGCTCGTTCGAATCGAGCCAACGCACGTGGAACCGCTGAGCGTCCGATTGTCAACGACTCCTGCGCGCCGTGCCTTCAAACGTGCAGCAGGCCAAAACAATCACTTCCTCATCACGATCCTCGTTGGACTGGACGGCGTCGCCGGGGGCGACGTCACTCGCGCCAAAGAATTCTCGACGGCGTGGTCTCCGGTGGACGCAAAGCAGTCAGCCCTGCGCAGCCGCGAATTTGCGATCCGCACCTCCCTCGTGTGGGTCGCAGAGCTCGTCGACGACTACGCGAAAACACTGCGGCGGACTCCTGGTCTATTTTCGGACGCTGAGGTAGAGCGCCTTGCGACCGTCAAAGGGGGAAAGAGCGGACGTCTACTCGCGCTCACGAAGGCCCTGGCGGTGGAGAGCCCAATCGCGCTCGCCCTCACTCGGCTTGCCCTCACCTGGCGCAACAACACCGTGCACTTCGGATCAGCGCGTCCCACGAGCGACGTGATCGGGGCACTGCGGGCACAGCGTCAAGAGATCGCAAGCCGCCACCGCGGGCTGGACATCGACTTCGCGTTGCAGGGGGTCGTGACGCGCAGTCCCACCTTTAAGGAGGTCGCCTCGTTCATTGCCGCCGCACACCGGTTGATTCAAGATCTGGACGCGCGGGCAGTTGAGATGATCGACCTCGAGCGCTTCGTCGAAGCGGCCCTCCTCACCCATCTCCAGCAACTAGAAGAAGTTGAAGGCCCTGGGGTCTTCGCACGATACTGGCCAGGCTCGGTAGACAAGACACGGAACCGCGTCCAGCAGGTGCTGAGGCAAACCGGCATGACGGTGGGACCGTCCGAACTTCGAAGCGGATTTGGGACTGAGCTGTGCAGTCTCAGTGCAAGCGAAGCCAAGAGGCGGTTCGGCCGAACTGCCTAGGTAGCGTCGGGGTCGCGGCGCTCGACCACGGGCAGCACCGTCGTCGACAGCGCAGGCACCCGCCACCGGAACCGCTCGGCGAGCAGCCGGAAGGCGATGACGCCGGCGCCGACGCCCACGAGCACCCACGACGAGCCGACGCCGAGCTCGACGAGCAGCGCCGTCAACGCGGCCCCCGTGAGGGCCGGCAGCAGGTAGAGGCGCGACTCGCGGCGCATGACGGTGGGGATGTCGTTGCCGAGCACGTCGCGCAGGATGCCGCCGCCGACGCCCGTGAGCATGCCCACGATCGCAGCGCCGACGGGCCCGATGCCTGCCTCCATCGCCACGATGGTGCCCTCGACGCAGAAGATGCCGAGGCCGATGGCGTCGAACACGAGCACGGGCCTCGCGAGGTGCGCGATCCACCGGTGCAGCGCGAACACGGCGGCGGCGCCGACGACGGCGACCCCGACCATCCACACGTCGACGAGCACGACGGGCGTGCGTCCCACGAGCAGGTCGCGCAGCATGCCGCCACCCGTGGCGGTGACGACGGCGAGGAACGCCATGCCGACGACGTCCATGCGCTTCTCGGCAGCGAGCTGCGCGCCGGAGATCGCGAACGCGAGCACGCCGAGCCCGACGAGCACCGCGTGCACGGTGCCGAGCCAGCCGTCGATCACCATCGCGCCGCCATCATCCGGTCAGGCGAGCTCGATGAGCTCGAGGTACTCGGCGTTCCAGTGGTCCTCGGTGCCGTCGGGCATGATGAGCACCCTGTCGGGGTGCAGCGCCTCGACGGCGCCCGCATCGTGGCTCACGAGCACGACCGCTCCCTCGAAGGAGGCGAGCGCGCCGAGGATCTCCTCACGGCTCGCGGGGTCGAGGTTGTTCGTCGGCTCGTCGAGCAGCAGCACGTTCGCAGCGGACACGACGAGGGTCGCGAGGCTGAGGCGCGTCTTCTCGCCGCCCGAGAGCACGCGTGCGGGCTTGTGCACGTCGTCGCCCGAGAACAGGAACGAGCCGAGCACGCGGCGCGCCTCCACCTCGCCGATGTCGGGCGCCGACGACACCATGTTCTCGAGCACGGTGCGGTCGACGTCGAGCATCTCGTGCTCCTGCGCGTAGTAGCCGATGCGCAGGCCGTGGCCGCGCTCGATCTCGCCGGTGTCGGACTCGGACACCCCGGCGAGGATGCGCAGCAGCGTGGTCTTGCCCGCACCGTTGAGACCGAGCGCGACGACCTTCGTGCCGCGATCGATCGCGAGGTCGACGGCCGAGAAGATCTCGAGCGAGCCGTACGACTTCGACAGGTCGTGCGCCTGCAACGGCGTCCTGCCGCATGGCGCGGGCTTCGGGAAGCGCAGCTTCGCGACCTTGTCGTCGGCGCGCACCGCCTCGAGCCCGGACATGAGACGGTCGGCGCGCTTCGCCATCTGCTTCGCCGCGACGGCGCCGGAGGCCCGCGCACCCATCTTCGCCGCCTGCGTCTTCAGCACGCCCGCCTGCCGCTCGGCGTTCGTGCGCTCGCGTTTGCGCCGGTCTGCATCCGCCTCGCGCTGGCGTAGGTAGTGCTTCCAGCCCATGTTGTAGATGTCGATGACCTGCCGGTTCGCGTCGAGGTAGAAGACGCGGTTGACGGTCTCCTCGACGAGGACGACGTCGTGGCTGATGACGACGAGCCCTCCCTGGTAGCCCTGCAGGAACTCGCGCAGCCACACGACGGAGTCGGCGTCGAGGTGGTTCGTCGGCTCGTCGAGGATCATCGTCTCGGCCCCGGAGAACAGGATGCGGGCGAGCTCGATGCGGCGACGCTGACCGCCGGAGAGCGTCTCGAGGGGCTGATCGAGGATGCGCTCGGGGAGCTTGAGGTTGGAGGCGATCGCCGCGCCCTCCGCCTCGGCCGCGTAGCCGCCGAGACCGAGGAACTCGTCCTCGAAGCGCGAGTACGCCTTCATGGCGCGCTCCCCCTCGCTGCCGCCGAGCGCCATGCGCTCCGTGGCGGCGCGCATCTCCTCGATGACGGTGCCGATGCCGCGAGCGTCGAGGATGCGGGTCCTCGCCGTCTGCTTCGGATCGCCGGAGCGGGGATCCTGCGGCAGGTAGCCGATCTCGCCTGAGCGTTCGATGCGGCCCGAGAAGTCGTGGCCGTCGCGGTCGTCGGTGACGCCGGCGAGCACCTTCGTCATCGTGGTCTTGCCTGCGCCGTTGCGGCCGACGAGGCCGATCTTGTCGCCCCGCTCGACGCGGAACGACACGCCGGACATGAGGGTGCGTGCCCCGACGGAGAGGTCGAGGTCGGTGACGGAGATCATGGCGGTGCCTCGCGGCTCTCAGGTGGGGTGGGAGGTGGCCGACGTGGCCAGCCGCCCAGTCTACCGTGCTCGAGCGACGCAACGGTGCCGGAGGCGGCACGCCGATGTCGCCGGCACGTGCCACACTCGACCTCTCCCCTGGCGCAGAAGGACCTCGCATGACCGACGCAGCAGCCGTTCGATCCCCATGGCCGGCGCTCTGGGCGCTCGTCATCGGATTCTTCATGATCCTCGTCGACTCGACGATCGTGTCCGTCGCGATCCCGCACATCATGGCGGGGCTCGACGCCGGCATCAACGAGGTCATCTGGGTCACGAGCGCCTACCTGCTCGCCTACGCCGTGCCGCTGCTCATCACCGGGCGTCTCGGCGACCGGTTCGGACCGAAGCCCGTGTACCTCGCAGGCCTCGTGGTCTTCACCCTCGCGTCGCTGTGGTGCGGCCTGGCCGACTCGATCGAGATGCTCATCCTCGCCCGTGTCGTGCAGGGGCTCGGTGCCGCGCTCATGACGCCGCAGACGATGGCCGTCATCATGCGCACGTTCGCCCCGAACGCGCGCGGCGCGGCGATGGGCCTGTGGGGCGGCGTCGCAGGCCTCGCGATGCTCGTCGGTCCGCTCGTGGGCGGCGCGCTCGTCGACGGCCTCGGATGGGAGTGGATCTTCTTCATCAACGTGCCGGTCGGCATCCTCGGGTTCGTGCTCGTCATGCGGCTCGTGCCGCGACTGCCGCTGCACGCGCACTCGTTCGACTGGCTGGGCGTCGTGCTGAGCGCCGCAGGCATGTTCCTGCTCGTGTTCGGCATCCAGGAGGGCGAGACGTACGACTGGGGCACGATGCCGATCCTCGGCATCGAGGTGCCGCTCGTCGCCATGATCGTCGCCGGCATCGCGCTCATGGTCGCGTTCGTCGTGTGGCAGGCGCGCAATCCGCGCGAGCCGCTCGTGCCGCTGGGCATCTTCCGCGACCGCAACTTCACGCTCGCGAGCATCGCGATCGCCACGATCGGCTTCCTCGTCACGGCGATGGCCGTGCCGATCTTCCTCTACGCGCAGGGCGTGCGCGGCCTCAGCCCCACCGAGTCGGCGCTCCTCATGGTGCCGATGGCGCTCGGCGCCGGGTTCCTCTCTCCGTTCACGAGCCGCTTCCTGCAGGCGCGCGACCCTCGCCTGTTCACCGCAGCCGGCATCCTCGGCATGGGTGCCGCGGTCGCCTGGTATGGCATCGGCGTGCAGCAGCAGATCGACGTGTGGCTGCTCCTGCTGCCCGGCGCGCTCATGGGCGTCTCGAGCGCCTTCGTGTGGGGCCCGCTGGGCATCGTCGCCACGCGCAACCTCGACCCGCGACTGGCGGGAGCCGGATCGGGCGTCTACAACACCGTGCGTCAGATGGGCGCCGTCATCGGCTCGGCGGCCATCGCCGCGGCCATGTCGTGGCGCATCGACGCGGAGCTCGGAGCCGGTGCCGGCGACCAGGTCTCGGGCGCCTCGTTCGGCGGCGACCTGCCGGCGCAGGTCGCCGGGCCGTTCTCGGCGGCCCTCGGGCAGTCGCTGCTGCTGCCCGCGGCGGTCACGGCGGTCGGGGTCGTCGCAGCACTGTGCTTCGCGAAGCCGAAGGCGCAGCAGCCGCCCACCCTCGCGGCCGACGACGCCGCGGCCGCGGCAGCCGTCGCCGCCGACTGAGGCGCGACCGGCATGTCCACCGGATGGTGGACGCGCCGGTCCCCCGCACGCCGCTCGCAGCGGGGCCACCGCGAGCGCATGCTGGAGCACATGGCAGCGAACCGACTCGTCGACGTGCAGCACCTCCGGAAGTCCTACGGGGACCACGTCGCGATCGACGACGTGACCCTCCACATCGAGGAGGGCGAGACGCTCGCCCTGCTCGGGCCCAACGGCGCGGGCAAGTCGACGATCATCGAGATTCTCGAGGGCTACCGCGTGCGCTCCGGCGGCGACGTGCGCGTGCTGGGCGAGGACCCGCAGCGCGCGGGCGTCGCGTGGCGCGCCGGGCTCGGGATCGTGCTGCAGTCGAGCGGCGAGGCGTCGGTCGCGACCGTGCGGGAGGAGCTCCGCGGCCTCGCCGCGCTGCATCCCGACGCGCGCGACGTCGACGAGGTCATCGACGCCGTCGGGCTCGCCGACCACGCACGACGGCGCATCGCGTCGCTCTCCGGCGGCCAGCAGCGCCGCGTCGACGTGGCGCTCGGCATCGTGGGCCGCCCACGGCTGCTGTTCCTCGACGAGCCGACGACGGGGTTCGACGCCGAGGCCCGTCGCGCCTTCTGGCAGCTCATCCGCTCGCTGCAGCGCGACGGCACGACGATCCTGCTCACGACCCACTACCTCGAGGAGGCCGCGCAGCTCGCCGACCGCATCGTCGTGATCGCCGACCGCACGGTCGCCGCCGAGGGCACGCCGACGACGATCGGCGGTGCGGAGGCACGGGTGCCGATCGTGCGATGGCGAGAGGGCGACGGCGTGCACGAGCAGCGCACGCACGCGCCCGGCGCGTTCGTCGCGTCGCTCGCAGCACGCCTCGGCGAGCCCGACGGGCTCGAGATCGTGCGACCGAGCCTCGAGGACGTCTACCTCGACATCGTGCGCGCCGACCGCGAGGAGCTCGCAGCATGACGACGCACGCCTCGCCCACGACGCCGAGCGCTGCCGCGCTGCCCGCCTCGCTCTCCCCCGCGGGCATCGCGCGCACGACGCGCATCGCGGCGGGGCGCATCGGCTACGAGGTGCGCACCTACTTCCGGCAGCTCGACCAGGTCTTCTTCACGTTCCTGTTCCCCGTGCTCATGCTCGGCATCTTCGCGTCGGTGTTCGAGACCATGACCTTCCCGGACGGCGCGGGCGGCACCGTCGAGATCGCCGCGGCCGAGTACTACCTGCCCGCGATGCTCGCATCCGGCATCCTGCTCTCCGGCGTGCAGAACCTCGGCGTCGACGTCGCGGTCGCACGCACGAACGGCACCCTCAAGCGCCTCGCGGGCACGCCGATGCCGCCGATCGCGTACTTCGCGGGCAAGCTCGGCCAGGTGGTCGTCACGGGCTTCGCGCAGGCGGTCGTGCTGCTCGCCGTCGGCGCGCTCGTCTTCGGCGTCTCGCTGCCCTCCGAGGCCGGTGCGTGGGCGACGTTCGCGTGGGTCTTCGTGCTCGGCACGCTCACGAGCGCGCTGCTGGGCATCGCCCTCTCGCGCATCCCGCGCTCCGGTCGCAGCGCGACGGCCGTCATCATCCCGATCGTGCTCGTCGTGCAGTTCGCCTCAGGCATCTTCATCCAGTTCTCCGTGCTGCCCGAGTGGATGCAGCAGGCGGCGCAGGTGCTGCCCGTCGCGTGGATGGCGCTCGGCATGCGGGCGGCGCTGCTGCCCGAGTCGTACGCGGCGCTCGAGCCGAGCGGCTCGTGGAACCTCGAGGGCACGGCGCTCGTGCTGGGGATCTGGCTCGTCGTCGGGCTCGTGCTCGTGCGCCTCACGTTCCGCTGGATCCGGCGATCGTGACGACCAGCACCCGCCGCGGTGCGGGGGTGCGTCAGGATGAGGCCGTGGACCCCGTCGCCGCACGCCCGCCTGCCGTCCCGGCGGGGAGGCCGTGGGCCGACGTCGCGGTCGTCGCGATGGTCGGCATCGTGGGCGTGCTGCTCGTCGTCGCACCCGTGTCCGGCGCGCAGCGCGTCGTCGGCGCCGCGGCGATGGTCGGGCTCGTCGCGGCGTGGCTCGTCATGCGCCGGCACCTCGCGGTCGGGCCCGTGGGCTCCGCGTGGCGCACGCTCGCGCTCGCGGCCGTGGGATTCGCGTGCACGCTCGCCGCGCCGTGGCTCGCCATCGTGCAGGCCCTGCTGCATCCGCTCGTGTGGCTCGGCGGCAGGCGGCGACGGCAAGGGGTCGTCGGCTCGGGCGTCCTCTGCGCAGCAGTCGCCGCCGGATGGATCGTGCACGAGCCCGGCGACTGGTGGGCTGCGCTCGCGGTGCAGCTGGGCTCGTGGGGCTTCTCGGTCTGGTTCGGGCTGTGGATCGCGTCGATCGACAGGCTCAGCACCGAGCGGCAGCATCTCGTCGACGCGCTGCAGGCGACGCGCGAGGAGGTCGCGGCGCTCGCGAGCGAGCAGGGTGCCCGGCGCGAGCGCGACCGCATCGCACGCGACGTGCACGACACGATCGCGCAGGACCTCGCGGGCGTCGTCATGCTGCTCGAGGGCGCCAGGGCATCGGTGACGGGCGGGCCGGCGCAGGCGCTCGAGCGCGCGGAGCATGCAGCGAGGCGTTCGCTCGCCGATGCGCGCGCGCTCGTCGCGGGCGAGATCGACATCGAGGTCGACGGACGCGGGCTCGCGGGCACGCTGCGCGACGTCGTCGAGCGATGGTCGGCCGAGTGCGGCATCGAGGTCGACGCATCGATCGCCTCGACGTCGCTGGGTCGCGAGGCGCAGGTCGTGCTCGTGCGCGGGCTGCAGGAGGCGCTGTCGAACGTCCGCAGGCACGCGCACGCCAGCACGGTGCACGTGGTGCTCCGTCTCGAGGAGGCGGATGCCGTGCTGCGCGTCGACGACGACGGGGCGGGCATCGCGACCCGCCACCGCGCGGAGGCGGGGTTCGGCCTCGCGGCGATGCAGCGCCGGGCGGCGCTCGCGGGCGGATCGGCTGCGACGACGTCGTCGCCGTCTGGCGGCACGCGGGTCGAGATCCGCGTCCCCGTGGAGGAGCAGGCATGACCGACGACATCCGGGTGCTGGTCGTCGACGACCACGAGGTCGTGCGTGCCGGCATCGTCGCGCTGCTCGAGGCGGCGGAGGGCATCGTCGTCGTCGGCGAGGCGGACGACGGCGACGCGGCCGTCGCGCGCGTCGGGGTGCTGCAGCCGGACGTCATCCTCATGGACCTGCGGATGCCGCGCATGGGCGGGGTCGAGGCGACGCGGCGCATCGTCGCGGCCGACGCCGCCGCGCGCGTGCTCGTGCTCACGACGTACGAGTCCGACGACGACATCCTCGCGGCGATCGCCGCTGGCGCGACCGGCTACCTGCTGAAGGCGGCACCGGCCGCGGAGGTCGTCGCGGGCATCCGCTCGGTCGCCGCGGGCGAGACTGCCCTCGCGCCCTCGGTGGCGCGTGCGCTCGTGCGTGCGGCACGCGAGCCCGACGCGTCCGTGGTCGCGCTCTCGGCGCGCGAGGCGGAGGTGCTGGCGCTCGTGGGCGAGGGGCTCACGAACCGAGCGATCGGGGCGCGGCTCTTCGTCGGCGAGGCGACGGTCAAGACGTACCTCGCCCGCGTGTTCGACAAGCTCGGCGTCTCCGATCGCACGCGAGCCGTCACGAGGGCCCTCGAGCTCGGCCTGCTCTGATCGGGCGCATCACTCCTGGATGCGCGGATCCGGCAGCAGGGTCTCGACGGATGGCTTCCTGCCCTGTGCACGCCACCACACGACGAACCCGACGGCGGTGAACACGCCGTAGAACACGTACATCGCAGCGGTCGCGTAGTAGCCGGCGCTCACGAGCAGCGGCACGCCCACGACGTCGACGGCGATCCAGACGAGCCAGAACTCCGTCCATCCCCGCGCCATGCCGTAGGTGGCCAGCAGCGAGCCGACGAACGTCCACGCATCCGCCCACACGGGCTCGTACGAGCCGAGCAGCCGGAACAGCGGCGTGAGGGCGACGGTGCCGACGAGCATCGTCACGACGATGCCGACGCGGGCGCGTGCGCTCGCCCATCGCGGCACGATCTGCCCGCCGCCGGAGCGGGCCTGCCGCCACCGGATCCAGCCGTAGACCGACACGGCGATGAACATGACCTGCCTGCCTGCCTGGCCGAGCAGGCTCGGCAGCGAATGCGCCGGGTCGACGATGGAGGCGACGAAGACGCTCAGCAGCAGCACGTTGCCGACGATGCCGATCGGCCATGCCCAGACGCGCCTGGCCATGCCTCCGAGGGCGCTGGCGAGCCCGAAGACGTTGCCGACGACCTCGCGCAGCAGCAGCGACTGACCACCGGGCAGCGGGATCGTCGCGGTGTACGCGTCGACGAGCCAGGCGATGGGATCCATCCGCTCATGCTGGCACGCGGCGGCCGCCGACGACGGGAGCGCGCGTCACGTGCCGACGCGGACGGGTGCGTCGGCCTAGGATCGTGCTCATCGCCCGTCGACAGGAGCTCGCATGACCTCGATCGCCGCCCCCACCGTGCTCGCCGACCGGCTCGTCGCACGGCGATCCGTCGCGACCGACGTCGCGCTCGTCGCCGCAGGCACCGCGCTCACGGCGGTGCTCGCGCAGGTGGCGATCCCGCTGTGGCCCGTGCCCGTCACGGGCCAGACGCTCGCGGTGCTCCTCGTGGGCGCGTCGCTCGGCGCCGCGCGCGGCGCGGCGTCGCTGGCGCTCTACGCGGTGCTCGGCGCCATCGGCCTGCCGATCTACTCCGACGCCTCCAGCGGCCTCGCGGTGCTCGCAGGCCCCACGGGCGGCTACATCGTGGGCTTCGTGCTCGCCGCGGCGCTCACCGGCTGGCTCGCCGAGCGGCGCTGGGACCGCCGCTTCCTCGGTGCTGCCGTCGCGATGACGGCCGGCACGCTCGTGACCTTCGCGATCGGCATGCCGTGGCTCGCGTTCGCCACCGGCGGCACGGCCGAGCAGGTGCTCGGCTGGGGTCTGCTGCCGTTCATCCCCGGCGGCATCGTGAAGGCGCTCATCGCCGCCGCCCTCCTGCCGCTGGCGTGGCGCGGGGTCCGCGCGCTCGACGCACGTCGCGGCGAGTAGCGACCAGCGGCGACGACGGCAGCGACGATGGGGATGCGGCGTGCGTTCGCCCTCGCGGGCGTGGGCGCCGTCGGCGTGCTCGCGCTCGTCGGCGCCGTGCTCGTCCCCGGCATCACGTCGAGCCACTCGGGAGACGAGCGTGCGTCGCTGCCAGACCGCGACGCGTCGGGTGCGACGATCGTCGCCGACGTCGCATACGGCCCCGACGCATCGCAGCGCATCGACGTCTGCCTCCCGCCCGGTGCCGCGGTGGCGGATCGTGCGGCGATCCTGCTCGTGCACGGCGGCTCGTGGGCGCGCGGCAGCCGCACCGACCCGATCTGGCGCGACGCGTGCGAATGGCTCGCGGTTGCCGGGTACGTCGTCGCGAACGTCGACTACCGGCTCGCCCCCGAGGACCCGTTCCCAGCAGGCATCGACGACGTGACGGCGGCGCTGGCGTGGCTCCGCGCGCCCGCGACGCTCGAGACGTACCGCATCGATCCCGAGCGCATCGGCGCCGTCGGAGGCTCCGCGGGCGGCAACCTCGCGTCGCTGCTGGCGACGGCGGGCACGGGCTCGTGGGATGCGAGCGACCGCGTGGCCGCCGTCGTCACGATGTCGGCACCGCTCGACCTGACCGGCGTCGACGTCGTCGACGCCTTCGTGCCCAGGCAGCTCGCCTACCTCGGGTGCGGCTCGTTCGTGCGGTGCGACGCCGCCGAGCTCGCGAGCCCTGCCACGTTCGCCGACCCGTCGGATCCGCCCTTCCTCGTGCTGCACGGCGACGACGACCCGCTGATCCCGCTCGCGCAGGCCGAGTCGTTCGCCGCCGCGCTCGACGAAGCGGGCGCGCCGGTGCAGCTCGCCGTCGTCCCGTCGCAGCAGCACTCGGTCGGCCTCCTCGTCGAGCCCGACGTCCGCGACACGATCCTGGCGTTCCTCGAGGTCGCGCTGCAGGAGCCCGCGCTGGGCTGAGGAGCGTCAGCGAGACCCTCGTTCGCACGCATGGCGCGCGAAGGCCGCAGAGCCGCGTACCGTTGAGGGCATGACCGACACCGCGCCCGCCGAGGCAGCAGACGCAGAGCGCACGACGTTCGCCGACCTGGGCCTGCCGCCCGCCATCCTCCAGGCGCTCGCCGACGTCGGCTACGAGACCCCGTCGAGCATCCAGGCGGCGACGATCCCGACGCTGCTCGGCGGTCGCGACATCATCGGCCTCGCGCAGACCGGCACCGGCAAGACGGCCGCGTTCGCGCTGCCCGTGCTCGCCGCCGTCGACGTGACGTCGAACAAGACCCAGGCGCTCGTCCTCACCCCCACGCGCGAGCTCGCCGTGCAGGTGTGCGAGGCGTTCGAGCGCTACGCGGCGCACCTCGGCGGCGTGCACGTGCTGCCGATCTACGGCGGCCAGGCGTACGGCGTGCAGCTGTCGGCGCTGCGCCGTGGCGTCCACGTCGTCGTCGGCACGCCCGGCCGCATCATGGACCACCTCGCGAAGGGCACCCTCGACCTGTCGGCCCTGACGCACGTCGTGCTCGACGAGGCCGACGAGATGCTCCGCATGGGCTTCGCAGAGGACGTCGACCAGATCCTCAGCCAGACGCCGGAGGACAAGCAGGTCGCGCTGTTCTCGGCGACGATGCCGCGGCAGATCCGCGCGATCTCGCAGCAGCACCTCCGCAACCCGGCGGAGATCTCGGTGCAGGGTGGCGCGAAGACGTCGGCCAGCATCCGGCAGCGCGCGATCCTCGTGTCGTACCAGCAGAAGCTCGAGGCGCTCACGCGCGTGCTCGAGGTCGAGCCGTTCGACGGGGCGATCGTGTTCGTGCGCACGCGCTCCGAGACCGAGACGGTCGCGGAGCGTCTGCGCGCCCGCGGCTACACGGCCGCAGCCATCTCGGGCGACGTCGCCCAGCCGCAGCGCGAGAAGACGATCGAGCAGCTCCGCAGAGGAGGCCTCGACGTGCTCGTCGCGACCGACGTCGCCGCGCGCGGCCTCGACGTCGAGCGCATCAGCCACGTCGTGAACTACGACCTGCCGATCGACACCGAGTCGTACGTGCACCGCATCGGCCGCACGGGCCGTGCCGGTCGCACGGGCGACGCCATCAGCTTCGTCACCCCGCGCGAGCGCCGCATGCTCGGCTCGATCGAGCGCACGACGGGCGGCACCGTCGAGGAGATCCCGATGCCGAGCGCCGGCGAGGTCAACGCCTCGCGGCTGTCGAAGTTCGACGACGCCATCACGACGGCGCTCGAGGCGGAGCCGGCGCGCGTCGAGCGCTTCCGCGACATCGTCGCGCACTACGTCGAGCACCACGACGTGCCCTACAACGACGTCGCCGCCGCACTCGCCGTCGTCGCGCAGGGACCGACGCCCATGCTGCTCGACGAGCAGGACGACGTCGCCGCGCGTCCCATGCAGCGCACCCCGCGCGACCGCGACGACGCCCCGCGCGGCGACGACGACCGCGGCCCGCGTCGCGAGCGTCGCGGCCCGTCGGATGCGACGACCTACCGCCTCGCGGTGGGCTCACGCAACCGCGTCGAGCCCAGGCAGATCGTCGGCGCGCTCGCGAACGAGGGGGGCCTCGGGCGCGACGACTTCGGCCGCATCCAGATCCGCTTCGACTTCACGCTCGTCGAGCTGCCGCGCCTCGACGACGCGCAGCTCGCGCGCCTGTCGGAGACGCGCATCCTCGGCAAGCCGATCGACATCCGCGTCGACTCGGGCGGCCGCCCCGAGCGCGGCGAGCGTCCGCGTCGCGACCGCGACGACCGGCCTCGCCGTGACGCCGGCCCGCGCCGCGAGGAGCGCAAGCCGCGCCACGGCAGGGACTGACGCGCGGCCGCGGCCGCGCTGCTCCGACGCGCCGACGTCCGCGTTCGGCGGACACGCCGAACCCCGTCGCCTGCCTCGCGTAGCCTGGTCGGGTGACCGCCCAGCAGCCAGCTCCGCACCCGTCGCCTCGGCGACGCGCGAGCCTCGAGGTGCTGCGCGCGGAGGCCGCCGACGAGCGATCCGTGCTCGTCGACGAACGGCTCCGCGCAGGCGAGGACCCGTGGGACTTCATGGGCGACCTGCCCAGCATCGACGAGCTCGTCGTGCTGCTGCTGCGGTCCGAGCGCATCCTGCCGCCAGGGGCAGCCAGACCCGACGCCGACGTGAGCGACGTCGTGCTGCGCCGCATCGCCGCCGACTACCCGCCGCTGGCGACGACCGTGTGGTCGATGCTCTCCGAGTCGGAGTCCGTGCGCGCCTGGGCGCCCCGCATCCGATACCTCGGGCGCTGAGCACGTCCCGGCCTCGAGACGACGAACGGCGCGGCACCCGCAGGTGCTGCGCCGTCCATGCGTCTCAGAGATGCCTCAGATGGTGAACCCCAGGGCTCGCATCATCTCGCGGCCATCCTCGGTGATCCGCTCGGGACCCCACGGCGGCATCCACACCCAGTTGATGCGGAATCGCGCGACGATGCCGTCGAGCTTGTCGGCGATCTCGGTCTCGATCACGTCGGTGAGCGGGCAGCCCGCGCTCGTGAGCGTCATCGAGATGACGAGCGCGTCCTGCTCGTCATCCCACGCGAGGTCGTAGATGAGGCCGAGGTCGACGATGTTCACGTCGAGCTCGGGGTCGACGACGCCCTTCAGGGCCTCGGTCGCCTCGTCGAACAGCTCTGGTGCGAGCTCGGTGACTGCCATCAGACTCCTGCCTTCAGGAACCGATCGTAGCCCTCGTCCTCCAGGCGCTCCGCGAGCTCCCTGCCACCCTGCTCTGCGATCTTGCCGTCGACGAACACGTGCACGAAGTCGGGCTCGATGTAGCGCAGGATGCGCGTGTAGTGCGTGATGAGCAGCACGCCCATGTCGGTCTTCGACTTGACGCGGTTCACGCCCTCGCTCACGATGCGCAGCGCATCGACGTCGAGCCCGGAGTCGGTCTCGTCGAGCACGGCGAGCTTGGGCTGCAGCAGCTCGAGCTGCAGGATCTCGTGACGCTTCTTCTCGCCGCCGGAGAAGCCCTCGTTGACGTTGCGCTCCGAGAACGTCGAGTCCATGCGCAGGTCGGTCATCGCCTCGCGCACCGACGTGATCCACGGACGCAGCTGCGGGGCCTCGCCGTCGATCGCCGTCTTCGCGGTGCGCAGGAAGTTCGACACCGTCACGCCCGGGATCTCGACCGGGTACTGCATCGCGAGGAACACGCCGGCGCGTGCGCGCTCGTCGACGCTCATCGCCAGCACGTCCTGACCGTCGAACGTGATCGAGCCGCCGTCGACCTGATACCGGGGGTGGCCGGCGATCGTGTAGGCGAGCGTCGACTTGCCCGAGCCGTTCGGCCCCATGACGGCGTGGATCTCACCGGAGTTGATGGTGAGGTCGACCCCCTTGAGGATGGGCTTCGAACCCTGCTCGGTCTCGATCGAGACCTGCAGGTCCTTGATCTCCAGGGTGCTCACGTCAGCTCCTTCCGTCGGCCACGAGGCCGGACACGTCGATGGGGTTCGTCACGTCGACGAGCACGTCGTCGCCGTCGATGATCACCGGGAACACCGGTACCGGCTCGTAGGCCGGGAGGTTCAGGGGAACGCCGGTGCGCAGCGAGAACTGCGATCCGTGCGCCCAGCACTCGAGGGTCTCGTCGTCGGCGAATCCCTCCGACAACGACACGTCGCCGTGGGTGCAACGGTCGCCGAGCGCGTGGATCGCCCCCGCCGAGTCGCGCACGAGCGAGACGGCGATGCCGTCGATCTCGACCTTGCGCGGCTCGGCGACGGTGATCTCGCTGGCCGAGCAGGCGCGAGTCGCGCTCATGCCCCCGCCCGCGAGGCGGGTGCGAGGCCTGCACCACGTGCGATCTCGGCCTCGATGTCGGCAGCGAGCCGCTCCTCGAGCGCCGGGACGCCGATGCGCTGCACGATCTCCATGAGGAAGCCGACGACGACGAGCCTGCGCGCCTGCTCCTCGGGGATGCCGCGAGCCTGCAGGTAGAACAGCTGCTCGTCGTCGAAGCGACCCGTCGCCGAGGCGTGCCCGGCGCCGGCGATGTCGCCGGTCTCGATCTCGAGGTTCGGGATCGAGTCGGCACGCGTGCCGTCGGTCAGGACGAGGTTCTGGTTCTTCTCGTACGAGTCGGTGCTCGTGGCGCCCTGGCCGATCAGCACGTCGCCGATCCACACGGTGCGCGCACCCTGACCCTGCAGTGCGCCCTTGTAGAGCACGTCGCCCTTCGTCGAGACGCCCTCGTGGTGCATGTACACCTGCGACTCGAGGTGCTGCCCGGCGTCGGCGAACGCGAGGCCGAGCATGTCGCCCTCGGAGCCCTCGCCCGCGAGACGCATCGACGGGTTGACGCGCACGACGCCACCGCCGAACGACACCACGACGTGCTTGAGGTAGGCGCGATCGCCCACGACGGCCTGGTGCGCCGCCGCGTGCACGGCGTCGTCCTCCCACTCGTGCACGGCGATGACCGTGAGCCGAGCGCCGTCGCGCACGATGATCTCGACGTTCTGCGCGTACGCGGCCGAGCCGGAGTGCTCCAGCACGACCGTCGCGACGCTGTTCGCCTGCGCCTCGATCACGATGTGCGCCTGGCCGTGCCTGTCGGCGCCCTGACCCGTGAGGCGGGCGACGAGCGGCTCGGCCACCGTCTCGCCCTCGGGGACGCGGATGTGCAGGGCGTTCACGCCGTGCTTCCACGCGAGGGCCGCCGTGACGTCCTCCGGCTCGAAGATCTCGCCGCGCACGGGCGCGTCGTGGCCCTCGGAGCGCATGAGGTACCCGCCGGCCTCGATCGCCGCGACGTCGTACGCGATCGCGTTCGACTCGCCGGTCTCGGTCGCCTCGTCGACGAACAGCGGCGCGAGCCTGCGGACGTCGGAGAGCTTCCAGTTGACCTCGCGACCCGTCGGCGTGCCGAAGTCGCTCGGCTCGAACGACGTCGGTCGCTCGGAGCGCGTCTGCACCGGCACGGCGCTGCGCTCGCGGCCGATCGCGGCCTCGGGTGCCGAGGTCGCGCCGCCTGCGGCCGACTCGGTGGTGTCTACGGTGCTGGTCTCAGCCGTGGTCATCAGCCGACGGATCCTTCCATGCTCATCTCGATGAGCTTGTTCAGCTCGAGTGCGTACTCCATCGGCAGCTCGCGCGCGATGGGCTCGATGAACCCGCGCACGATCATGGCCATCGCCTCGTCCTCTGGCATGCCGCGGCTCATGAGGTAGAACAGCTGCTCCTCGGAGACCTTCGACACGGTGGCCTCGTGGCCGAGCACGACGTCGTCGACGCGGATGTCGATCGCCGGGTACGTGTCGGAGCGCGAGATCGTGTCGACCAGCAGCGCGTCGCAGCGCACGGTGTTCGCCGAGTGGTGCGCGTTCGCATCCACCCGCACCTCGCCGCGATACCCCGCGCGGCCGCCGCCGCGCGCGATCGACTTCGAGACGATCGACGACGTCGTGTACGGCGCCATGTGGATCATCTTCGCGCCCGCGTCCTGGTGCTGGCCGGGGCCGGCGAAGGCGACCGAGAGCGTCTCGCCCTTCGCACGCTCGCCCGCGAGGTAGATCGACGGGTACTTCATCGTCACCTTCGAGCCGATGTTGCCGTCGATCCACTCCATCGTCGCGCCCTCGTGCGCGATCGCACGCTTGGTGACGAGGTTGTAGACGTTCGTCGACCAGTTCTGGATCGTCGTGTACCGGACGCGGGCGTCCTTCTTCACGATGATCTCGACCACGGCCGAGTGCAGCGAATCGGACGAGTAGATCGGGGCGGTGCAGCCCTCGATGTAGTGCACGTACGAGCCCTCGTCGGCGATGATGAGCGTGCGCTCGAACTGGCCCATGTTCTCGGTGTTGATGCGGAAGTAGGCCTGCAGCGGGATCTCGACGTGCACGCCCTTCGGCACGTACACGAACGAACCGCCCGACCAGACGGCCGTGTTGAGCGCGGCGAACTTGTTGTCGCCGGACGGGATCACGGTGCCGAAGTGCTCCTCGAAGAACTCCGGGTGCTCCTTGAGCGCCGTGTCGGTGTCCATGAAGATGACGCCCTGGTCCTCGAGCTCCTTCTGGATGGAGTGGTAGACCACCTCGGACTCGTACTGGGCGGCGACGCCGGCGACGAGGCGCGAGCGCTCGGCCTCGGGGATGCCGAGGCGGTCGTACGTGTTGCGGATGTCCTCGGGGAGGTCCTCCCACGACTGCGCCTGCTTCTCGCTCGAGCGCACGAAGTACTTGATGTTGTCGAAGTCGATGCCGGACAGGTCGGCACCCCACGTGGGCATGGGCTTGCGCTCGAACAGCTGCAGCGCCTTGAGGCGCCGCTCGCGCATCCACGCCGGCTCGCTCTTCAGGTCGGAGATCTCCTCCACGACCTGCGGGTTGATGCCTCGCTTCGCGATCGCACCCGCCGCGTCGGAGTCGTGCCAGCCGAACTCGTACTGGCCGAGTCCCTCCAGCTCCGGTCGGTCGATCAGCACATCGGCCATCGCTCCCCCTCACCTCGTCGAAGTCTCAAACGGATGGGCCTCCCGTGCCATTCCATGGACACCGCTCGGCGGTGGCAGAATGGAGGGGCTGATGGTCGCAGCCCGAACGGGCCTCATCCGTGCCCACAGCCTATCGTGACCCGCCCACGCGCGACGGAACCCCATTGCGCTAGAAGAGAGACCCGTGACCCGAGGCATCCGCATCGCCAGCATCGCGACCCTCGCGACGCAGATCCTCATCGTCGGCACCGGCGGTGCCGTGCGCCTCACCGGCTCGGGCCTCGGCTGCACGACGTGGCCCAACTGCACGCCCGAGTCGTTCGTGCCCGTGGCCGCGCAGGGCATCCACGGCCTCATCGAGTTCGCGAACCGCGTGATGGGTGGCGTCGTGCTGCTCGCGGCCGCGATCATGCTCGTGCTCGCCATCGTCCACCGTCGCCGCCATCCCGGCGTCCTGCCGCTCGCGATCGCCATCGTGGTCGGCACGATCGCGCAGGCGCTCATCGGCGCCGTCGTCGTCTTCCTCCACCTGCGGCCAGACACCGTCGGCGTGCACTTCTCGCTCTCGGCCGTGCTCGTGGGCGTGGCGGCGTGGATGGCGTGGCGCGTCTTCCGCGGCCGCAGCGCCAGATGGGGCGGCTCGCTCGCACAGCGCGCCCTCATGCTCGCGACGGCCGTCATGGTGCCCGTCGTGGTCTACGTCGGCATCCTCACGACCGGCTCCGGTCCGCACGCAGGCGACGGCGGGGCCGCGCGCAACGGGCTCGACCCGTCGGTCATGCAGCACGTGCACGCGCTGCCCGCCTACGCGCTGCTCGTGCTCGCCGTCGGCCTCGTGCTCGTCGGCTGGCGCATGCGGCCGTTCGGCGTCTGGGCGGGCACGCTGCTCGCGCTGCTCGTGACGCAGGCGACCGTCGGCATCGTGCAGTCGAACCTGGGCCTGCCGATCGCGCTCGTCGGCTCGCACATGGTGCTGTCGGTCATGATCGTCGCCGCGACCGTCGTCTCGGCGCTGTCGCTGCGGGTGCGGGCTGCCAGCACCGCCGACGTCGACGACGTGCGCGAGTCCGTCGCAGCCTGAGCCGCTCGTCGGGCAGGATCGAGCCCATGAGCATGCGCCTGGGCGTCCTCGACGTCGGCTCCAACACCGTCCACCTGCTCGTCGTCGACGCGACGCCAGGTGGCAGGCCCATCCCCCACCACTCGCACAAGGTCGTCATGCGGCTCATGCGCTACCTCGTCGACGGCGCGATCACCGAGGAGGGCCAGCTCGCCCTCGTCGCGGCGATCCGCGAGTGCGTCGAGGTCGCTCGGGACGCGGGCCTGGAGCGGCTGCTCGTCGTGGCGACGTCCGCCGTGCGCGAGGCGGACAACGGCGAGGCCGTCATCGCGCGCATCGAGGCGGAGACGGGCGTCGAGCTCGACATCCTCTCGGGCGAGGACGAGGCGCGGCTGACGTTCCTCGCCGTGCGGCGCTGGTTCGGCTGGTCGGCCGGCCGCATCCTGCTGCTCGACATCGGCGGCGGCTCCCTCGAGATCGCGGTCGGCTCCGACGAGGAGCCGCAGGTCGCGCTGTCGGTGCCGCTGGGCGCCGGCCGCTCGACGGTCGCGTTCCTGCACGACGACCCGCCGTCGGCCGCGCAGCAGCGTGCGCTGCGCACGTACGCGAAGAGCGTGCTCGACGACGTCGTCGGCACCGTGCGGAGTCCAGGCAGGCCCGACCACGTCGTGGGGTCGTCGAAGACGATCCGATCGCTCGCGCGCCTCGCGGGCAGCGTCGTGCCCGGCCTCGGCGGCGAGGATCGCGTCGTGCTGCGGCGCAAGGAGCTCGACGACTGGGTGCCCCGCATCGCACGCATGGATGCCGACTCGCGGCACGCGCTGCCCGGCATCACGCCCGATCGCACGTTCCAGATCGTCGCGGGCGGCATCGTGCTGTCCGAGGCCATGCGCGCGTTCGGCGTGCGAGAGCTCGACGTCTCGCCGTGGGCGCTGCGCGAGGGACGCCTGCTGCGCCACCTCGACAGGCTCTAGCCGCCCGCGGGCCAGCGCTCGTCGCGGGCGTAGTCGTCGAGCCGCAGCCGCATCGCGGCGTGCGCCTGCCCGGGCGCGTCGTCGCCGACGAGGAGGCGCAGGCGGTCGTCGGGTGCCGCGACGTGCGCGAGGAGCGCGGCGGCCGCGTCGGCCGGGGCCGTGCCACCGCCTGTGCCCTCGGACGGCCACGGCACCGCTGCAGTGCCGAAGAGTCCCTCGCGGAGGGCGTCGTAGGCAGGGATCGGGGTCGCGAAGCGCATGCTGCTCGTGCCCCACTCGGTGTCGAGGCTGCCGAGCTCGGCGATCGTCACGTGCACGCCGAGGCCGGCGACCTCGGCGGCGAGCGCCCCTGCGAAGCCTTCGAGGCCCCACTTCGAGGCGTTGTAGAGACCGAACGTCGGCATCGTGCCGACGGCTCCGACCGTCGAGACGTGCACGACGTGCCCGCGCCCGGCCGCGCGCATG
Organism: Agrococcus sp. AC640b; assembly: GCF_979255995.1. Classification (NCBI taxonomy): domain Bacteria; kingdom Bacillati; phylum Actinomycetota; class Actinomycetes; order Micrococcales; family Microbacteriaceae; genus Agrococcus; species Agrococcus sp. AC640b. The sequence continues at coordinate 23,625 of NZ_CEEDMM010000029.1, forward strand.
CCGGGCAGCACCGCCTGGGTGACCCACAGCGCCCCGAGCAGGTTGGTCTCGACCACGGCGCGCGCCTCGGCCTCCGACACCTCCTCCACGGCACCGACGAGGCCGTGCCCGGCGTTCGCGACGAGCACGTCGACGCCGCCGAGCGTGGCATCGACCTCGGCGACGAGCGCGAAGGCGCCGTCGCGATCGCGCACGTCGAGCTCGCGCACGTGCAGCCGGTCGTGCGCGGGCAGGTCGTGGACGCCGCGCACGGTCGCGACGACGACGTGCCCTGCGTCGAGCGCTGCGAGGGCGAGCGCGCGGCCGAGGCCACGCGAGGCGCCGGTGATCAGCCACAGGTCGGGATCGCTCATGCGGGCCAGTCAACCAGCGGTCGGCGCACCGCGGCGCGTCAGAACGGCAGCAGCGGGTCGATGCCCACCGCGAGGAACACGAGCGTCAGGTACGTGTTCGAGGCGTGGAAGACGCGCATCGCGCGAGCCTCCGCGCCGCGCACGGCACGCGAGTGCAGCCCGTGCGCCTCCGCGACGAACCAGATGCCGCCCGCGAGCGCCACGATCGCGTAGACGATGCCCATGCCGGCGACGGGGATGAGCAGCAGCGTGCACGCGAGCGACGCCCACGCGTACAGCACGACCTGGATGCCGACCGTCGCCCGGCCTCGCACCACGGCGAGCATCGGCACGTCGGCCGCCGCGTAGTCGTCGCGATACTTCATCGAGAGCGGCCAGTAGTGCGCAGGCGTCCAGAGGAAGATGAGCGTGAAGAGGATCCACGCTGGCCAGTCGAGCGTGCCCGTGACGCCCGCCCAGCCGATGAGCACGGGGAAGCAGCCCGCGATCCCGCCCCACACGATGTTCTGCTCGGTGCGGCGCTTGAGCAGCAGCGTGTAGACGAGCACGTAGAAGGCGATCGCGGCGATCGACAGCACGGCGGCGAGCCAGTGCGCGAACACGGCGAGCACGACGGTCGACACGACGGCGAGCGTCCACGCGAACACCGTCGCCTGGCGCGGCGTCAGCGCGCCCGTCACGAGCGGACGCCCCTGGGTGCGCTGCATGACCGCGTCGATGTCGCGGTCGATGATCATGTTGAACGCGTTCGCGGAGCCTGCCGAGAGGAAGCCGCCCACGAGCGTCGCGACGAGCGCGATCGGATTCGGGATGCCGTCTGCGGCGAGGAACATCGTCGGCAGCGCCGTGACGAGCAGCAGCTCGATGACCCTCGGCTTCGTCAGTGCGACGTACGCCTTCGCGCGGTCGGCGAGACGCGCTCGATCGGAGCGGTGGGCGGTGGCGGTCATGACCCTCGAGATTGCGTCGCAGGCGGCGATGTGACCTCAGGAGTCTATCGCGCCTGCGGGCCCGACGAGGGCGCATGGCGCCTTCACTATGCTTGGTCGAGTCGCACCACCTCTGCATCGGCCCTGCCCCGCCGCGGGTCCGATCCCGCATGGAAGGGCCCGCCTTGACGCTCGAATGGACTGAGACCGACGCGAAGGCCGTGGACACGGCCAGGCTGCTGGCAGCCGACGCCGTGGAGAAGGCCGGACACGGCCACCCCGGCACGGCGATGAGCCTCGCGCCCGCCGCGTACCTCCTGTTCCAGAAGGTCATGGACCGAGACCCGGCGGACCACCGCTGGCTCGGTCGTGACCGCTTCATCCTGTCGGCGGGTCACTCGTCGATCACGCAGTACGTGCAGCTGTTCCTCGCAGGCGACGGCCTCGAGATCGAGGACCTCCAGGCGCTTCGCACCTGGGGCTCGAAGACGCCGGGCCACCCCGAGTTCGGGCACACCGACGGCGTCGAGATCACGACGGGCCCGCTCGGCCAGGGCCTCGCCTCCGCCGTGGGCTTCGCCTACGCGCAGCGCTTCGAGCGCACCATGCTCGACCCCGACGCCGCAGACGGCGAGAGCCCCTTCGACCACTACACGTACGTCGTCGCAGGCGACGGCGACCTGCAGGAGGGCGTGACGAGCGAGGCTGGCTCGCTCGCCGGCCGTCAGGAGCTCGGCCGCCTCATCGCGATCTACGACTCCAACCAGATCTCCATCGAGGACGACACCGACGTCGCCTTCACCGAGGACGTCAAGGCGCGCTACGCCGCCTACGGCTGGCAGGTGCTCGAGGTCGACTGGCGATCCGGCGACCCCAAGGACGACGCCGACTACCACGAGGACCTCCCCGCGCTGCACGCCGCGATCGAGGAGGCGAAGGCCGAGACGCGCAAGCCGACGATCATCGTGCTGCGCACGATCATCGGCTGGCCTGCGCCCACGAAGCGCAACACGGGCGGCATCCACGGCGCGAAGCTCGGCGCCGAGGAGCTCGCAGCGACGAAGGAGCTCGTGGGCTTCGACCCCGAGGAGCACTTCGCCCTGCCTGAGGGGATCCTCGAGCACACGCGCAGCAACGCGCTCGAGCGCGCGGCGTCGACGCGCCGTCGCTGGCAGGAGCGCTTCGACGCCTGGGCGTCGGCGAACCCGGAGCGCAAGGCGCTGCTCGACCGTCTCGAGTCCGGCGACCTGCCGGAGGGCGTCGAGGAGGCGCTGCCGGTGTTCGAGGCCGGCGAGGACGTCGCGACGCGCGCGGCGAGCGGCAAGGTGCTCAACGCGCTCGCACCCCTGATCCCCGAGCTGTGGGGCGGCTCGGCCGACCTCGCAGGCTCGAACAACACGACCCTCGAGGAGTTCGGCTCGTTCCTGCCGTCTGGCAGCGGCACGGACTCGTTCCCCGATGCGTCGTTCGCCGGCCGCACGATGCACTTCGGCATCCGCGAGCACGCGATGGCCGCGATCCTCAACGGCATCGTGCTGCACGGCAACACGCGCCCGTACGGCGGCACGTTCCTGATCTTCAGCGACTACCAGCGCCCGGCGCTGCGCCTGGCGGCCCTCATGGGCGTGCACCCCGTGCACGTGTGGACGCACGACTCCGTCGCGCTCGGCGAGGACGGCCCCACGCACCAGCCCATCGAGCAGCTCGCGACGCTGCGCGCCATCCCCGGCTTCGACGTCGTGCGTCCGTCGGACGCCAACGAGACGGCATGGGCGTGGAAGACGATCCTCGAGCGTCGTGGCAAGCCCGTCGGCATCGCGCTCACGAGGCAGCCGATCCCCACGTTCGAGCGTGGAGACGGCGAGGCGACGAGCGAGACGTTCGCGGCCGCCTCGAACGTCGCGAAGGGCGCCTACGTGCTCGTCGAGTCCTCGACCGAGACGCCCGAGCTCATCCTGATCGCGACGGGCTCCGAGGTGCAGATCGCCGTCGCAGCCCGCGAGGTGCTCGAGGCGGAGGGCGTCGGCACGCGCGTCGTCGCCGCGCCGAGCCTCGAGTGGTTCGGCGAGCAGTCCGACGCGTACCGCTCGTCCGTGCTGCCGAAGGCCGTGAAGGCGCGCGTGTCGGTCGAGGCGGGCTCGACCCTCACGTGGGCGGGCATCGTCGGCGACGCGGGCCGCACCGTCGGCATCGACCACTTCGGCGCGAGCGCCGACTACAAGACCCTGTTCCGCGAGTTCGGCATGACGCACCAGGCCGTGGTGGCCGCGGCGCGCGAGTCGCTCGCAGCAGCGAAGGAGGCATGAGCATGACCGATTCCACGAAGGCCCTGAGCGACGTCGGCGTCAGCATCTGGCTCGACGACCTGTCGCGCGAGCGCATCGAGACCGGCAACCTGCAGGAGCTCATCGAGACGCGCGACGTCGTCGGCGTCACGACGAACCCGTCGATCTTCGCGGCGGCGCTCGCCGATGGCGAGCGCTACGAGGCGCGCCTCACCGAGCTCAAGGAGGGCGGTGCCGACGTGCACGAGGTCATCCGCACGCTCACGACCGAGGACGTCGCCGCCGCGTGCGACATCTTCCAGCCGATCTACGCCGCGACGAGCGGCATCGACGGACGCGTGTCGATCGAGGTCTCACCCGGCCTCGCGTTCGACACCGACGGCACGGTCGACGAGGCGAAGGCGCTGCACGAGCGCGTCGGCCGCGAGAACGTGCTCATCAAGATCCCCGCCACGAAGGACGGCCTCGAGGCGATCGCCGCGACGATCGGTGCCGGCATCAGCGTCAACGTGACCCTGATCTTCTCGCTCGATCGCTACCGCGACGTCATCAACGCCTACCTCACGGGCCTCGAGCGCGCGCAGCAGGCGGGCCTGGACCTGTCGACCATCCACTCCGTCGCGTCGTTCTTCGTCTCGCGCGTCGACGCCGAGATCGACAAGCGCCTCGACGCCGTCGGCACCGAGGAGGCCACCGCGCTCAAGTCGAAGGCGGGCATCGCGAACGCGCGCCTCGCCTACGGCGCGTGGCAGGAGGCGTTCTCGTCGGAGCGCGCGCAGACGCTGCTCGCGGCCGGCGCGAACTCGCAGCGCCCGCTGTGGGCGTCGACCGGCGTCAAGGACCCGTCGCTGCCCGACACGCTGTACGTCACCGAGCTCGCAGCACCCGAGACCGTCAACACGATGCCCGAGAAGACGCTCGAGGCGCTCGCCGACCACGGCGTCGTCACCGGCGACGAGGTCTCGGCGAACGTCGAGGCCGCGCAGGGCGTGCTCGACGCCGTCGAGGCGCAGGGCGTGTCGTACGTCGAGGTCACCGACCTGCTCGAGCGCGAGGGCGTCGAGAAGTTCGTCGCCGCATGGGACGAGCTCGTCGAGACGGTCCGCGGCCAGCTCGCGCAGGCAGGAGGCGACCGATGAGCTTCGTGCTCCACGCCACCGGCGCAGCCCAGGAGGCCATCGACCGCGTCGTGCCGCAGCTCGTGGCCGACGGCATCGCAGGACGCCTCGTCGCGAAGGATGCGACGCTCTGGGGCCAGGCGGCGGAGGCCGAGGCTGCGAAGCGCCTCGGCTGGATCGACGCGGCCTCCACCACGCGCGGCATCGTCGACGACGTGCTCGAGCTCAAGGCCGACCTGGCGGCGAAGGGCGTCGACCGCTTCGCCCTCGCAGGCATGGGCGGCTCGTCGCTCGCCCCGGAGGTCATCACGCGCACGTTCGGCGTGCACCTCACGGTGCTCGACTCCACCGAGCCCGGCCAGGTGCTCGCTGCACTGCGCGACGAGCTCGCACGCACCGCGATCGTCGTGTCGTCGAAGTCCGGCTCCACGCTCGAGACCGACAGCGCACGCCGGGTGTTCGAGCAGTGGTACCGCGAGGCGGGCATCGACCCCACCGAGCGCATCATCGTCGTCACCGACCCCGGCAGCCCGCTCGATGCGTCGGCGCGCGAGGCGGGATTCCGCGTCTTCAACGCCGACCCGAACGTCGGCGGCCGCTACTCGGCGCTCACGGCGTTCGGCATCGTGCCGTCCGCGCTCGCCGGCGTCGACGTCGTCGAGCTGCTCGACGAGGCGGAGGCCACGCTGCCGCTCGTCTCGATCGACGACGAGTCGAACCCTGGCCTGCGGCTCGGCGCCGTCCTCGCGGCCACGACGCCGCTCAAGGACTACATCGGGATCGTCGCGGACGGCACGCACATCGTCGGCCTCGCCGACTGGGCCGAGCAGCTCATCGCCGAGTCGACGGGCAAGCAGGGCACCGGCGTGCTGCCGGTCGTGCTCGACGTCGACGCGCCCGAGCTCGCCGAGGACCTCGACGACCTGCAGGTCATCCGGGTCGTCGGCTCGCGCGACGAGACGCGCGTCGTCGCCCCCGGCGAGGTCGAGATCGCAGGCACCCTCGGTGCCCAGCTGCTCGTGTGGGAGGTCGCGACCGCGGTCGCAGGACGCCTGCTCGGCATCGACCCGTTCGACCAGCCCGACGTCGAGTCCGCGAAGGACGCGGCCCGCGGCCTGCTCGAGGACCTCGCTCCCCCGGCACCCGCGACGGTCGTCGACGGCTCGATCGAGCTGCGTGGGAGCGTGTCGGGCGACACGCTCGAGTCGTCGCTCGAGGCGCTGCTCGCCGCGATCCCCGCCGACGGCTACCTCGCGGTGCACACGTACCTCGACCGACTCGGCGAGGAGCGCTTCGCGACGCTCCGCGACATGCTCGCGGCGCGCACGCAACGGCCCGTCACGTTCGGCTGGGGCCCTCGCTTCCTGCACTCGACCGGCCAGTACCACAAGGGCGGCAAGCCCGCGGGCGTGTTCCTGCAGATCCTCGGCACCCCCGCGGAGGACCTCGAGATCCCCGAGCGGCCGTTCACGTTCGGGCAGCTGCTGCAGGCGCAGGCAGGCGGCGACGCCGCCGTGCTCGCAGGCCACGACCGTCCCGTGCTCACGCTCACGCTGACCGACCTCGACGACGGGTACCGCCGCCTGGCCGCAGCAGCCGCAGCCGCATGAGCGCCCCGGCGGGCTGGTCGAATCCGCTGCGCGACGCGTCCGACCTCCGTCTGACGCGCATCCCCGAGCCGAACGCCCTCGTGCTGTTCGGCGTCACGGGCGACCTCGCGCAGAAGAAGCTGCTCCCGGCGATCTACGACCTCGCCAACCGCGGACTGCTGCCGCCGGGCTTCTCGCTCGTGGGCTACGGCAGGCGCGACTGGGATGCGTCGCAGTTCCGTGCCGTCGTCGAGCCCGCCGTGCGGAAGCACGCGAGGACGCCGTTCCGCGACGACGTGTTCGCGCAGCTCGCAGACGGCTTCCGGTTCGTGCAGGGCGACTTCGACGACGACGCGGCGTTCGACCGGCTCGCCGAGACGCTCCACGAGCTCGACGACGCACGCGGCACGATGGGCAACTACGCCTTCTACCTGTCGATCCCGCCCAGCCAGTTCCCCGTCGTGACGCAGCAGCTGAAGCGCTCCGGCGTCGCGACGAGCGACGAGTCGTGGCGCCGCGTCGTCATCGAGAAGCCGTTCGGACACGACCTCGAGTCGGCGCGCGAGCTCGCGACCGTCGTCGACTCGGTGTTCCCGCCGGACAGCGTCTTCCGCATCGACCACTACCTCGGCAAGGAGACGGTCCAGAACGTCCTCGCCCTCAGGTTCGCGAACAACCTGTGGGAGCCGATCTGGAACGCCAACTACATCGACCACGTGCAGATCACGATGGCCGAGGACATCGGCGTCGGCGGCCGCGCCGGCTACTACGACGGCATCGGCGCCGCGCGCGACGTCATCCAGAATCACCTCCTGCAGCTCTTCGCGCTCACGGCGATGGAGGAGCCCGTCTCGTTCGACGCGACCGATCTGCGCACCGAGAAGGAGAAGGTGCTCTCCGCCGCCCGCATCCCCGGCGACCTCGACGCGTCCACGGCGCGCGGGCAGTACGCGGGCGGCTGGCAGGGAGGCGAGCAGGTCACGGGATTCCTCGACGAGGACGGCATGGCCGTGGACTCCGCGACCGAGACGTACGCGGCCATCACCCTCGAGGTCGACAACCGCCGCTGGTCGGGCGTGCCGTTCTACCTTCGGGCGGGCAAGCGCCTCGGCAGGCGGGTCACCGAGATCGCGATCGTGTTCAAGCGCGCCTCGCAGTACCTGTTCCCCGAGACCGCGACGCAGTCGATGGGGCAGAACGCGCTCGTCATCCGCGTGCAGCCCGACGAGGGCACGTCCATGCGCTTCGGCTCGAAGGTGCCCGGCCCCGGCATGCACGTGCGCGACGTCACGATGGACTTCGGCTACGGCCACGCGTTCACCGAGGAGTCGCCCGAGGCGTACGAGCGTCTCATCCTCGACGTGCTGCTCGGCGACCCGCCGCTGTTCCCGCAGGCTCGCGAGGTCGAGCTGTCGTGGGCGATCCTCGACCCCGTCGAGGAGCACTGGGCCGCGGCGGGCGGACCGCTCGAGCAGTACGCACCGGGCTCGTGGGGCCCTGAGAGCGCCGACGCGATGCTTCGGCGCACCGACCGGCAATGGAGGCGCCCGTGATCGTCACGCTCGAGGGCACGACGACGAGCGCCATCCAGCGCCGTCTCGTCGAGATCCGCGAGGAGGGCGGCGTGCTCGCGCTCGGCCGCGTCCTCACGCTCATCATCCACACCCACCTCGGCGAGGAGGAGGACGCGATCGCCGCGGCGAACGAGGCGAGCCGTGAGCACCCCATGCGCGTGCTCGTCGTGTCGCGCTCGATCGACGAGATCGCCGCCACCGAGGAGCCGAGGCTCGACGCGGAGATCCGCGTCGGCGGCGACGCCGGCGCGAGCGAGGTGGTGCTGCTGCAGTGCTACGGCGAGGTGGGTGCGCACCTCATCGGCGTCGTGCAGGGTCTGCTGCTGCCCGACGCGCCCGTCGTGTCCTGGTGGCCGGACCGCATGCCCGAGCATCCCGCCTCCGCGCAGCTCGGCGCGCTCGCGCAGCGTCGCATCACCGACTCCGCCCGCCAGGAGGACCCCCGCTCCGTCCTGCGCGGCCTCGCGGAGGGCTACGAGCCCGGCGACACCGACCTGGCGTGGACGCGCGTGACGAACTGGCGCGCCCAGCTCGCCGCCGTGCTCGACCAGCCGCCGTACGAGCCCGTGCTGCACGCTCGTGTCACGGGTGCGCTGCGCAGTCCGTCGGTGCACCTCATGGCGTCGTGGCTGCGGCTGCGTCTCGGCATCGACGTCGACGTGTCGTCGCGGGCAGACGGACCCCTCGGCTCGAGCGGGCTGTCGTCGGTGACGCTCACGCGCGCCTCCGGCGACGCGACGCTCACGCGCATCCGGCCGTCGACGGGGCTCCTGCAGATCCCCGGGCAGCCCGACCACGAGGTCGCGCTGTCGCACCGCCAGCTGCGCGACCAGCTCGCGGAGGAGCTCCGCAGGCTCGACCCCGACGAGATGTACCACCAGGTGCTCGAGGCCATCCGCGTCTCGGGCACGGCGGGCACGAGCGTGCCAGCACCCGAGGGAGGCAGCAGATGAGCCGCGAGCTCGTGGTCCACGCAGACCGGGCGGCGCTCGTCGCAGAGACGGCCGACCGCTTCCTCGCCACCGTCGAGTCGGTGCTCGCCGAGCAGCCGGAGTGCCACGTCGCGCTCACGGGCGGCTCGGTCGGCATCGAGCTGCTCGAGGCGCTGCGCGGACGGGTGCTCGACTGGTCGCGCGTGCATGCGTGGTGGGGCGACGAGCGGTTCGTGCCGGCCGCCGACGGCGACCGGAACGCGCTGCAGGCGCGCGAGGCGCTGCTCGACCACGTCGGCATCCCTGCGGCCAACGTGCACGAGCTGCCCGCGTCCGACGCCGGTCTCGACCTCGACGCCGCCGCGGCCGCAGCGACCGCCGAGCTCGGCGATCGGGCGCTCGATCTCGTGCTGCTGGGCATGGGGCCCGACGCGCACGTCGCATCGCTCTTCCCCGGGCACGACGGCACCGACGTCGACGCGACGGGCATCATCGCCGTCCGCGACTCCCCCAAGCCGCCGCCCGAGCGGCTGAGCCTCACGTTCGGCTCCCTCAACAGGGCGCCGCGCGTGTGGATCGTCGTCGCAGGCGACGACAAGGCCTCGGCGCTCGCCCTCGCGATGTCCGCCGCCGACCGGCACGAGGTGCCCGCCGCGGGCGTGCACGGCACGCGCGAGACCCGCTATCTCGTCGACCGGGCGGCGGCGTCGCTGCTGCCGGACGGCCTCGTCGGCTAGCGCGCGTCCTGCACGACGAAGGCCCCGCATCCTCGAGGATGCGGGGCCTTCGTCGTGGGCTCGAGGCCCGTGGCGCTCGTACGGGTCAGGACGTCGCCTGGCCGCGGCGCGCGCGCAGCTTCTGCAGCGCCTCGTCGAGCAGCTGCTCGGCCTCCTCTGGCGTGCGGCGCTCCTTCACGTACGCGAGGTGGGTCTTGTACGGCTCCGCCTTCGACACCTGCGGAGGTGCATCCTTGTCGCGGCCGGCGGGCAGACCCGTCGACGGCGAGTCGATGACCTCGGGGATCTCGTCCTCCGGCAGGTCGGCCGCGAAGTAGCGCACGGTCTCGTTGCCGGATGCGTCCCAGTACGAGATCGCCACGCGCTCGGCGTGGAAGCCTCGGTCTTGCTCGCCCATGGGTCCCGCGCCGACGCGCGAGCCGCGGATGGCGCTGCCACCGGAGGCCATCAGGCACCCGCCCCGGAGAAGCGGGTGATGACGCCGAGCACCGTGATCGACGTGATCCACGTGAGCACGAACGTCACCGTGAGGATGTTCAGGTTGCGCTCGGCGACGCCCGAGGAGCCCATCGACGACGAGATGCCGCCGCCGAACATGTCGGACAGGCCGCCACCGCGGCCCTTGTGCAGCAGGATGAGCAGCGTCAGCAGCACCGACGTGATGCCGAGGATCACCTGCATGATGATCTGGAGGATCTCCACGTTCGCCTCTCGCGAGAAGTTCTGGTCGATCGGTCAGTCTATCGCAGCCCGAGGCCCCGTGGGCTCAGGCCGTGCGATCAGGTGCCGACGTGGTGGGTGAAGCGGCTGATCGCCGCGAACTCGACCGCGTCGAGGCTCGCGCCGCCGACGAGCGCGCCGTCGACGTCGGGCTGCCGCATGAAGCCTGCGATGTTCGCCGACTTCACGCTGCCGCCGTACAGGATGCGCGTCGACTCGGCCGCCTCGGCACCGCGGACGTCGGCGATGGCGGCGCGGATCGCGGCGCACACCTCCTGCGCCTGCTCGGCGGTCGCTGCCTGCCCGGAGCCGATGGCCCAGACGGGCTCGTACGCCACGACGACCTCGCCGGCCGGGAGGTCGGCGAGGATCGCGCGGATCTGCTGCACGGGCACGGCGGAGGCGCCGTGCTGCTCGAGATCCTCGGCCGTCTCGCCGATGCAGATGATCGGCGTCACGCCGTGCCGCAGCGCGGCGGCAGCCTTGCGTCCGATCAGCTCGTCGGACTCGCCGTGGATCTGTCGACGCTCCGAGTGGCCCACGAGCACGTACCGGCAGTCGAGGCGCGCCAGGAAGACGGGGCTGACCTCGCCGGTGTAGGCACCCGAGTCGTGCTCGGAGACGTCCTGGCCGCCGTAGGCGATGTCGAAGCGCTCAGCCGCGACGAGCGACTGCACGCTGCGCAGGTCGGTGAACGGCGGGAAGACCGCGACCTCGGCGTCCTTGACGTCGTGCTTCGCATCCTGCAGCGTCCATGCGAGCTTCTGCACCACCCGGATCGCGTCCAGGTGGTCGAGGTTCATCTTCCAGTTGCCTGCGATGAGCGGGGTACGGGTCACCATCCGAGTGCCTCCAGTCCTGGCAGCCGCTTGCCCTCGAGGAACTCGAGGCTCGCACCGCCTCCGGTCGAGATGTGGTCGAAGTCGTCGTCTGCGAAGCCCATCGAGCGCACGGCGGATGCGGAGTCGCCGCCGCCGACGACGCCGAGGCCGTCGACCTCGGTGAGCGCCTGCGCGATCGTCTTCGTGCCGTTCGCGAACGCCGGCATCTCGAACACGCCCATGGGGCCGTTCCAGAACACCGTGCGCGAGGCTGCGATGCGTGCCGCGAAGTCCTTCGCGGTGTCGGGCCCGATGTCGAGGCCGATGCCGCCCGCCCCGAACGCGCTCGACTCGATCGCGTCGGCCGCGACCGTCTCGTGCGCGGCGTCGGCGTCGAACGCCTCCGCGACGATCACGTCGGTCGGCAGCACGATCTCGACGCCGGATGCCTCGGCCTGGTGCAGGTACCCCCGCACCGTCTCGAGCTGGTCGGCCTCGAGCAGGCTCTTGCCGACGGCGTGGCCCTGCGCCTGCAGGAACGTGAACAGCATGCCGCCGCCGACGAGCAGCTGGTCGACGCGCGGCAGCAGGTGCTCGATGACGCCGAGCTTGTCGGAGACCTTCGAGCCGCCGAGCACGACCGTGTACGGGTGCTCCGGCGACTCGGTGAGCCGCGAGAGCACGTCGAGCTCGGCAGCCACGAGCAGGCCGGCAGCGCTGGGCACGAGGCCCGCGACCTCGTACACGCTCGCCTGCGCGCGGTGCACGACGCCGAAGCCGTCGGACACGAACGCGTCGGCGCCCTGCACGAGCGCCTCGGCGAACGCCATCCGCTCGGCCTCGTCCTTGCTCGTCTCGCGCGGGTCGAAGCGCAGGTTCTCGAGCAGCACGATGCCGCCGTCGACGAGCTCGGCGCGCTTCGCGGCAGCGTCGTCGCCGACGGTGTCGGTCGCGAACGCCACGTCGGCGCCGAGCAGCTCGCCGAGCCGCTCCGCGACCGGCGCGAGCGAGAACGCCGGGTTCGGCGCGCCATCCGGACGCCCGAGGTGGGACATCGCCACGACCTTCGCACCCGCGTCGAGCAGGTGGCGCAGCGTCGGCACCGAGGCCGCGATGCGACCCTCGTCGCCGATGACGCCATCCTTCAGCGGCACGTTGAGGTCGCACCGCACCAGCACGGTGCGGCCTGCGAGGTCCCCGAGGGACTCGAGCGTCCGGACCGGCATCAGAGCTTCGCGCCCACGTAGCTCGTGAGGTCGACGAGGCGGTTCGAGTAGCCCCACTCGTTGTCGTACCAGGCCGACACCTTCACGAGGTTGCCGATGACCGACGTCAGGCCCGAGTCGAAGATCGACGAGTGCGGGTTGCCCTGGATGTCGCTCGAGACGAGCGGCTCGTCGGAGTACTGCAGCACCTTCGCGAGCGGGCCCGACTCCGCCGCGGCGCGGTAGGCGTCGTTGATCTCGTCGACCGTGAGGCCGTCGCGCGTCACGAGCGTCAGGTCGACGATCGAGCCCGTGGGCACCGGCACGCGGTACGACGAGCCGTCGAGGCGGCCGTTGAGCTCGGGCAGCACCAGGCCGATCGCCTTCGCAGCACCCGTCGAGGTCGGCACGATGTTGATCGCGGCGCCACGAGCGCGGCGGAGGTCCTTGTGCGGGCCGTCCTGCAGGTTCTGGTCGGCCGTGTAGGCGTGCGCCGTCATCATGAAGCCGCGCTCGATGCCGAACGCCTCGTGGAAGACGCCGGCGAGCGGGGCGAGGCAGTTCGTGGTGCACGACGCGTTCGAGATGACGTGGTCGTTCTCGGGGTCGTAGTCGCCCTCGTTGATGCCCATGACGAAGGTCGGAGCCGGGTCGGAGGCGGGCGCCGAGATGATGACCTTCTTCGCGCCTGCCTCGAGGTGCTGCGCGGCGGCTGCGGTCTTCGTGAAGATGCCCGTCGACTCGATGACGACGTCGGCACCGAGGTCGCCCCACGGCAGCGCCTTCGGGTCGCGCTCGGCGAGCGCCTGGAACGTCTGGCCGCCGACCGTGATCGACGAGCCGTCGCTGTGGACGGGGACGTCGAGGACGCCGCCGACGGAGTCGTACTTGAGGAGGTGCGCGAGCGTCGCGTTGTCGGTGAGGTCGTTCACGCCGACGATCTCGATGTCGGCGCCCTGCTCGAGCGCCGCGCGGAGGAAGTTGCGACCGATGCGGCCGAAGCCGTTGATGCCAACCTTGGTGGTCATGCCTGCTCCCTGGGGTGGGGTGGTGGGTGCGAGGGGCTCGGGCTCTCTCGTTCTCGAGCCCCTCGCGGGGGTGGATCTAGAGGGTGATGAGACCCTGGGTCTTCGTGCGGGCGGCGTCGAAGCGCGCCTGCGCGTCCTGCCAGTTCACGATGTTCCAGAACGCCTTGACGTAGTCGGCCTTGACGTTGAGGTAGTCGAGGTAGAACGCGTGCTCCCACATGTCGAGCATGAGGATCGGCTGCGTGCCGACGGGCACGTTGCCCTGCTGGTCGAACAGCTGGAAGATGTTGAGCCGCTCGGCGATCGAGTCCCACGCGAGCACCGACCATCCCGAGCCCTGGATCGCGGTCGCGTTGGCCGTGAAGTGCGCCTGGAACTTGGCGTGGTCGCCGAAGAACTCCGCGATCGCGGCCGAGAGCTCGCCCTCGGGCTCGCCGCCGCCGTCGCCGGAGAGGTTGTTCCAGAAGATGGTGTGGTTCGTGTGGCCACCGAGGTGGAACGCGAGGTCCTTCTCGAGCTTCGTGATCGAGCCGAAGTCACCCGCATCGCGCGCCGCGGCGAGCTGCTCGAGCGCCGTGTTCGCACCGTCGACGTACGTCTTGTGGTGCTTGTCGTGGTGCAGCTCCATGATCTTGGCGCTGATGTGCGGCTCGAGCGCTGCGTAGTCGTACGGCAGCTCGGGCAGGGTGTAGACGGTCATGCGTGTCTCCTTCGATGGTCGATGGGTGTCGCGGACGTTCGTCTCGTACAGCGATCCTAGCCGCCGAGATGTTCCCGACGACGGGGTTGCACGACGGCTCAGTCGAGCTCGGGGACGCTGGACTCGGTGTCGGGGATGCCGCGATCCTCGGCGGTCTTGTCGGCGAGCGCGAGCAGCCTGCGGATGCGGCCGGCGACGGCGTCCTTCGTCATGACGGGGTCGGCGCGGCGGCCCAGGTCGTCGAGCGACGCGTCGCGGTGGTCGAGACGCAGACGCCCCGCGTACGCGAGGTGCTCCGGCACCTCGTCGCCGAGGATCTCGAGGGCGCGCTCGACGCGAGCGCACGCCGCGACGGCTGCCTGCGCGCTCCTGCGCAGGTTGGCGTCGTCGAAGTTGACGAGGCGGTTGGCGTTGGCGCGCACCTCCCGCTGCTGCCGCAGCTGCATCCACGACTCGACGGTCTCGGTCGCTCCCATGGCGGTGAGCAGCCTCGAGATCGGCTCGGTGTCGCGCACGACGACGCGGTGGACGCCGCGCACCTCGCGCGACTTCGCAGGCACGCCGAGGCGCTGCGCGGCGCCGACGATCGCCATGGCCGCCTCGCTGCCCGGGCTCGCGATCTCGAGCGCGGCGGAGCGGCCGGGGTCGGTGAGCGACCCGTGCGCGAGGAACGCCCCCCGCCAGACGGCAGCGAGGTCCTCCAGCGAGCCGGTCGTGAGCCGATTCGGCAGGCCGCGCACGGGACGACGCCTGGCGTCGAGCAGTCCCGTCTGCCGAGCGAGGGTCTCCCCCTGCGCGACGACGCGCACGAGGTACGCGCGCTGCCTGGCACCACCGGAGATGACGGCGATCTCGGCGCGCACGCCGTACAGGTCGAGCAGATCGCGTCCGAGGCGGCGCGCGATCGCCGCCGACTCGACCTCGCTCTCGACCGCGACGCGGCCGGAGATGACGTGGAGCCCGCCGGAGAACCGCAGCAGGGACGCGACCTCCGCTGCCCGTGCCTGCGGTCGCTGCACGCGCACGCGCGCGAGCTCCTCCTTGACGTCGTGCGTCAGGGTCACGTCACTCCCTTCCCAGGTCTCGGTGCTGGACCGTCACGGACACGCCGGACTCGGCGAGGCGTGCGGCCAGATGCTCGGACATCGCCACGGAGCGGTGCTTGCCGCCCGTGCAGCCGATGCCGAGCACGGCGTATCGCTTGTTCTCGCGGGCGTAGCCGGCGAGGATCGGCTCGAGCATGGCGAGGTAGGCGTCGGCGAACTCCGCCGCCCCCTGCTGCGCGAGCACGTAGTCGCTGACGGCCTCGTCGAGGCCCGTGCGCGCCTTGAGCTCCGGCTGCCAGAACGGATTCGGCAGGAAGCGCATGTCGGCGATGAGATCGGCGTCCGGCGGGGTGCCGTACTTGAATCCGAACGAGAGCACCGTGAGTCGCACCTCGTCGTCGCGATCGCGCGAGAATCGGTCGCGCACGCGGTTCGTGAGCTCGTGCACGTTGATGTCGCTCGTGTCGAGCAGCACGTCGGCGAGGTCGCGGATGCCGGACAGGCGCACGCGCTCGGTGCGGATGCCGTCGAGGATCGTGCCGTCGCCCTGCAGCGGGTGCGGCCTGCGCACCTGCTCGAAGCGGCGCACGAGCGTCGCGTCGCTCGCCGAGAGGTAGACGACCGTGATCGGCATCTCGGTGCGGAGCATCTCGATGAGCCTCATGGCGTCGTCGAACAGGACGCCGCCGCGGACGTCGACGACGATCGCGAGCCGCTGCAGCTGCTCGTTCGCGGTCGGCACGACGTCGACGAGCTGTCGCAGCATGACGGGCGGCAGGTTGTCGACCACGTAGTAGCCGAGGTCCTCCAGCGCGTTCGCCACCGTCGATCGCCCCGCACCGGACATGCCGGTGATGATGAGCACCTCTCGTGCGGTCACGATCCCCCTCGTCCTTCGTCCTCAACCGTATCGGTTCTCAGCGACGCGAAGACATGCGCTGCGAGCCTGGGGCCGATGCCCTTGACCTCGGCGATCTCCTCGGGCGTCGCCGCGCGGACGCGCTTCGCGGAGCCGAAGTGCTTGAGCAGCCTGCGCACCCGCTCCTCCCCGAGCCCCGGGATGGCCGACAGCTCGCTCTGGATGGCGCTCGAGCGCTGCTGGCGCTGGAACTGGATCGCGAAGCGGTGCGCCTCGTCGCGCAGCCGCTGCACGAGGTACAGGGCCTCGCTCGTGCGCGGCAGGATGACCGGGTGGTCGTCGTCTGGCAGCCACAGCTCCTCGAGGCGCTTCGCGATGCCGACGATCGCGATCGACGCGCCGGACTCGCGCACGGCGCGCGCGGCGGCTGCGACCTGCGGCTGACCGCCGTCGACCAGGAGCAGCTGGGGCGGGTAGGCGAAGCGGCTGCGCCCCTCGCCCTCCTCGGGATCGCCCTCTGCGAGGTACCGGAGCCTGCGCGTGAGCACCTGGTGCATCGCGTCGGTGTCGTCGGCGGCCTGCGCGATCTTGAACTTGCGGTACTGGTCCTTGCGCGGCAGCCCGTCCTCGAACACGACCATGGAGGCGACGATGCCCGTGCCGCCGAGGTGCGAGACGTCGAAGCACTCGATGCGCAGCGGAGCGTCGTCCATGCCCAGCGCCTCCTGCAGGTCGGCGAGCGCGAGCGACCTGGCTCCGTAGTCGCTCGTGCGTCGCGTCTTGGCGACCTGCAGCGCGTGGGAGGCGTTGGCGAGCGCCGAGTCGGCGAGCTGCCGTCGATCGCCGCGCTGCGGCACGCGCAGGCGCACGGCGCCGCGCAGGCCGTGGGCGTCGCGCCGCTCCCCCAGCCACGTCTCGACCTCCTCGGCGCTGTCCGGCAGCGTCGGCACGAGCACGTCGCGCGGCGGCGGCTCGTCGCCCTGGTACGCCACGCGCAGCATCTGGCTCGAGAGCTCGGCGGCGGTCATGTCGAGCTCGGTGTCGACGACCCACGATCGGGTGCCGCGGATGCGGCCGCCACGGACCGAGAACAGGTGCACGGCGGCCGAGAGCTCGTCCTGCACGCTGCCGAAGACGTCGGCGTCGATGCCGTCGGAGAGCACGACCGACGACTTCGAGAGCACGTTCTCGAGCGCGAGCATCTGGTCGCGCAGCGCCGCGGCGCGCTCGAACTCCTCGCGGGCGCTCGCGCGCTGCATGCGCTGGCGCACGTCGTCGACGACGCGTTCGTCGCGGCCGCCCATGAACTCCGCGAGCTCCTTCGCCGTGGCGCGATGCTCCTCCTGCGTGACGCGACCGACGCACGGCGCCGAGCACTTGCCGATGTCGCCCAGCAGGCACGGGCGCTGCTGCCGCTCGGCCTTGCGGTACACCGCCTGCGAGCACGACCGCATGGGGAACGCCTTCAGCAGCACGTCGAGCGTCTCGCGGATCGCCCACGTCTTCGCGTACGGCCCGAAGTAGCGGGCGCCGCGGATGTCGTGGTTGCGGGTCACGAGCACGCGCGGCACGTCGTCGCCGAAGGTCACGGCGAGGTACGGGTACGACTTGTCGTCGCGGAACTGCACGTTGAACGGCGGCTCGAACTCCTTGATCCACGTGTACTCGAGCTCGAGCGCCTCGAGCTCGGAGCCGACGATGGTCCACTCGACGCGCGCGGCCGCCAGCACCATGCGACGCGTGCGCTCGTGCAGCGAGCGCAGCGGCTGGAAGTAGTTCGAGAGGCGCTGACGGAGGTTCTTCGCCTTGCCGACGTACAGCACCCGCTCCTGCTCGTCGCGGAACCGGTACACGCCGGGCCGGGTGGGGATCTCGCCCGGCCGCGGCTTGTACGGGACGGTGTCGGCCATCTAGAGGATGCTCGCCATCTACAGGATCTCGGCCAGGAACCTGCCCGTGTGGCTCGCCTCGACGGTCGCGAGGTGCTCGGGCGTGCCCTGGCCGACGAGCGTGCCGCCGCCGGAGCCGCCCTCCGGACCGAGGTCGATGAGCCAGTCGGCCGACTTGATGACGTCGAGCGAGTGCTCGATGGTCACGACGGAGTTGCCCTTCTCGACGAGGCCGTCGAGCACCTTCAGGAGCTTGCGGACGTCTTCGAAGTGCAGACCGGTCGTGGGCTCGTCGAGCACGTAGATCGAGCGACCGCTCGACCGCTTCTGCAGCTCGGTCGCGAGCTTCACGCGCTGCGCCTCGCCGCCCGAGAGGGTCGTCGCGGACTGCCCGAGGCGCACGTAGCCGAGGCCGACGTCGACGAGCGTCTTGAGGAAGCGGTGGATCGACGAGATCGCCTCGAAGAAGTCGGCGGCCTCCTCGATGGGCATCTCGAGCACCTCGGCGATCGACTTGCCCTTGTAGTGCACCGACAGGGTGTCGCGGTTGTACCGCTTGCCCTCGCACACCTCGCACGCGACGTAGACGTCGGGCAGGAAGTTCATCTCGATCTTGATGGTGCCGTCGCCCTGGCAGTGCTCGCACCGGCCGCCCTTGACGTTGAACGAGAAGCGTCCAGGCAGGTAGCCGCGCGTCTTCGCCTCGACCGTCTCGGCGAACAGCGTGCGGATCTTGTCGAACACGCCCGTGTAGGTCGCGGGGTTCGAGCGCGGCGTGCGTCCGATGGGCGCCTGGTCGACGTGGACGACCTTGTCGAGGTGCTCGAGACCCGTGACGCGGCGGTGCCTGGCTGGCACCTGCTTCGCGCCGTTGAGCCCGTTGGCGAGGACCTTGTAGAGGATGTCGTTGATGAGCGAGGACTTGCCGGAGCCGGAGACGCCGGTGACGGCGACGAACATGCCCAGCGGCACGTCGACGTCGATGCCCTGCAGGTTGTTGGCGCGCGCCCCCTCGATGCGCAGCATGCGCTCGGGGTCGACGGGTCGCCTGGTCGCGGGCACCGCGATCGACTCGCGGCCCGCCAGGAAGTCGCCCGTGAGCGATGCGCGGTTCTCGAGCAGCTCGTCGTACGTGCCGGAGTGCACGATCTCGCCGCCGTGCTCGCCGGCGCCCGGGCCCACGTCGACGATCCAGTCGGCCGTGCGGATCGTGTCCTCGTCGTGCTCGACGACGATGAGCGTGTTGCCGAGGTCGCGCAGGTCGACGAGCGACTCGATGAGCCTGCGGTTGTCGCGCTGGTGCAGCCCGATCGACGGCTCGTCGAGCACGTACAGCACGCCCGTGAGGCCGGAGCCGATCTGCGTCGCGAGGCGGATGCGCTGCGCCTCGCCTCCCGAGAGCGTGCCTGCGGCGCGCGAGAGCGACAGGTACTGCAGCCCGACCTGGATGAGGAACGACAGCCGGGCGCGGATCTCGCGCAGCACCGCGGCGGCGATGCGCGCCTCGCGGTCGGTGAGGCCCAGGTCGTCCATGAAGGCCGCTGCGTCGGCGAGGCTCATCTCGGTCACCGAGGAGATCGAGTGGCCGTGGACGAGCACCGAGAGCACCTCGGGCATGAGGCGCGCGCCGCCGCAGTCGGGGCACGGGATCTCGCGCAGGTACTCGCCGTGCTTCGAGCGCGACCAGTCGCTGTCGGCCTCCATGAACTTGCGGTGCACGTAGGGCAGCAGGCCCTCGTACCCGGAGTTGTACGACAGCGTGCGGCCGTAGCGGTTGCGCCACTTGACGGTGACGTTGCCCTCGGAGCCGCGCAGCACGACCTCGCGCACGTCGTCGGGGAGCTCGCTCCACGGGGTGTCGAGCGAGAACTCGAGCTCCTTCGCGAGGCCCTTCACGAGCCGCTCGAAGTACGTGTAGAGCCCCTTGCCCGTCTGCGTCCACGGCAGCAGCACGCCCTCGGCGATCGACAGCGAGTGGTCGCCGAGCACGAGGTCCTCGTCGACCGCCATCTTCGTGCCGAGGCCGTCGCAGGTCTTGCACGACCCGAACGGGGCGTTGAACGAGAACGTGCGCGGCTCGATCTCGGTGAGCGTCACCGGGTGCCGGTTCGGGCAGGACAGTCGCTCGCTGAACGTGCGCGAGCCTGCGGCCGAGTCGTCGTCGACGAAGTCGACGGTCACGAGGCCGTCCGCGAGGCGGAGCGCGGTCTCGAGCGAGTCGGTGAGACGCGTCAGCACGTCGGGTCCTGCCACGAGACGATCGACGACGACGGCGATGTCGTGCTTGACCTGCTTCTTCAGCGCGGGCGCCTCCGACAGCTGCACGACCTCGCCGTCGATGACGGCGCGCGAGTAGCCGGTGGCGATGAGGTTGCGCAGCAGGTCGGCGAACTCGCCCTTCTTCTGCTGCACGACGGGCGCGAGCAGCTGGTAGCGCGTGCGCTCCGGCAGCTCCATGAGGTCGTCGGCGATCTGCTGCACCGTCTGGCGCTGGATGCGCTCGCCGCAGACGGCGCAGTGCGGGATGCCGATGCGAGCCCACAGCAGGCGCATGTAGTCGTAGACCTCGGTGATGGTGCCGACGGTCGAGCGCGGGTTGCGGTTCGTCGACTTCTGGTCGATCGAGACCGCAGGGCTCAGCCCCTCGATGAAGTCGACGTCGGGGCGGTCGACCTGCCCGAGGAACTGGCGCGCGTAGGCCGAGAGCGACTCGACGTAGCGCCGTTGTCCCTCCGCGAAGATCGTGTCGAACGCGAGCGACGACTTGCCGGAGCCCGACAGGCCGGTGAAGACGACGAGCGAGTCGCGCGGGATCGCGAGGTCGACGTCCTTGAGGTTGTGGACGCGCGCGCCCTTGACGCTCAGCTGCGGCGTCTCGGGGTCCAACGAGGACTCCACGGCGCGGTGGGATGCGATGTCGACGGTCACCTGAAGAGCCTACGTCGCACCACCGACACGGATCGCACGGTTCGCGTGCGGCGCAGCGACGGGGCCGGCACCAGGCCGGCCCCGTCGGGCGTCGTCGCGCGGCTCGGCGTCAGGACTGCGCCTCCGCGGCCTTCGCCGCACCGAGCTCCGACGACGCGGACTCCGCGGGGATCGCACCCTGCGCGTCCTCGAGGTGCGCGCGCAGGAACCACTGGAACTGCTCGAGCCCGCGGATCTGCTCGATCGCGACGTCCTCCGAGATCGGGTCGATCTCCGCCAGGCGCGCCTGCGCGGTGCGGTAGTCGCCGATGATCCCGTCGTACACGAGGTTCAGCGCGGCGATGTGCGCCTGCGTGGGCGCGCGGTGGATCGAGTAGTCGTCCCAGGAGCGGGCGGCGACGATCGCGCCCGGCAGCCCGTTCGGCGACAGCCCGAGCGTCGCGATGCGCTCCGCGAGGTCGTCGACCCAGCCGCGCACGAGCTCGATCTGCGGGTCGAGCATCTCGTGCACCGCGATGAACTGCGGGCCGACCACGTTCCAGTGGGCGTGCTTCAGGGTGAGCTGCAGGTCGTTGAGCGCGTGGAGGCGCTCCTGCAGGATGCGGGCCGACTCATGGCCCTCGGTGAGCGAGAGCCCCGGGACCGTGTACGGCGCCTCGTCGAGCTTCGAGCTGGTGACGTTCGTCATGGGTGTGCTCCTTCCCTCTCGTCTGGTCCAACGCTGGCACGCGCGATCGTGTTCCGCGCGGCCTTGACGCCGCGGGCTGCATGCGTCTGCCGTCAGCCCGCCTCGCGCAGCTGCCGCAGATCGCGCTTGAGATCGTGCAGCTCGTCGCGGATGCGCGCGGCGAGCTCGAACTTCAGCTCGCCTGCCGCCTCCGACATCTGCGCGGACAGGTCGGCGATGATCTGCTCGAGCTGGGCTGGACCGTCGAGCGACGAGCGGTCCTTCGCGAGCCGCGGCGTCGGGGCGCCGCGCTTGCGATCCGACAGCAGCTCGGCGGTGTCGGCCTCTTCGCGGGCGAGCATCGCGGTGATGTCGCCGATCTTCTTGCGCAGCGGCGTCGGGTCGATGCCGTGCTCGAGGTTGTAGGCCTGCTGGATCTCGCGGCGCCGCTCGGTCTCGTCCATGGCGAGCCGCATGGAGTCGGTGATGGTCGAGGCGTACATGTGCACCTCGCCGGAGACGTTGCGCGCGGCGCGACCGATGGTCTGGATCAGCGACGTCGACGAGCGCAGGAAGCCCTCCTTGTCGGCATCGAGGATCGCGACGAGCGACACCTCAGGCAGGTCGAGGCCCTCGCGCAGCAGGTTGATGCCGACGAGCACGTCGAACACGCCGGCGCGCAGCTGCGTCAGCAGCTCGACGCGTCGCAGCGTGTCGACGTCGGAGTGCAGGTAGCGCACGCGCACGCCCGCGTCCGTGAGGTACTCGGTGAGCTCCTCCGCCATGCGCTTCGTGAGCGTCGTGACGAGCACGCGCTCGTCGCGGTCGGCGCGCGTGCGGATCTCCTCGAGCAGGTCGTCGATCTGGCCCTCGACGGGCTTGACGACGAGCTGCGGATCGACGAGGCCCGTCGGGCGGATGATCTGCTCGACGATCGTGTCTGCGAGGCCCATCTCGTACTTGCCAGGCGTCGCCGACAGGTAGACCTTCTGCGGCACGCGCTCGAGGAACTCGTCGAACTTCAGCGGACGGTTGTCGAGGGCGCTCGGCAGTCGGAAGCCGTGCTCGACCAGCGTGCGCTTGCGGCTCGCGTCGCCCTCGTACATCGCACCGATCTGCGGGATCGTCACGTGCGACTCGTCGATGACGACGAGGAAGTCGTCTGGGAAGTAGTCGAGCAGGCAGTCGGGCGCCTCGCCCGCCTCGCGCCCGTCGATGTGGCGCGAGTAGTTCTCGATGCCGGAGCAGAAGCCGATCTGCTCCATCATCTCGAGGTCGAACGTCGTGCGCATGCGCAGCCGCTGCGCCTCGAGCAGCCTGCCCTCGCGCTCGAGCTGCTGCAGGCGCTCGTCGAGCTCGTCGCGGATGCGCACCATGGCGCGCTGCATGCGGTCGCTGCCGGAGACGTAGTGGGAGCCAGGGAAGACCGACACGGCATCGAGCCGGTGCAGCACCTCGCCCGTCAGCGGATGCAGCCTCGAGATCGCCTCGATCTCGTCGCCGAAGAGCTCGATGCGGATCGCCTGCTCCTCGTACATCGGGATGATCTCGATCGTGTCGCCGCGCACGCGGAACGTGCCGCGCTCGAACGCGACGTCGTTGCGCTGGTACTGCATGCTGACGAACCGGCGCAGCAGATCCTGCCTGTCGATGCGCATGCCCACCTGCAGGGCGATCATCGCCTCGAGGTACTCGGCAGGCGAGCCGAGCCCGTAGATGCAGGAGACGGTCGAGACCACCACGACGTCGCGCCTGGACAGCAGCGAGTTCGTCGCCGAGTGGCGCAGGCGCTCGACCTCGGCGTTCAACGACGAGTCCTTCTCGATGAAGGTGTCGGTCTGCGGCACGTAGGCCTCTGGCTGGTAGTAGTCGTAGTACGAGACGAAGTACTCGACCGCGTTGTTCGGCAGCAGCTCGCGGAACTCGTTCGCGAGCTGGGCGGCGAGCGTCTTGTTGTGCGCGAGCACGAGCGTGGGCCGTTGCACGGCCTCGACGAGCCACGCGGTCGTCGCCGACTTGCCCGTGCCGGTCGCGCCCAGCAGCACCACGTCGGTCTCGCCGCGGTTCACCGCGGCCGCCAGCTCGGCGATCGCCTTCGGCTGATCGCCCGAGGGGGTGTACTCGGAGATGACCTCGAACGGCCGGACGGCACGGGTCGGTTCCATGCTGTCGAGCCTAGGAGCGACCCCCGACACCACCCGAATCCTGGCGGTACGCCTCCAGCGATCGGGCGGGCTCGAGCCGCCACCCGCCCGTGATGCGGCGCACCGAGCCCCGCGCGTCGAACTCGTAACGGATGGGCTCGCCGATCGACGCGAATCCCGGTGCGTCGTCGACGCGCAGCGTGCGCTCGTCGAGCACCGTGAGCCGTTGCGCCGCCGCCATCGGCGCGGGTGCGCCAGGCGGGATCGCGTAGAGCGCGTCGCCGAGCCGCACGACGTCGACGAGCTGCCATGGGCTCTCGAACCTGCCGGTGAAGCGCATGAGGTCGACGCGCCGCGCGCCGCGCACGGGCTCCATCGACGCGGAGCCGTGCGCGGGGACGTCGTGCCCGGACGACATGGCCAGGTCGTCGACGTCGCGTCGCTGCGTCGCCATGAGGATGTCGACGACGCCCTCGGCGATCTCGGCGGCCGGGCCGTCGATCGCGTTCGTCAGCACGCTCACGGCGATGCCGAGGCGCGGCTCGAAGAGCGTGCGGGTGATCTGACCAGGCCACGCCCCGCCGTGGCCGAGCCACGTGCGACCTGCGATCTCGCGCAGCTGCACGCCCAGCCCGTAGCCGGCGGCCACGCCGTCGCGGTCCACCGTCGACCAGTGCTGCTGCGCCATCCACCGCTTCGTGCGGTCGCCGAGCAGCTCGCCGGACCCGAGGAAGTGCGCGGCCGCGAAGCGCACGAGCTCCGACGCCGTCGACGTGACCCCCGTGGCCGCGGCGAGCGAGCCCGACGTGGGGCTCTCGAGCACCTCGCGCGTCATCGACGTGAGGATGCCGGAGTGCGACGCCACGAGCCGGGCGCTCTTGCGCGCATCGACGTCGGGGACGGTGCGCGTGAGGCCGAGCGGCTTCACGACCGACTCGCGCAGACGCTCCTCGAATCGCTGCCCAGCGACGGCCTCGACGACGAGGCCCAGGATGCCGAACCCGATGTTCGAGTACTTGAACGCCGATGCGCTCGGCAGCACGTCGAGCGGCTCCGCGAGGATCGCATCGAGTTCGACGGCATCGGGGAAGGGTCGCTGCAGCGACCAGAACGTCGTGTCGGCGGAGTCGCGCGTGATGCCGGAGCCGTGCGAGAGCAGCTCGCGGATCGTCACGTGCTGCGCGCCCGTGCCACGCAGCTGCGGCACGTGCTCGCTCGCGAGGTCGTCGAGGCGCAGGCGCCCCTCCTCGACGAGCTGCAGCACGACCGTCGCCGCGAGCATCTTCGAGTGGCTCGCGACGCGGAACTGATGCGTCGGCGTCAGCCGCTCCCCCGTGCGCACGTCGGCGACGCCGAAGGCCTTCGACATGCGCAGCTCGCCGCCGAACCAGATCGCCACCTGCGCACCCGGCACCCGACTGCGCCACACGCGGTACTCGATCCAGCTCACGAGGTAGTCGAGCGCGCTGCGCGCGGCGATCGACCCGTCCGACTCCTTCACCACGCCGTCCCCTCCTGGATCGCCGACCACAGCGCATCGGTCTGCGCGATCGTCTCCGCCATCGTGCCCGACGTGGCGATGACGACGTCTGCCACCGCGAGGCGCTCGTCGTCGCTCGCCTGCGCGCGCACCCGGCGCTCGGCCTCCTCCTCGTCGAGCCCGCGCAGGTCGACGAGCCTGCGGATGCGCTGCTCGGCGGGCGCGTGCACGACGACGACGCCGTCGAAGTCGTGCGGCACCCGTGCCTCGACCAGCAGCGGCACGTCGTAGACGACGATCGCGGACGGGTCGTCGGCATGCGCCGCGATGCGCTCGCGCACGCGCTCCTGCACGGCAGGATGCGTGATGCGCTCGAGGTCGCGCCGCGCCTGCGGGTCGGCGAAGACGATCGCGCCGAGCGCCGCGCGGTCGAGCGCACCCTCGACGACCACGGCGTCGCCGAACCGCTCGGCGATGCGGGCCAGCGCCGGCTCCCCCGGCTCCACGACCTCGCGGGCGACGCGATCCGCGTCGATGACGATCGCACCGAGCGCCGCCAGGCGCCCAGCCACGGTGGACTTGCCGGCGGCGATGCCGCCGGTGAGGCCGATGAGCTGCATGGTGCCATCATCCCAGGCCCCACCCACCACCGCGGCGCTAGCATCGGCCCGATGGGGGACGCACCCCCGCGTCTGGAGGCATCGTGCTCGAGCTGCTCACCGGATCCGGCCTCGCTGCGGCAGCTGGCATGAACGCCTACGTGCCGCTGCTCGCGATCGGCGTCGCCAACCGCTTCCTCCCCGACGTGCTCGCGCTGCCGGAGGGATGGCAGTGGCTGTCGAACGGATGGGTGCTCGGCATCGTCGCCGTGCTGCTCGTCGTCGAGGTCGTCGCCGACAAGATCCCCGCCGTCGACACCGTGAACGACGTCCTGCAGACGATCGTGCGCCCCGCAGCCGGTGGCCTCGTCTTCGGCTCCTCCTCGACCGCCTCGACCGTCGCGGTCACCGACCCCGCCGAGTTCTTCGCATCGAACCAGTGGGTGCCGATCGTCGTCGGTGCCGTCATCGCCCTCGCCGTGCACGGCACGAAGATGGCCGTGCGCCCCATCGCGAACGTCGCGACGGGCGGCACGGCCGCTCCCGTCATCTCGACCCTCGAGGACGTCGGCGCCGTCGGCATGACGGTGCTCGCCATCGTGATGCCCGTGCTCGTCGTCGTCGGCATGCTCGTGCTCGTCGTGGTCGCGGTCGCGATCGTGCGCCGCGGACGCCGAGGCGGCGCTGCGCTGGCACCCAGCGCGCCCACTGCCACCTAGCCGCCAACGCGCCCGCGCATGCGACGAGGGCCGCACCCCGTGCTGGGGTGCGGCCCTCGTGCGTGAGCGCGATGCTCGGTGCTGCTCCGACTCAGTCGGTGCGGCCCGTGAGCTTCTCGCGGAGCGCTGCGAGCGCCTCGTCGTCGGCCAGCGTGCCGCCGCCGTTCGACTCGGACGAGTAGGTCGAACCCGTCGAGGTGCCGGCTGCCACGTCAGCGGCCTCCACCTCGCGTGCGTTCTTGACCTGCTCCTTGTGCGACTCCCACCGTGCCTGGGCGGCCGCGTACTCGGCCTCCCATGCCTCGCGCTGCGAGTCGAAGCCCTCGCGCCACTCGTTCGTCTCGGCGTCGAAGCCCTCGGGGAACTTGTAGTTGCCCTGGTCGTCGTACTCGGCGAGCATGCCGTAGAGCGCCGGGTCGAACTCGGTCGCCTCGGGGTCGACGTCGAAGTTCGCCTGCTTGAGCGACAGCGAGATGCGGCGACGCTCGAGGTCGATGTCGATGATCTTCACGAAGACCTCGTCGTTGACCGACACGACCTGGTCGGCCGTCTCGACGTGCTTCTCGGAGAGCTCCGAGATGTGCACGAGACCCTCGATGCCGTCTGCCACGCGCACGAACGCGCCGAACGTGACGAGCTTCGTGACCTTGCCAGGTGCGAGCTGTCCGATGGCGTGCGTGCGCGCGAAGACCTGCCACGGGTCCTCCTGCGTCGCCTTGAGCGACAGCGAGACGCGCTCGCGGTCGCGCTCGACGGTGAGGACCTCGACCGTGACCTCCTGGCCGACCTCGACGACCTCGGAGGCGTGCTCGATGTGCTTCCACGAGAGCTCCGAGACGTGCACGAGGCCGTCGACGCCGCCGAGGTCGACGAATGCGCCGAAGTTGACGATCGACGAGACGACGCCCTTGCGGATCTGGCCCTTCTGGAGCCCGTCGAGGAACTGCGTGCGCGACTCCGACTGCGTCTGCTCGAGGAGCGCGCGGCGCGAGAGCACGACGTTGTTGCGGTTCTTGTCGAGCTCGAGGATCTTCGCCTCGATCTCCTGGCCGAGGTACGGCGTGAGGTCGCGGACGCGGCGCAGCTCGATGAGCGAGGCGGGCAGGAAGCCGCGCAGGCCGATGTCGACGATCAGGCCACCCTTGACGACCTCGATGACCGAACCGGTCACGACGCCGTCGGTCTCCTTGATCTTCTCGACGTCGCCCCATGCGCGCTCGTACTGGGCACGCTTCTTCGAGAGGATCAGGCGACCCTCCTTGTCCTCCTTCTGGAGGACGAGCGCCTCGACGGCGTCGCCGACCTCGACGACCTCCGTGGGGTCGACGTCGTGCTTGATGGAGAGCTCGCGCGAGGGGATGACGCCCTCGGTCTTGTAGCCCACGTCGAGAAGGACCTCGTCGCGGTCGATCTTGACGACGGTGCCCTCGATCAGGTCGCCATCGTTGAAGAACTTCAGGGTCTTCTCGACGGCGGCCATGAAGTCCTCGGCGCTGCCGATGTCGTTCACGGCGACCTGCTTCGGAGCCTTGGTCGTTGCAGTGGTCATGTGGTGTTGGTTGCCTTCGGTTCGGACAGAGTCTGGCCCGAGGAGTCATCCTGGTGTGGATTCGTCCGCGAGCATGCGGAACTGGGGTCGCAGAAGCGACGACCCAGGCTATCGCATCCGCAGCACGCTCGCACCCCGCGACGAGCGCGCGTCAGTCGTGGGCGAGCGCCGCGTGCAGGAGGAGGTCGCCGAAGGGATGCCGAGCCACGATGTCGACCATCTCGCGCGTGGCCTTGCCGTCCGCGACGAGCGCCTCGAGCGCAGCGTCGCGATCGGCGAGCGCCGACGCGAGCCACTGCTGATCGACGGCCCCGCGCCACGCCTCGACGCTCGCCTTCGACGACGCCTCGAGCGCGTCGACGCGCTCGAACCACGCATCCATCGCCGCCCGCAGGCGCGCCTGCCGCTCCTCGTCGGAGCCGTCGCGGGCGCGCAGCAGCCCCGCGAGCAGGCCGGGATGCGCGGACGGCGGCGTGCCGGGTCCCGGCTCCTGCGGTCGGTCGGCCAGCAGCCGCTGCGACGCCTCCATCGCGTCGTCGCAGATCGCGAGCAGCGTCTGCAGACGCTGCGGCTCCCCCGTCGTCGCCGCGACCTCGAGGTGCGCGAAGCCGTCGAACGTCTCGACGGGTCCGTGCATCTCGGCCGCGCGGTCGACGGCGCTCATCGACCCCGCAGCACGGCGGCCTTGAGGGTGTCGAGGCCGACGCCGCCGATGTTCAGCACGCGCATGTGGAAGTCCTTGAGGTCGAAGTCGGCGCCTTCGGCCGCCTGCGCCTCGTCGCGGATCTGCTCGAAGATGCGCTGGCCGATCTTGTACGACGGCGCCTGCCCCGGCCAGCCGAAGTAGCGGTTCACCTCGAAGCGCACGAACGGCTCGTTCATGTTCACGTTCTGCCGCAGGAAGTCGAACGCGTAGTCGAAGTCCCACGACCCCGTGCCGTCGAGCCGCGGCTTGCCGAGGTGCACGCCGATGTCGAGCACGACGCGAGCGGCACGCATGCGCTGCCCGTCGAGCATGCCGAGCCGGTCGGCGGGGTCGTCGAGGTAGCCGAGCGACTCCATGAGGCGCTCGGCGTACAGCGCCCAGCCCTCGGCGTGCCCCGACGTGCCGGCGAGGCGTCGCCACGTGTTCAGCTGCCCCCGGTTGTACGTCGCCTGCGCGATCTGCAGGTGATGGCCGGGCACGCCCTCGTGGTAGACGGTCGTGAGCTCGCGCCACGTGTCGAACTCGGTCACGCCCTTCGGCACCGACCACCACATGCGACCGGGACGCGAGAAGTCGTCAGCCGGTCCCGTGTAGTAGATGCCGCCGGTCTGCGTGGGCGCGATCATGCACTCGAGCGCCTCGATGGGCTTCGCGATGTCGAAGTGGGTCTTGCCGAGCTCGGCGATCGCCGCGTCGCTCGTCGCCTGCATCCACGCCTGCAGGGCGTCGGTGCCGTGCAGCTTGCGCGACGCGTCGCCGTCGAGGTGCGCGATGGCCTCCTGCACGCTCGCGCCCGGCAGGATCTCCTTCGCGATCCGCTCCTGCTCGTCGCGCATGCGAGCGAGCTCCTCGATGCCCCACTCGTACGTCTCGTCGAGGTCGACGGTCGCACCGAGGAACCGACGCGACATCAGCTGGTAGAACTCCCGACCGACGGCGTCCTCCTCGCGCGCAGCAGGCAGCAGCTCGTCGCGCAGGAACTCGCGCAGCACGCCGTACGCGCGCGTCGCCGACTGCGCACCGCCCTGCAGGTCGCTGCGCAGGCCCTGCGTCAGCTCACCCTCGTCGGCCGTCGCGCCGTTCGCGAGGTCGTGGAAGAAGCCCGTGCCCTCTCCGAGGTCCTCGAGCTGCTCGAGCACCTGCTCCACCTGCCGGCGGGCAGGCGTGTTGCCGACCTCGATGCCGGCGCGCAGCGAGTCCACGTAGCCGTCGATCGCGCCGCGCACCGTGCGGAGACGACCCGACACGTCGGCCCAGTCGTCCTCGGAGGCCGTCGGCATCATGTCGAAGACGTCGCGGATGCCCTGCGCCTCCGACGCGATGTTGTTGAGGTCGCGCTGCCACCAACCCGACTCGAGCGTCTCGACCTCGAGCTCGAGCTCGCGGCTCAGGTCGGTCTTCGTGACCCAGTCGACGTCGTCGACCGGCTCCTCGGCGGCGAGCGCCTGGAGCGTGCCGCGCGCGGCGTCGAGACGGGGCTGCACCCCCTCGCGCGACAGGTCGCCGTACTGCGTCTTGTCGCCCTCGGCTCCCAGCCACACCCGGGTGCGTGGCTCGAGCTCGATCTCCTTCTGCACGACCGCCTCGGCGATCGCGTCGATGGGCGTGGGCGTGCGGTCCTGCGGGGTCTCCGTCATGCTTCGACCCTACCTTCGGGCTGCCGGCACCCGCAGGCTCGGCAGGTCAGTCGAGCAGGGGCAGCACGCCCTCCTCGAAGGCGTCGACGCCGTCGAGCCCGTACGCCACGTCGGGCATGTACACCACGAGGTAGTCGCAGCCCGCGGCCTGCAGCGCACGCACGCGCTCCGCGACCTGCTCGGGCGTGCCGACGACGGCCGTGTCGGCGTTGAAGGCGGCACCAGCCTGCTCGGCGGGGAGCACGGCGTCGGTGCGCGCGTGCACCTCCTCGACGACGCGGAGCGCCTCGGCCTCGGTCGAGCGCACGACGACGTTGAGGTTCGTGGAGTTGACGATCTCGCCGGGGTCGCGTCCGACGGTCTCGCAGTGGCCGTGGAGGATGTCGCGCTTGCGCGCGAACTGCTCGGGCGTGCCGCCGAAGTTCGACGCGTCGCCCCACCGTGCCGCGTAGCGCAGCGTGCGCTGCTCGCCGCCTCCCGCGATCCACGTGGGGATGTGCGGCGTGCCGTCTGCGCGCTGCTGCAGCGGCTGCGGACGGCAGATCGCCCCGTCGACCGAGTACCACTCGCCCTCGAGCGTCGCCTCGCCCTCGTGCCAGAGACGCTGCATGATCTGCACGCCGTCGCGGAGCCTGCCGATGCGCTCCCCCGTGCCCGGGAACCCGTAGCCGTACGCGCGCCACTCGTGCTCGTACCAGCCGGCGCCGATGCCCATCTCGACGCGCCCTCTGGAGATCGCGTCGACGGTCGCGGCGACCTTCGCGAGGTACGCGGGCTCGCGGTAGCCGATGCACGTGCACATCTGCCCGAGTCGCACGCGCTCGGTCGCCGCGGCGAGCGCTGCCATGAGCGTCCACGCCTCGTGCGTCGCCTCGCGCGT
Organism: Agrococcus sp. AC640b; assembly: GCF_979255995.1. NCBI lineage: Bacteria > Bacillati > Actinomycetota > Actinomycetes > Micrococcales > Microbacteriaceae > Agrococcus > Agrococcus sp. AC640b. The sequence continues at coordinate 54,719 of NZ_CEEDMM010000029.1, forward strand.
GGGATGCGGGGTCGTGTGGAAGTGGTCGTAGACCCACACCGACTCCCACGGGCCCGCCTCCGCTCGGCGCGCGACGTCGAGCATCGTGCGCCACTGGTCGGCTGGGTCGACGTCGACGAGGTCGAGTCGCCAGCCCTGCGGGATGAAGAGTCCGGTGCGCAGCGTCATGCTCGGAAGCCTAGGCCTGCGTCGCCCCCGCGCGCGGCGATGCCGCGAGCGGCGATGCCGCGAGCGTCGTCAGTGGCCGGCGGCATCCCAGTCGGGGCCGACGCCCACGGCGACGTCGAGCGGCACCGACAGGTCGGCGGCGCCGCCCATGCCGTCGCGCACGATCTCGGTCATGCGGTCGAGCTCGCCAGCAGCGACCTCGAAGACGAGCTCGTCGTGCACCTGCAGCAGCATGCGCGACTCGAGTCCCTCTGCGAGGATCTGCGCGTCGATCGCGAGCATCGCGCGCTTGATGATGTCGGCCGCGGAGCCCTGGATGGGCGAGTTGAGCGCCTGCCGCTCGGCGTTCTCGCGCAGCACGCGGTTCGCGGAGTGCAGGTCGGGGAACGGGCGCCGGCGACCGAAGATCGTCGTCGTGTACCCGTCGTCCTTCGCCTGCATGACGACGCCGCGCAGGTAGTCGCGCACGCCGCCGAAGCGCGAGAAGTACTCGAGCATGAGCGCCTTGGCCTCGGACTGCGGGATGCGCAGCTGCTTCGACAGCCCGAAGGCGCTCAGGCCGTACGCGAGACCGTAGGACATGGCCTTGACCTTCGTGCGCATGAGCGCGGTGACGTCGGCGGGGTCGACGCCGAAGACGCGCGAGCCGACGAAGCGGTGCAGGTCCTCGCCCGAGTGGAACGCCTCGATGAGGCCGGCGTCCTCGGAGAGGTGCGCCATGATGCGCATCTCGATCTGCGAGTAGTCGGCGGTCAGCAGCGTCTCGAATCCCTCGCCGTGCACGAACGCCGTGCGGATCTCGCGACTCACGTCGGTGCGGATCGGGATGTTCTGCAGGTTCGGGTCGTTCGACGACAGCCGGCCGGTGTTCGAGCCCGTCTGGTCGTACGTGGTGTGGATGCGCGCGTCGGGTGCGATGCCCTTCTGCAGCGTCTCGATGATCTGCATGAGCTTCGACGCCTCGCGGTGCTGCAGCAGCAGCCCCAGGAACGGATGCGGGCTCGACTCCTGCAGATCGGCGAGCGCCTGCGCGTCGGTCGAGTAGCCCGTCTTCGTCGCTCGGGTCTTCTGCATGCCCAGCTCGTCGAAGAGCACGGTCTGCAGCTGCTTCGGGCTGCCGAGGTTGACCTCGTGCCCGATCTCCGCGAACGCGTCCTGCGCGTGGCCGTCTGCGCGCTCGCGCATCGTGGCGTGGATGCGCGCGAGCACCGTGGCGTCGATCGTGATGCCCGCGTTCTCCATGCGGGTGAGGACGGGCTGCAGCGGCAGCTCGATGTCGGTCTCGACGCCCTGCGTGCCCTCGTCGAGCTGCTCGCGCAGCGGGCCCGCGATGCGGGCGACGTACCAGGCGATCGTGGCGATGGCGCTCGGCTCGACGTCGGGCACGAGCTGCGAGGGGTCGGGCTTGGGCATCGTCTCGCCGAGGGTCGTGAAGACCTGGTGGTCGAGCTCATACGTCTTGGCGAGCGCCGTGGGCGCTGCGAGCCATGCGGCGATGCGCGTGTCGAGCACGACGCCGTCGAGCTCGAGCCCCGCCGCCCACAGCCATCGGCGCTGCAGCTTCGCGTCGTGGAGCACCTTCGGGTGATCGCCGGCGAGCCAGGTCGCCAACGCGTCGTAGTCGCCCGTGCCCGCCTGATAGGGCACGTAGACGCTGCCCACCTGCGTCGACAGCCCGATGCCGGACAGCGCGTCGCCGGTGCGCTCCACGTGCACCGCGACCTCGTCGGTCTGGCGCTCGAGCCACGTCGCGAGCTCCTCGTCGACCATCGTGTGCACGGCAGGAGCCTGCACGGCGTTCACGGCTGGGGCGATCTCCCCCTCGGCGCCAGAGCCCTCCTGCGCGAGCACACGGTCGAGCAGCGTGCGGAACTGCAGACGCTGCGAGAACATCTCGCGCACCTTCGCCTCGTCGATCGGCTGCCGCGCGAGGTCGGCGGGCGTGACGGGAAGCTCGACGTCGTCGACGAGCCGGTTGAGCCTGCGGTTGCGCACGGCGCGATCCTGCTGCTCGCGCAGGTTGTTGCCGACGACGCCCTTGATCTCGTCGGCGTGCGCGAGGATCTCGTCGACGGTGCCCCACTGCTGCACCCACTTGACGGCAGTCTTCTCGCCGACCTTGTCGATGCCCTGCAGGTTGTCGCTCGTCTCGCCGACGAGCGCCGCGATCTCGGGGTACTGGTGCGGCTCGACCCCGTAGCGCTCGAGCACCGTCTCGGGCGTGTAGCGCTTGAGCTCGGAGACGCCGCGTGCCGACGGATACAGCAGCGTGACGTCGCCGTTGACGAGCTGGATGGTGTCGCGGTCGCCGGAGACGACGAGCACGTCCATGCCGTCGGCCGAGCCGCGCTTGGCGAGCGTCGCGAGGATGTCGTCGGCCTCGAAGTCCTCCTTCGAGATCGTGCGGATGCCCATGGCCTGGAGCGCCTCCTCGAGGAGGGGGATCTGGCCCTTGAACTCCGGCGGCGTCTCGGCGCGCGTGCCCTTGTACTCGGCGTACTCGCGCGTGCGGAAGGAGAACCGCGAGATGTCGAACGCGACCGCGAGGTGCGTCGGCCGCTCGTTCTTGAGGATGAGCAGCAGCATCGACAGGAACCCGTGGATGGCGTTCGTGTGCTGCCCCTCGCTGTTGACGAAGTTGTCGAGCGGCAGCGCGTAGAACGCGCGGAACGCCAGCGAGTGGCCGTCGATGACCATGAGGGTAGGCTTCGTGTCCGGCACGCAGCCAGCCTAGCCAGCACCGCCGACACCCCCTTCGCACCCCTCGAGGAGCCCTCGTGTCCGACGCCGCAGCGCCCGCGACTCCCCCGCATCCCATCGCCTCCGACGTCGCCGCGAGCCCGGGCGCGTCGTCGCTGCTCGGCGAGCGCGGCCGCGGCGAGCTCGCCGAGCGCATGCAGATCGAGTTCCTCGAGCTGTCGGCCGAACGGGCCGTCGCGACGATGCCGGCGGAAGGCAATCGACAGCCGATCGGGCTCATCCACGGGGGCGCGTACTGCGTGCTGGCCGAGAGCCTCGGCTCGATGGCGGCGAACGCGCACGCGATCACGATGGGCCGCTACGCGGTCGGCGTCGACATTAACGCGACGCACACGCGATCGGTGCGCGAGGGCGTCGTGACCGGCACGTGCACCGCCGTGCACCTGGGCTCGACGATGACGGTGCACGAGATCGTCGTGACCGACGAGTCGGGTGCCCGCATCTCGACGGCTCGCATCACGAACCTGCTGCGCGACCGCCGCTGACCCTGCACCGGCGACTCCCGCCAACGATTGGCGACTCCCGCTGACGATTGGCGACTTGGGTGCGCGGATTGGCGGGGCCGGTAGACGATTGGCGGCTCCTGCGCGCGTGTCGTCGCCAATCCTCAGGCCGGCTCGACGCGCGCGTCGTACGCGGCGCGGATCACGGCGAGGATGCGTGCGCCCCCGTCACGCAGATCCCCCTTCGTCACGCGGATGACGTGCCAGCCGAGCTCCTGCAGCCGACGATGACGCTCGATGTCGATCGCGTACTGGCGATCGTCGAGGCGATGGTGCTCGCCGTCGTACTCGACCGCGAGGAGCAGCTCGGGCCAGGAGAGATCCAACCGTGCGACGACGAGACCCGCAGCATCGCGGACCACGTGCTGCAGCACGGGCTCCGGCATCCCCGCGTCCGCGATGAGCAGTCGCGTGCGGGTCTCGGCAGGCGACTCGGCGCCGAGGCGCACCCGCGCCATCGCACGCCGCAGCACGCCGTAGCCGTGCGCGCCCTTGTAGTGGAGCGAGCGCGACGCGAGCGCCTCGACGTCCAGGCGCGAGCGAAGCACGCTCTCGCACGCCTCCACGAGCTCGCCGACGTGAGCATCGTGCCGAGATGGATGAGCGTGTCGTCTCGGCTCTCGACGCGCAGCCCGGCGACCTCGACGACGTCGGACTTGATCCGATGCCCACGGACGCCTGGACGCACCATGCGACTCGTGAACGAGGGCGACGCGAGATGCACGTCGTCGTCGCGAAGCCTCCACGGAAGGGCGATGCCGTGGATGCGCGCGGCCGTCGTGTGCGAGAAGAACTGGTCGTCACGGGCGAGTGCGCGCAGCGCCTCGATCAGGTCGGCGCGCTGGTCGCCCAGCGATCCGACGACGCGCGCACCTCTGGCGGGCGCCTGCAGCTCGGGTGCGCGGAGTGCGGCGGTCGTCCAGCCGCGTTCGCGGGCATCGGCGACGGTGAAGGCTCGATCGGCATGCATGCCAGGAGTGTCACGTCACCCCGCCTCGCACGCGCGAGCAGCTGCGGACTGCACGCGTGCCCTGACCTGTTCGGGACGCGCATCCCGCGTCCTCGCGCGGTCGGCCGTTCCATCGTGGAGGCCGATGCTCGGACGACGGGGATTGGCGACGACCCGCGCGCACGAGACCCCAATCCCCTACCGAGGTCGCCAATCCGAGAGTGCGGAGGCGCCAATCGGCAGCCGGAGTCGCCAATCGACGACCGGAGTCGCCAATCGTGGTGGGGCCGGACGCCGCGCGTCAGGACTTCTTGCCGTCGCCCAGCTGCTCGATGACGGCACGGGCGACCTCGCCCATCGTGAGGCGACGATCCATCGACGCCTTCTGCACCCAGCGGAACGCCTCGGGCTCCGACAGCCCCATGCGCTGGCCGAGCAGGCCCTTCGCGCGGTCGACGAGCTTGCGCGTCTCGAACCGCTCCGCGAAGTCGGCGACCTCGGTCTCGAGCGCCTGGATCTGCTCGTAGCGGGCGAGCGCGATCTCGATCGCGGGCAGCAGGTCGTTGGGGGTGAACGGCTTCACGACGTACGCGAGCGCACCAGCCTCCGACGCACGCTCCACGAGCTCCTTCTGCGAGAACGCCGTCAGCAGCACGACCGGCGCGATCTTGCCCTCCGACAGCTTCTCGGCGGCGGAGATGCCATCCATCTTCGGCATCTTGACGTCCATGACGACGAGATCGGGTCGCAGCTCGGTCGCGAGCTCGACGGCACGCTCGCCGTCGCCGGCCTCGCCGACGATCTCGTAGCCGTTGTCCTGCAGCGTCTCGACGATGTCGAGGCGGATGAGCGACTCGTCCTCCGCGACGACGACGCGGCGCCGACGGCTGCTCGTGGCTGCCTCCGGCTCGGGGAGCTCGGGCTCCAGGAACGTGGCATCGGTCATGGCACTAGCCTATGGGATGCGCGCGCGGACCCCCGCCCGCGCCGGCATGGCGGAATTGGCAGACGCGGCGCACTCAAACTGCGCTTCCTCACGGAGTCAGGGTTCGAGTCCCTGTGCCGGCACGTGCCACGCAGACGCACGAGGCCCCCACCTTCGGAAGGGTGGGGGCCTCGTGCGTGCGCTCGGCTGGCGACGCGAGCCGTCAGTCGGCCGCGGGCACCGACGCGGCGGCGCGCTCGCGCGCCTTCGTCGGCACCTCGATGCGACGCATGCCGTGGTAGGCCTGCGCCGCCTCGTTGTGCGCGTCGCCGACGGTGTGCACGCGCAGGTCGTTCGTCGAGCCCGCGATGCCGGGAGGGGATCCGGAGATCACGACGACCTTCTCGCCCATCGCCACGATGCCGCGGCCGATGAGGATGTCGTCGGCGAGCGCCATCATCTCGTCGGTGTGCGTCACGCGGTCGACCAGGAACGTCTGCATGCCCCAGATGAGCTGCATGCGCGACTCGATCTCCGGGTCGGGCGTGAGCGCGATCGTCGGGATCGACGAGCGCAGACGCGACATGCGCCGTGCCGAGTCGCCCGACTCGGTGAAGACGACGATCGCCTTCGCCTCGACGAACTCCGCGACCTCGCGCGCCGCGAGCGTGATGGCGCCACCCTGCGTGCGGGGCTTCGTGCCCAGCGGCGGGATGCGGGTCAGCCCGTGCGCCTCGGTCGACTCGATGATGCGCGCCATCGTCTCGATCGTGACGATCGGGTACGCGCCGACGCTCGTCTCGCCGGAGAGCATGACCGCGTCGGCACCGTCGAGGATGGCGTTGGCGCAGTCGCTCGCCTCCGCACGGGTGGGCCGCGGTGCCTCGATCATCGACTCGAGCACCTGCGTCGCGACGATGACGGGCTTCGCCCACCTGCGCGACAGCTCGACGGCGCGCTTCTGCACGAGCGGCACCTGCTCGAGCGGCAGCTCGACGCCGAGGTCGCCTCGAGCGACCATGATCGCGTCGAACGCGTCGATGATGTCGGCGAGGTTGTCGACGGCCTGCGGCTTCTCGACCTTGGCGACGACGGGCAGTCGGCGCCCCTCCTCGTCCATGATCTCGTGCACGCGCGCGATGTCGGAGGCGTCGCGCACGAACGACAGCGCGATGATGTCGGCGCCCAGCTGCAGCGCCCACCGCAGGTCGGCCTCGTCCTTGTCGCTCAGCGCGGGGACGTTGACCGCGACGCCAGGCAGGTTGATGCCCTTGTTGTCGCTGACCTTGCCGCCCACGACGACCTTCGTGACGACGCGCACGCCGTCGGTCGAGACGACCTCCAGCACGACGCGACCGTCGTCGATGAGCAACGGGTCTCCGGCGGCGACGTCGTCCGGCAGACCCTTGAACGTCGTCGACACGAGGTCCTTGTCGCCAGGCACGTCCTCCGTCGTGATCGTGAAGGTGTCGCCGTCCGCCAGCACCTGCGGACCCGCGGCGATCTTGCCGAGGCGGATCTTCGGCCCCTGCAGGTCGACCAGGATGCCCACGGGCATGCCCAGCTCGTCGGACGCCCGCCTGATGTCCTCGTACACGGCCTCGTGCACCGGGTATGCGCCGTGGCTCAGGTTGAGCCTGGCCACGTTGACGCCCGCCGCGATCGCGGCCTTCGTCTGCTCGTATCCCGACAGCGCCGGCCCGAAGGTCGCGACGATCTTCGCTCGTCTCATGTGCTCTCTCTCACTTGGACCCCACGGCGACGTGGTCCGTCGCCGTCGAGTCTTCCACCTGTCAGGCGCGGATGGGCATGTCGGTCGCGCGCACCGGCGACGGCAGGGTCGTCGAACCCTCCAGGTACCGGTCCACGGCGGCCGCTGCCGCGCGCCCCTCTGCGATCGCCCACACGATGAGCGATGCACCTCGACCGGCGTCGCCAGCCACGAAGACGCCTTCCGTCGAGGTCGCGTAGTCCGCGTCGCGCGTGACGGCGCCGCGGGTGAACTCCGTGCCGAGCTGAGCCCCGAGGGTCTCCTGCTGGGCACCGGTGAAGCCGAGCGCGAGCAGCACGAGGTCGGCGGGGATCTCCCGCTCCGTGCCTGGCTTCGCGCGGCGGACGCCGTCGACGATCTCGGTCTCGGCGACCTTGAGCGCGCGCACCTCGCCGACGTCGTTCGCCATGAACTCGACCGTGGAGGCGAGGAACGTGCGCTCGCCGCCCTCCTCGTGGCTCGACTGCACCTCGAAGATCGCCGGATGCGTCGGCCACGGCTGGTGGTCGGGCCGGTCGGTGGGCGGCTGCACGCCGATCGCGAGATTCGTGACCGACAGCGCACCCTGGCGGTGCGCCGTGCCGATGCAGTCGGCGCCGGTGTCGCCGCCGCCGAGGACGACGACGTGCTTGCCCTCCGCGGTGATCTGGCTCGACACCGCCGTGCCCGCCACGGCACGGTTCTGCTGCGTCAGGTACTCCATGGCGTAGTGCACGCCCGCGAGGTCGCGGCCGGGGATCGCGAGGTCCCGCGGCACCATGGCGCCCGTCGCGACCACGATGGCGTCGAAGCGCTGCCGCAGCGCGTCCCACGTGACGTCGCGACCGATGTCGACGCCTGCGCGGAAGCGCGTGCCCTCGGCCTGCATCTGCGCGAGCCGCTGGTCGATGGTGCGCTTCTCGAGCTTGAAGTCGGGGATGCCGTACCGCAGCAGGCCGCCGATGCGGTCGTCGCGCTCGTACACCGCGACGGTGTGGCCCGCGCGCGTCAGCTGCTGCGCGGCGGCGAGGCCTGCGGGCCCCGAGCCCACGACGGCCACCGTCTTGCCCGTGAGGCGAGCCGGCGGGTGCGGCTCGATCCAGCCGTGCTGGAACGCGTCGGCGGCGATGGCCTGCTCGACCTGCTTGATCGTGACGGCCGGCTGGTTGATGCCGAGCACGCACGACGACTCGCACGGCGCGGGGCACAGCTTGCCCGTGAGCTCCGGGAAGTTGTTCGTCGCGTGCAGCCGATCGCTCGCGGCACGGCCCTCGCCGCGCCACGTGAGGTCGTTGAACTCGGGGATGAGGTTGCCGAGCGGGCAGCCCTGGTGGCAGAACGGCACGCCGCAGTCCATGCAGCGTCCGGCCTGGCGGCGCAGCACGGCCTTGTCGCCGAGCTCGCCGATCTCCTTCCAGTCCATGATGCGCACCGAGACGGGGCGCTTCGGCGCGAGCTCTCGCTGCGTCGTCTTCAGGAATCCGCGGGGATCAGCCACCGGTCACCTCCAGGATGCGCGTCCAGATCTGGTCGGAGTCGGGGTCGATCCCCGCATCCTCGGCCTGCTTGCGGATGTCCCGCACGGCAGCCCAGTCGCGGGGCACGATCTTCGTGAACCCTGCGAGTCCGCCACGCCCGTCGAGGAGACGCGCGGCGACGGTGGAGCCGGTCAGCTCGACGTGGCGCTCGAGGATCGCGCGCAGCTCGATCTCGTCCTCCTCGCTGAGCCGTTCGAGCAGCAGCTCGCCCGCGTGCAGCGACTCGCGGTTGATGCGAGCGGCGTCGAGGTCGAGCACGTACGCGACGCCGCCGGACATGCCTGCGCCGAGGTTGCGGCCCGTGTGCCCGAGGATCACGGCGATGCCGCCGGTCATGTACTCGAGGGCGTGGTCGCCGGTGCCCTCGCACACGGCCGTCGCGCCGGAGTTGCGCACGAGGAAGCGCTCGCCGACGATGCCGCGGATGTGCAGCGAGCCGGACGTGGCGCCGTAGCCGATGACGTTGCCCGCGATGACGTTGCGCTCCGGCACGAACGGTGCCGCAGGGTCGGGCTGCACGGTGATGAGGCCGCCGGAGAGCCCCTTGCCGACGTAGTCGTTCGCGTCGCCGACGAGCCGCAGCGTGATGCCGCGCGGGATGAACGCGCCGAGGGACTGCCCGGCGGAGCCGCGCAGCGTGATGTCGATCGAGTCCGGCGGCATGCCCGCCTCGCCGTGCCGCTTCGTCACCTCGTTGCCGAGCATCGTGCCGACGGCACGGTCGGTGTTCGCGATCGGGATGTCGAGGCGCACCGTCTCACCCGCCTCGTGGGCCCGCAGCACCTCGTCGAGCAGCCGCATGTCGAGCTGGTCGTCGAGCTCGTGGTCCTGCGTCGTCATGTTGCGGCGCGCCCCTGCCGCCTGCGGCACGTCGAGCACCCTCTGCAGGTCGAGCCCGTCGGCCTTCCAGTGGTGGATCGCGTCGTCGACGTCGAGCAGCTCGGAGCGGCCGATGGCCTCGTCGATCGAGCGCAGGCCGAGCGATGCGAGCAGCTCCCGCACCTCCTGGGCGACGTACTCGAAGAACGTGACGACGAACTCGGGCTTGCCGGTGAAGCGCTCGCGGAGCGTCGGGTTCTGCGTCGCCACCCCGACGGGGCACGTGTCGAGGTGGCACACGCGCATCATGATGCATCCGGAGACGACGAGCGGCGCGGTGGCGAAGCCGTACTCCTCCGCACCCAGCAGCGCGCCGACGAGCACGTCGCGGCCCGTCTTCAGCTGACCGTCCACCTGCACGACCACGCGCTCGCGCAGCCCGTTGACCATGAGGGTGTGCTGCGCCTCGGCGAGCCCGATCTCCCACGGCGTGCCCGCATGCTTCAGCGAGTTCAGCGGGCTCGCGCCCGTGCCGCCGTCGTGACCGGAGACGAGCACGACGTCGGCCTTCGCCTTCGCGACGCCTGCGGCGACCGCGCCGATGCCGGACTGCGACACGAGCTTGACGTGGACGCGCGCCTCGCGATTGGCACGCTTCAGGTCGAAGATGAGCTGCTTGAGGTCCTCGATCGAGTAGATGTCGTGGTGCGGGGGCGGCGAGATGAGTCCCACGCCGCTCGTGGCGTGGCGCGTGCGCGCGACCCACGGGTACACCTTGCCAGGGGGCAGCTGGCCGCCCTCGCCGGGCTTGGCACCCTGCGCCATCTTGATCTGGATGTCGTCGGCGTGCGTCAGGTACATGCTCGTGACGCCGAAGCGTCCCGACGCGACCTGCTTGATCGACGAGCGCCGCTCGGGGTCGAGCAGGCGGTCGACGTCCTCGCCGCCCTCCCCGGTGTTCGACTTGCCGCCGAGCCGGTTCATCGCGATCGCGAGGGTCTCGTGCGCCTCCTTCGAGATGGAGCCGTACGACATCGCACCGGTCGAGAAGCGCTTGACGATCTCGGAGATCGGCTCGACCTCCTCGATCGGGATGGGCGTGACGTCCTCGGTCTTCAGCCGGAACATGCCGCGCAGCGTCTTCAGCTCGCGCGACTGCTCGTCGACGGCGCTCGAGTACTCCCGGAACACGTCGTACTGGCGCGTGCGCGTGGAGTGCTGCAGCCGGAAGACCGTCTCGGGGTTGAACAGGTGGGGCGTCGAGTCGCGACGCCACTGGTACTCGCCGCCGGTCGGCAGCCCCTCGTGCGCGAAGGGCGCCTTCTCGGGCGGGTAGGCGATGGCGTGGCGCTGCGCGGACTCGGAGGCGAGCACGCCGACGCCGACGCCGCCGAGCCTCGTCGGGGTGCCCTCGAAGTAGCGTGCGACGAGCTCCTCGGAGAGCCCGACCGCCTCGAACGCCTGCGCGCCCGCGTAGGATCCGACGGTCGAGATGCCCATCTTCGACATGATCTTCGTGACGCCCTTGCCGAGCGCCTTGATGACGTTGTGCACGGCATCCTCGGGGCTGATGCCGGGGATGCGGCCCGTGATGGCGAGCTGCTCGGCCGTCTCCATCGCGAGGTACGGGTTCACGGCCGATGCGCCGTAGCCGATGAGCAGCGCGACGTGATGCACCTCGCGCACGTCGCCCGTCTCGGCGACGAGGCCGACGCGCATGCGCGTCTCGGCGTCGATGAGGTGGTGGTGCACCGCCGACACGGCGAGCAGGCTCGGGATGGGGGCGAGCTGCTCGTTCGAGTCGCGGTCGGAGATGACGACGTACTGCGCGCCGTCCGCGATGGCCTCGTCGACCTCCGCGCACATCGCGTCGAGCCGCGCGACCATCGACGCCTCGCCGCCCTCGACGGGGTAGAGCGCCGAGATCGTGACGGTGCGTCGCGAGCCCGGCGTGCGGTCGATGTGGCGGATCTTCGCGAGCTCGTCGTTGTCGATGACGGGGAAGTCGAGGATGACCTGGCTCGCGTGCGCCGCCGAGGCGGTGAGCAGGTTGCGCACGGGGCCGAGGCCGAGGCGCATCGACGTCACGACCGACTCGCGGATGGAGTCGAGCGGAGGGTTCGTCACCTGCGCGAACGCCTGCGCGAAGTAGTCGAACAGCAGCCGCGGACGCTCCGAGAGCACCGCGATGGGCGTGTCGGAGCCCATGGCCCCCAGGGGCTCCGCGCCCGTGGCAGCCATGGGGGTGAGCAGGATGCGCACCTCCTCCTCCGTGTACCCGAAGGTGCGCTGGCGGCGCTCCACGGAGGCGGGCGTGTGGATGACGTGCTCGCGGTCGGGCAGCTCGCTGAGGTGGATGCGGCTCGACTCGAGCCACTCCCCCCACGGCTGGGAGCGTGCGAGCTCCATCTTCGTCTGGAAGTTGTCGAGCAGACGCCCCTGCTCGGTGTCGACGAGGAACAGCCGGCCCGGCTGCAGGCGTCCGCGCTGCACGACGCGTGCCGGATCGATCGGCAGCACGCCCGTCTCGCTCGCGACGACGACGAGGCCGTCGTCGGTCACGAGCCAGCGGCCGGGGCGCAGCCCGTTGCGGTCGAGGGTGGCTCCGACGATCGTGCCGTCGGTGAACGAGATCGCGGCGGGGCCGTCCCACGCCTCGAGCAGCAGCGAGTGGTACTCGTAGAAGGCGCGCAGCTCGTCTGGCAGGTCGGTGGCGTTCTCCCACGCCTCCGGCACCATCATCATCATCGCGTGGGGCAGGCTGCGACCGGACAGCGTCAGCAGCTCGAGCACCTCGTCGAACGATCCCGAGTCGGAGATGCCGGGCGTGACGATGGGATAGAGCGGCTTGAGGTCGCCGAGCAGCTCGCTGCGCAGCTGCGACTGGCGTGCGCGCATCCAGTTGCGGTTGCCCTCGACCGTGTTGATCTCGCCGTTGTGCGCGATCATGCGCAGCGGCTGCGCGAGCGGCCACGACGGGAACGTGTTCGTCGAGTAGCGCGAGTGCACGATCGCGAGCCTCGTCGCGAAGCGCTCGTCCGACAGGTCGGGGTAGAACGGCTCGAGCTGCAGGGTCGTGACCATGCCCTTGTAGGTGATGGTGCGTGCCGACAGCGACGGCAGGTAGTCGCCGACCTCGCGCTCGATGCGCTTGCGCAGTCGGAACGTCATGCGATCGAGGTCGATGCCGCTGGCCTGCGTGCCTGCCGACGAGACGAACACCTGCTCGATCGCGGGCATCGAGGCGCGAGCGAGGTCGCCGAGCGTCTCGGGACGCACGGGCACGTCGCGCCAGCCGAGCACCGTGAGGCGCTCCTCGCCCGCGATGCGCTCGATCGCGCGCTTCGCGCTCGCGCGCTCTGCGTCGTCGACCGGCAGGAACGTGAGACCGGCCGCGTACGCACCCGCAGGGGGCAGCGTGAAGCCTGCGACGGCGCGCAGGAACGCGTCGGGCATCTGGGTGAGGATGCCCGCGCCGTCGCCGGTGCCGGCGTCGGAGCCGACGGCGCCGCGATGCTCGAGGTTGCGGAGCGCGTCGAGCGCCGCGACGACGATGTCGTGACCGTCGCTGCCGCGCAGCGTGGCGACCATCGCGAGCCCGCAGGAGTCGCGGTCGAGCGTCGGGTCGTACATCCCTGCTGCTGGATGGCCACCGAGGTGGCGGAGCATGGGTGCCATGTCGGACCTCCGAGTCGAGAGGGCGGCACGGAGCGTCATCGGCCCGTGTGGCGGATCAGGTGGTGGTCGACGCGGTTCCCGCGGCCACTGCCGGCTCTGCCGTTGTGTCGGCGTCGTCGAGCTCGGAGTACACCTCGGAGTCTACCTCGTCATCCTCGGGCTCCCTGCCAGGCTGCCACGGTGCCGGCTCGAGGCCCGGGTGCCTGCGGCTCTGCACGAGCCAGATGATGACGCCGACCGCGACGGCGCCGATCGCGGCCCACACGTTGACGCGGATGCCGAAGATGACCTCGGACGGGTTGATGCGGATGGTCTCCCACACCGCGCGACCCACGCCGTACCAGATGAGGTACAGGCCTGCGACCTTGCCCCAGTGGATCTGGCGGCGTCGGTCGAGCCACAGGATGAGGGCTGCGCCCAGCAGGTTCCAGACGATCTCGTAGAGGAACGTCGGGTGGAAGAGCGTGCCCTCCGGGAGGCCGACGGGGAAGGCGGGGTTGGTCGCCTCGACCTCGAGGCCCCAGGGCAGCCCGGTCGGCTGGCCGAAGAGCTCGTGGTTCAGGTAGTTGCCGACGCGTCCTGCCGCCTGGGCGATGAGCATGCCCGGTGCGAGGGCGTCGATGAAGGTCGTGAACCGCAGGCCGGTGAGTCGGCACCCGATCCAGATGCCGATGGCGCCGAAGATGATGGCGCCGAAGATGGCCACGCCGCCGTTCCAGACGGCGATCACGTTCCAGAAGTCGTAGTTCTCCCCGAGGTACTCGTCGGGATACGTGAGCACGTGGAAGACGCGCGCGCCGACGATGCCCAGCAGCACGGCCCACACGGCGACGTCGATGACGAGGCCGCCGTCGACGCCCCGCTGCCGCAGCCGCCGCGCGGTGAGCCAGGCGGCGAGGAGGATGCCGATGAGGATGCACAGCGCGTAGGTGCGGATCTCGAAGCTCGCGAACGAGACCGTCGCGCCCCACGGCAGCGTGAAGGGGTTGCCGAGGATCGGGAAGACCGTCGTCAGCCACTCCCCGATGGGGATGCCCTGAAGGTCGGGCGAGGGGCTCGGGATGCTCTGCAGCACGGATCCTCCGTGGTCAGTGGGACTGGACGAGTGTAGTGCCGGAGGCGAGGTCGGCGGCGACGGTGCGCAGCCCGGCGATGCCGCCATCGCGCAGCGCGTTCACGAGCGCGGAGCCGGAGATGGCTCCCTCGGCGTACGAGAGCACGTCGGCGACCTGGGCGCCCGTGGAGATGCCGAGACCGACGCAGCGGGGAAGGTCGACGTCGATCGCGGCGCGGCGCTCGCCGATGCGGGCTGCGAGCGTGCGTGCAGCGTCGTCCATCGAGCCGCGCGCGCCGGTCGTGCCCATCGTCGAGACCGTGTAGACGAAGCCGCGCGACGCGCGCAGCACGGCGTCGATGCGGGCGTCGGACGACGACGGCGCGGACAGGAAGATGCGATCGAGGTCGTGCTCGTCGGCAGCGGCGATCCACTCGGCGCCGTTCTCTGGCACGAGGTCGGGCGTGATGAGCCCCGCTCCCCCTGCCTCGGCGAGGCTGCCTGCGAAGCGGTCGACGCCCCAGCGCAGCACGGGGTTCCAGTACGTCATGATCACGACGGGCACGTGCGTGCGGCGCGTGACCTCCGCGATCGTCTCGAACGCCTCCTCGATGCGGAAGCCGCGGTCGAGCGTCGCCTGCGTCGCCGCCTGGATGGCAGGGCCGTCGAGGCTCGGGTCCGAGTACGGCAGGCCGAGCTCGATGGCGGTGAAGCCGGCCTCCGCGAGCGTGACGCACGCCTCGACGCACGTGGCCTGGTCCGGCCACCCGGCCGGGAGGTAGCCGATGAGGGCTCGGCCACCGGAGGCGTCGATCGCGTCCTTGACGGCGCTCATGACTGCGTCGCTCCCTCGTCGAGCACGTCGAACCAGTGCGCCGCGGTCGCGACGTCCTTGTCGCCACGTCCGGAGAGGGAGACGAGCAGCACGGCGTCGGGGCCGAGCTGCGGCGCGAGGCGCAGCGCACCCGCGATGGCGTGCGCGGACTCGATCGCAGGCATGATGCCCTCGAGCCTCGTCAGCTCGCGGAAGGCGTGCATGGCCTCTGCGTCGGTCACCGGCTGGTACTCGGCGCGACCGATGTCGTGCAGCCACGCATGCTCGGGGCCGACGCCCGGGTAGTCGAGGCCCGCGGAGATCGAGTGCGAGTCGCGCGTCTGCCCGTCGGCGTCCTGCAGCATGTACGAGCGCGAGCCGTGCAGCACGCCGGGCGTGCCGTGGCCGATCGTCAGCGCGTGCCGCTCGGTGTCGGCACCGTCGCCGCCTGCCTCGAGCCCGATGAGGCGCACGTCGGCGTCGTCGAGGAACGCGTGGAAGATGCCCATGGCGTTCGAGCCACCGCCGACGCACGCGAGCACGGCATCCGGCAGCCTGCCGACCTGCTCGAGCATCTGCGCGCGCGCCTCCTCGCCGATCTGCGCGTGGAAGTCGCGCACCATGACCGGGTACGGGTGGGGACCGGCCACCGTGCCCATGAGGTAGTGGCTCGTGTCGACGGTGCGCACCCAGTCGCGCAAGCCCTCGTTGATCGCGTCCTTGAGCGTGCGCGCACCCGTCGTGACGGGCACGACCGTGGCGCCGAGCAGGCGCATGCGGGCCACGTTGAGCGCCTGGCGCTCGGTGTCGACCTCGCCCATGTAGATCGTGCACTCCATGCCGAAGAGCGCGGCTGCCGTCGCGGTCGCGACGCCGTGCTGGCCCGCGCCCGTCTCGGCGACGAGTCGCGTCTTGCCGAGCCGCTGCGCGAGCAGCGCCTGGCCGAGCACGTTGTTGATCTTGTGGCTGCCGGTGTGGTTGAGGTCCTCGCGCTTCAGCAGGATGCGCGCGCCGCCGACGGAGGCCGCGAGCCGCGGTGCCTCGGTGAGCAGCGACGGCCGACCCGTGTACTCGCGACCGAGACGCGCGAGCTCCTCGCCGAACGCGGGGTCCTCGCGGGCCTCCTCGTAGGCTGCCGCGAGCTCGTCGATCGCGGCGATGAGGGGCTCGGGCATGTGGATGCCGCCGAACGCGCCGAAGTCGGGCCCGCGCTCGTCGCGGAGGCTCACGATGCGCTCCGGAACGCTGCGACGCGCTCGGCGGGTGCGCCGTCGCGCACGAGCGCCTCGCCGACGAGCACGGCGTGCGCGCCCGCTGCGCGGTACGCGGCGACGTCGGCGACCGACTGCACGCCCGACTCGGCGACCGCGACGACGCCCTCGGGGATGAGGGGGCGCAGCTCGGCGAAGCGCTCGGGGTGCATCTGGAACGTCTGCAGGTCGCGCGTGTTCACGCCGACGATGCGCGCACCGACCGCGAGGGCGCGACGCACCTCGTCGGCGTCGTGGACCTCCACGAGCACCGACAGGCCGAGCTCCTGCGCGAACGCGTGGAGGTCTGCGAGGGTGTCGTCGTCGAGCGCGGCGACGATGAGCAGCACGAGGTCGGCACCCGCGGCGCGCGCCTCGAGCAGCTGGTAGCGCGTCGACAGGAAGTCCTTGCGCAGCACGGCGACGTCGACGGCGTCGCGCACGGCGCGCAGGTCGTCGAGCGTGCCGAGGAAGCGCCGGCCCTCCGTGAGCACGCTGATGACGCTCGCGCCGCCCGCGGCGTACGCGGCGGCGAGCGCGGCGGGCTCGGGGATGTCGGCGATGCGGCCCTTCGAGGGGCTCGCCCGCTTCACCTCGGCGATGACGTGCACGCCGTCGACCGGCTGCGAGAGCAGGGCGACGACGTCGATGGGCGCTCGGGATGCGCGCGCGAGGGCGTCGAGCTCGTCGTACGGCAGCGAGCCGCGACGTGCCTCGGCATCCTCGAGCGCCCCGGTGGTGAGGGCGTCGAGCATCAGTGCTCCTTCGGCGTGTACTTCGGTCCGTCGACGCCGTAGCCGGCCTTCTTCAGGATGAGGCCGGTGAGCGCGCCGATCGGGATGAACGCGGCGGAGATCCAGACGAAGAGCGGCATGTCGAGCCAGAAGAAGAGCGTGCCCACGGCGATGGCCACGAGCATGATGATCACAGCCGTCCAGGCGGCCGGCGAGTGGCCCTCGCCAGGCTCGACGTGCACTTCGGTGGCGGTCTGCTCGGTCACGATGCTCCTCGGATCCATGGGTGTCGTCAGTCTACCGGTCGGTCGCGGCGGGACCGGACGCTGCCTCGTCGGCGTCGGCGTCGGCGGTCCGCGTCGTCGGGTCGACGCCGTCGTCGAGCGCATCCCATGCCAGGCCCGACTCCGCCCGCTCGAACCGCTGCGCGGCCTGCCTGCGCTGCCATGCGCCCGCGGTCGCGAACGTCCACACCGCTGCGGCGAGCGCGAGCACGAGCCCGACGACCGCGAGCGTCGGCGCCGCGGTCGTCGCCGACGCGGCGTCGAGGGTCGTGACGCCCGTCGCGGCGCTCGCAGCGTCGGCGATCGTGGCGTCGAGCCCCGCCACCCGCTGCACGAGATGCGCGGCGCCGACGCCGACGATCGCGACGCCCACGACGGCGAGCACGCGAGCGACGAGCGGCCGTGCGAGCGTGAGGGCGAGGCCGAGCGCGCCGATCGTGAGCGCGACGGGCGCGAGCGCGGGTGCGACGGTCGTGCCGTCGAGCTCGACGGTCGGCGTCCCCTCCGGCGAGACCGTGGCCCACGTCACGACGGAGCCTGCGAGGATCGCGGCACCGGCGGCGAGATGCGCGAGCACCGCCAGCAGCCTGCCCCTCGCCCTCATCGCACGATCCTGCGCATCGCATCGGCCCGCGCCGTGGCACGCAGCGGCGCCGCCGCCTTGCTGCGCACCTCCGCGTGCTCCGTCTCGGGCACGCTGTCGGCGACGAGCCCGGCCCCCGCCTGCACGTGCGCCATGCCGTCGACGATCGTGACGGTGCGGATCGCGATCGCCAGGTCCGCGTCGCCGGCGAAGTCGAAGTAGCCCACGACGCCGCCGTACACGCCGCGCTGCGCGGGCTCGAGCGCATCGATGATCTCCAGCGCCCGAGGCTTCGGCGCACCCGAGAGCGTGCCTGCCGGGAAGGTCGCGCGGAACGCGTCGACGGCGGAGGCGTCGGCGCGCATCCGTCCCTCGACGGTCGACACGATGTGCATGATGTGGCTGAAGCGCTCCACGACCATGAACTCGGTCACGGCGACCGTGCCCGCCTGGCACACCTTCGCGAGGTCGTTGCGGGCCAGGTCGACGAGCATGACGTGCTCCGAGCGCTCCTTCGGGTCTGCGAGCAGCTCGTCGGCGAGCGCGTTGTCGGCGGCCGTGTCGGCGCCGCGCGGCCTCGAGCCTGCGATGGGATGCATCGTCGCGCCACCCTCGTGCACCGTCACGAGCGCCTCCGGGCTCGATCCGACGACCTGGTACGGCTTGCCCGCGGCGTCCTCGAGGGTCAGCAGGTACAGGTAGGGCGATGGATTGAGCAGCCGCAGCACGCGGTAGACGTCGAGCGGATGCGCGTCCAGCGGCACGTCGAAGCGGCTGGAGAGCACGACCTGGAACACGTCGCCGTCGACGATGTGCTCCTTCGCGCGCTCGACCATCGCGCCGAAGCCCTCGGCAGACACCGATGCCGTCGGATCGGGCTCGATCGAGACGTCGAGCGGCTCGGCGAGCCACGTCGGCGCGTCCTCGGCGAGGCGCGCCTGCATGTCGTCGAGCTGTCGCTGCGCGCCGGCCCACAGGCGGTCGGGCTCCTCCACGCCGTCGGCGAGCGCCGTCGCGATGAGCAGCGCCGTGCCGGTGCGGTGGTCGAGCACGACGAGCTCGGCGACGAACGACAGCCCGATCGCGGGCACGTCGACCTGCCGCTGAGGAGGATTCGGCAGGTGCTCCAGCTCGCGCACCGTCTCCCAGCCGATGTGGCCGACGAGCCCTCCGGTGAGGCGCGGCAGCCCTGGCACGCGAGGCGTCCTCCACCGCTCGAGCACGTGCGCGACCGTCTCGAGCGGCGTGCGCTCCACGTCGTCGCCCAGCAGCCGCTCGAGGCTGAGGCCGTGGCTGCGCCACGAGACGTCGCCCTCGTCGGCCGTGAGCTGGCCGAAGGACGACACGCCCACGAACGAGAAGCGGTTCCACACGCCCTGCTCGGCGGACTCGAGCAGGAACGAGCCCGGGCGGTCGACGGCGAGCTTGCGGTAGACGCCGACGGGCGTCTCGGTGTCGGCGAGGATCTCGCGCACGACCGGCACGACGCGGTGCGTCGGCAGCAGGGCGTCGAACTGCTCGCGCGTCGTCGTCGTCACGAGGTCACCTCGATGGGCGTGAAGAAGCACGAGCGGTTGCCGGTGTGGCACGCCGGGCCCGTCTGCTCGACGCGCACGAGCAGCGTGTCGGCGTCGCAGTCGATCGCGATCGACACCGGCACCTGCACGTTGCCGGACGTGTCGCCCTTGCGCCAGTACTCCTGTCGCGAGCGCGACCAGAACGTCACGCGACCCTCGGTCGCGGTGCGGCGCAGCGCCTCGTCGTCCATGTAGCCGACCATGAGCACGTCGCCGGTCGCGTCGTCCTGGATGACGGCGGGCACGAGGCCGTCCGCGTCGGTCGTCAGCTGCGGGATCATCGCACCGTCACCCCCGCCGCCAGCATGGCGGCCTTCACGTCGTCGATCGTGCACTGCTGCGAGTGGAAGATGCTCGCTGCGAGCACGGCGTCGGCACCCGCCGCCACGGCGGGCGCGAAGTGCTCGGGACCGCCTGCGCCCCCGCTCGCGACGACCGGCACGCTCGTCGCAGCGCGGACGGCCTCGATGAGGCCGAGGTCGAAGCCGGTCTTCGTGCCGTCGGCGTCGATGGAGTTCACGAGCAGCTCCCCAGCGCCGCGTCGGTCGACCTCGGCAGCCCACGCGATCGCGTCGATGCCCGTGCGACGCCTGCCGCCGTGCGTCGTGACCTCGAAGCCGCTGTCGGTGTCGGCCGAGCGCAGCACGTCGAGCGAGACGACGAGCACCTGGGCGCCGAACGCGTCCGAGATCTCGTCGACGACCTCCGGCCTCGCGATCGCCGCGGAGTTCACGCCCACCTTGTCGGCACCGTGCGCCAGCAGGCGCGAGACGTCCGCGACCGTGCGCACGCCTCCCCCGACCGTCAACGGGATGAAGATCTGCTCCGCGCAGCGCTCGACGACCTCGAGGATCGTGTCCGCCCCCTCGACGGTCGCCGTGACGTCGAGGAACGTCAGCTCGTCCGCTCCCTGCTGCGCGTAGCGTGCGGCGAGCTCGACGGGGTCGCCCTGGTCGGCGAGGTCCTGGAAGTTCACGCCCTTCACGACGCGGCCGCCCGCCACGTCGAGGCATGGGATGACGCGCGTCGTGAGCATCAGACCCTCGCTGCGTGGATGCGCGTGACGATGATCGCCTTCGCGCCGACGGCCTCGAGGGAGTCCATGATGCGGTTGACGTCGTGCGACTCGGTCATGACCCGCACGGCGACCCAGTCGTCGTCGCGCAGCGGCGAGATCGTCGCCGACTCCTTGCCTGGGCACACCCGCACGGCGGCGTCGAGGTCGTCGCGGCGCACGTCGTAGTCGACCATGACGTAGCGGCGAGCCACCAGCACGCCCTCGAGCCTGCGGCGCAACGTGTGGAGGCCGTCGCTCGCGCGACCGGAGGAGATGAGCACGGCCTCCGACGACAGGATGGGGTCGCCGAACGTCTCGAGCCCCTGCTTCCGCAGCGTCGCGCCCGTCTCGACGACGTCGGCGATCGCGTCGGCGACCCCGAGCCGCACGGCCGACTCGACGGCGCCGTCGAGGTGCACGAGCGTCGCGTCGATGCCGCGTGCCGCGAGCCACGACTGCAGGAGCCCGGTGTAGCTCGTCGCGATGCGCATGCCCGAGAGCTGCTCCTGCGACGAGAAGGCGCCGACGGGGCCCGCGAAGCGGAACGTGGAGCGGCCGAAGCCGAGACCCTGCACCTCGACGGCGGGCGAGCCCGAGTCCAGCAGCAGGTCGCGACCCGTGACGCCCGCGTCGATGACGCCGGAGCCGACGTAGGTCGCGATGTCTCGCGGTCGCAGGTAGAAGAACTCGACGTCGTTCGCCGGATCGGCGACGATGAGCTCCTTGCCGTCGCGGCGGCCGTGGTAGCCGGCCTCCGCGAGCATGTCGGCGGCGGTCTCGGACAGCGCGCCCTTGTTGGGCACGGCGATCTTCAGCATGAGGCTCTCTCTGCGGGTCGAGGCGACCCTGGTGTCTGCGGACGACGGGTGAGCGGCAGGCTCAGAGATGTCGGTAGACGTCCTGCAGGCTGATGCCCTTCGCGAGCATCAGCACCTGCAGGTGGTACAGCAGCTGCGAGATCTCGAGCGCGGTCTGCTCGTCGCCCTCGTGCTCGGCGGCCATCCACACCTCGGCGGCCTCCTCGACGATCTTCTTGCCGATGGAGTGCACGCCGCCCTCGACGCGTGCGAGCGTGTTGCCCTCGCGTCGCTCTGCCACCGTCTGCTCGAGCTCGGCGAACAGGGAGTCGAAGTCCTTCACGGCTCCAGGGTAGTCGTCTCGGCGAGCACGTCGCGCAGCGCCTGGATGCGCCCGGCGGGGTCGCCGTGCCCGTAGACGGCGCTGCCTGCCACGAACGTGTCGGCACCGGCGGCCGCGGCCTCGGCGATCGTCGCCGTCGAGATGCCGCCGTCGACCTGCAGCCGCACCTGCACGCCTGCGTCGTCGGCGGCTCGGCGCAGGACGCCGAGCCTCGGCAGCACCTCCGGCATGAACGACTGGCCGCCGAAGCCGGGCTCGACCGTCATGACGAGCACCATGTCGAAGGCGTCGATGCGGTCGGCGAACGGCGTGACGTCGGTGCCGGGCTTCAGCGCGACCGACGCGGCGACCCCCGCGTCACGCAGCACCGCGGCGAGGGCGAAGGGATCGCGGCTCGCCTCGGCGTGGAACGTGACGCTCGTGACGCCGGGCAGCACGTACTGCGGCGCCCACCGGTCGGCGTCCTCGACCATGAGGTGCACGTCCAGCGGCACGGGCGAGACCTGTCCGATGCGCTCCACGACGGGCAGGCCGATCGTGAGGTTCGGCACGAAGTGGCCGTCCATGACGTCGACGTGCACGCCGTCGGCCGTCGCGATCGCCGTGAGGTCGCGCTCGAGGTTGACGAAGTCGGCGGACAGGATGCTCGGATGGATGCGCACGACGACGAGGCTATCGAGCGGCGGCGGCGGCCGAGTCCGGCGCCTCCGGCCTGCGCAGCAGCTGCACGAACATCGCGTCGGTGCCCGCACGGTGCGGCCACAGCTGCACGGCGTCGCCCGTGCCGCCGAGCTCGGCGTCGGGAGCGATGCGAGCGAGCACGGCGCGCGTGTCGACGGGCTCCGCGCCCTCGGCCAGCGCACCCTGCACGATCGCGCGGGTCTCGGCCAGGTGCGGCGAGCACGTCACGTACGCCACGAGGCCTCCCGGCCGCACCGCCAGCATCGCCGCGCGCAGCAGCTCGGCCTGCAGGCGCGCGAGCTCCGGCACGTCGCCCGGCTGCTTGCGCCACCGCGCCTCGGGCCGCCGTCGCAACGCGCCGAGCCCCGTGCAGGGTGCGTCGAGCAGGATGCGGTCGTAGACGCCCTCGCGGTCGCCGTAGCGGCGGCCGTCGCCGACGGCGACGTGCACGGACGGGTCGACGGCGGCGAGCGCCTGCCGCACGAGACCCGCGCGCGTGGGCACGAGCTCGTTGGCCTCGAGGTGCGCCCCGCCCGCCCGCGCCTCGGCCGCGAGCAGGGCCGCCTTGCCACCGGGGCCCGCGCACAGGTCGAGCCACCGCTCCCCTGCCGTCACGGGCAGCGCTCGCGTGAGCGCGAGCGCTGCGAGCTGGCTGCCTGCGTCCTGCACGCGCGCGCGGCCCTCGCGGACGGCGGGCACGCGCCACGGGTCGCCGGCGGGCGCGAGCCTGCCCACGGGCGACGCGGTGCGCTCGTCGCCGAGCTCGTCGGGGCCCGCGAGGCCGGGCAGGGCGACGAGCTGCACGCGCGGCGCGTCGTTGTCGGCTGCGAGCAGCGCCTCGAGCTGCCCTGCCGCGCCCTCGGCGTCGAGCGATCGCCGCAGCGCACGCACGATCCACGTCGGATGCGCGGTGCGCAGGCCGATGGCGTCGTCGGTGGAGAGGTCGGCGGCCAGTCGCTCGACCTGCTCGTCGACGGGCGTCGCGGCGATGCGTCGCAGCACGGCGTTCGCGAAGCCGCGGCGACCCCGATGGTCGCCGAGCAGCTCGATCGACGCGTGCACGGCTGCGTGAGCGGGCACGCGCATGTGCGAGAGCTGGTGCACGGCGATGCGCAGCACCGACAGCGTCGTCGGGTCGATCTCGTCGATCGGCCTGCCTGCCGCGGCGACGATGACGGCGTCGAGCTGGCCCTGCCACCGCAACGTGCCGTAGGCGAGCTCCGTCGCGAACGCGGCGTCCTGCGCATCGAGCCCGGCATCGCGGATGCGGGTCGGCAGCAGCAGGTTCGCGTACGCGTCGTCGACGTCGACGTCGCGCACGACCTCCTGCGCGACGCGGCGTGCGCTCGCTCGCTCGCCAGCGGGCCGGCGCTGGCCGCTGCGACCGCGAGGCGACTGCTGGCGACGATCAGGCATCGAGCACGACCTCTCCTCCGCGACCGCGCAGCCAGTCCGCTGCCGCCATGGGCTTCCTGCCCGCGGGCTGCACGTCGCCGAGCGCGAGCGCCGCGGTGCCCGTGCCCAGCACGGCATCCCTGCCGACGAGCCGCGCGGTGCCCGATGGCAGCGGATCGGCGGCGCTGCGGGCGAGTCCGAGCACCTTGACGCGCTCGCCGGCGAGCAGCACGTGCGCACCGGGCTCCGGCGTGACGCCGCGGAAGCGGTCGAGCACGCGAGGTGCGCTCTCGTCGAGACGCAGCCTGCCGTCGGCGAGGGCGAGCTTCGGCGCGAACGATGCCGTGCCGACCTGGTCGACGAACGTCGCCGAGCCGTCGGCGATCGCGTCGACGGCGTCGACGAGCACGCCGGAGCCGGAGGCGGCGAGCTGCGCCAGCAGGTCGCCTGCCGTCGCCAGCGGCGGGACCGGCGAGGGCACGACCGCCACGAGCGGCCCCGCGTCGAGCTCGGGCACGAGGCGGAACACGCTCACGCCCGTCTCGTGCGCGCCGTCGACGAGCGCGCGCTGCACGGGGGCCGCGCCACGGTACGCAGGCAGCACCGAGAAGTGCAGGTTGATCCACCCGTGCTCGGGTGCGGACAGCAGCGGCTCGCGCACGAGCCCGCCGTACGCGACGACGACGCCGAGCGCCGCTCCGACCTCGACGATGCGCTGCGTCGCGGCCTCGTCGAGGCGGTTGGCCTCGAGCACGGGCAGCCCGAGCCGCTCGGCCGCCGCGGCCACGGGCGTGGGCGTCACGACGCGCCTGCGGCCCTGCGGCGAGGCGGCGCGCGTGACGACGAGCGCGACCTCGTGGCGGGCGGCGAGGGCCTCGAGGCTCGGCACGGCGGCCTCCGGGCTCCCGGCGAAGACGATGCGCATCAGATCCCCTCGAACGGCTCATGGTCGTCGACGTGCACGCGCACGGGCGCGCCCTTGGCCACGCGCGAGCGCGACTGCGTCGCAGCGCGCACGACCTCGGCACGCAATGCCAGCGCGACGTCGACGCCCGCTCCGTAGTCGAAGCGGACGATCGACCGTACCGCGCCGTCGCCGACGTCGACGGGTCCGAGCGCGTCGGTCGCGCCGATCCCCTGCACGGCGCGCACGACCCGCTCGACCTCGTCGGGGCCTCCGACGACCGATGCGACACGGACGGCGGGCGGGAACCGCAGCGCGCGACGGTCGGCGAGCTCCGCAGCGGCGAAGCCGCCGGGGTCGCGCGCGGTCATCGCGGTCGCGACGCGCCCCACCGCCCCCGTGACGACGATCGTTGCATCGTCGCGCGCCAGCGCACGCGCGCTCGACCAGGCCCGCACGGCGTCCTCCGCGACGCGCAGGCTCTCGCGTGCGAGCAGCCGCTCGCCGTCGAGCAGCAGCACGGCGCGGTAGCCGCCGGCCGCGATGGGCTCGGCGCCGCGGGTCGCGACCACGAGCCTCGGTGCGTCGTCGACGTCGAGGCGCTCGTGCTGCCCGTCGGCGACGACGACGGGCACGCCGGGGAAGGCGCGACCGAGCTCGTCGGCCGTGCGCACCGAGCCGCGACCGAGCTCCGCGAGCCCTCGGCCGCCGCACGACGTGCACGCCCATGCCGCGTGCACCGCGCCGCACCACGCGCACGACGGCGAGGCGTCCGCTCGCGCGCGCCGCAGCGGCCCGCGGCAGCGCCTGCAGCGCGCTCGCTCGCCGCATCGTGCGCACGCGAGCGCCGGCGCATGCCCGGGCTGGGCGACCTGCACGAGCACGGGCCCGTGCGCGATCGCCTCCTTCGCGACCTGGAACGCCATCGCGGGGATGCGGGCCGTCTGCCCGGCGGCGAGGGCGGCGGGCAGCGTCCGCGGCGGCCGCCCGCGCGAGACGGCCTCGAGGTAGCCGAGCTCGACGAGCCGCTGCGCCTCGGTCGAGCGCGCGTGTCCCGCGAGCACGAGGGCGCACCCCGACTGCTGCTGGCGGACGAGCGCGACGTCGCGCGT
This sequence comes from Agrococcus sp. AC640b, assembly GCF_979255995.1. NCBI lineage: Bacteria > Bacillati > Actinomycetota > Actinomycetes > Micrococcales > Microbacteriaceae > Agrococcus > Agrococcus sp. AC640b. The sequence goes on from NZ_CEEDMM010000029.1 coordinate 80,394, forward strand.
CGTCGCATACGGCGAGAGGGGCTCGTCGTGCAGCGGGTCGCCGTCCTCCCACACCGCGAGGAGCCCGAGGTTCGCTGCAGGTGCGTAGACGGCGCTGCGGGGTCCGACGATCGCGATGGGTCCGCCGTCGAGGGTGCGCAGGAACCCGCGATAGCGGTCCGGGGTCGACTGCCGACGATCGAGCTCGACGACGCGGTCGCCCACGACCGCGCGCAGCGCCGCCACGAGCTGCCGCTGGTCTCGGTGATCGGGCACGACGAGGATCGCCTGCTCCCCGCGAGCGAGCGCGTCGCGCGCGAGCCCCGCGAGCTCCACCGCCCACCTGCCGACCCACGCATCGCCGCCGTCACCCCCGCCTGCCACCTGCTCGACGCCGGGCTCGGGTCGCAGCGCGATGCGCCCGCGGCGCTCGACGAGGCTCGGCAGGATGCTCGCCGCTGCCTCCGGCGGCGTCGGCTGCGCACGCTCCGCCTTCAGCCACGCCGTCTCGGGGCGCGCCTGCCTGCTGGGGATCGCGACGCGCAGCACGTCGGCCGCCGTGCCGCCCGCGCGGTCGGCGACGGCGCGCACGAGCTCCCACACCTCCGGCTGCAGCACCGGCACCTGCGACAGCACGCGCTCGACGCGATGCAGCTCACCGGCGAACTCGCTCTGCTCGACGACCTCCACGACGTACCCGGGCAGCATGCGTCCGCCGAAGGGCACGCGCACGCGCACGCCGACCGGCGCGTCGTCGGCGACGAAGTCGAAGCGTCGGTCGAGCTGCGGCAGCCGCGACTCGACGACGACGCGGACGACGCTCATGCCACGCCGGCAGCCTTGCGCAGCGCGTCGACGCGGGGGGTGTGCTCCCACGTGAAGTCGGGCAGCTCGCGGCCGAAGTGGCCGTACGCCGCCGTCTGCGCGTAGATGGGCCTGCGCAGGTCGAGGTCTCGGATGATCGCCTCCGGACGCAGGTCGAACACGCTGAGGATCGCGTCGGTGAGCGTGCCGTCGTCGACCGTGCCGGTGCCGAACGAGTCGACGTAGAGCCCGACGGGCGTCGCGCGGCCGATCGCGTACGCGACCTGCACCTCGACGCGGCGTGCGAGCCCTGCGGCGACGACGTGCTTCGCGACCCAGCGCAGCGCGTAGGCGGCCGAGCGGTCGACCTTCGAGGGGTCCTTGCCGCTGAACGCGCCGCCGCCGTGCCTGGCAGCGCCGCCGTAGGTGTCGACGATGATCTTGCGGCCGGTGAGGCCCGCGTCGCCCTTCGGCCCACCGACGATGAACGAGCCCGACGGGTTGACGAACGTCGTCATGTCGTCGTGGGGCAGGCCGAGCTGCGCGAGCACGGGCGCGATGACGTGCTGCATGACGTCGGCGCGCAGCACCTCCTGGTCGACGTCCTCGGCGTGCTGCGTCGAGACGACGACGGCGTCGACGCGCACGGGCTCGTGGTCCACGTACTCGATCGTCACCTGCGTCTTGCCGTCGGGGCGCAGGTACGGGATCGTGCCGTCGCGGCGCACGGCCGTGAGGCGCTCCGCGAGGCGGTGCGCCGCCCAGGCCGTCGCGGGCATGAGCGACGGCGTCTCGTCGGTCGCGTAGCCGAACATGATGCCCTGGTCGCCCGCGCCGAGCTGCGACAGCGCGTCGGTCTCGCCGCCGCGCGCCTCGAGGCCCGTGTCGACGCCCGTGGCGATCTCGAGCGACTGCTCGCCGATCGAGACGGTGACGCCGCACGAGTTGCCGTCGAACGACACCTGCGACGAGTCGTAGCCGATCGCGACGATCGTGTCGCGCACGAGCTTCGGGATCTCGACGTAGCCCTCGGTGCGCACCTCGCCGGCGACGTGCACGAGCCCCGTGGTGACGAGCGTCTCGACGGCGACGCGCGAGTGCGCGTCCTGCGCGAGCATCGCGTCGAGGATCCTGTCGGAGATCTGGTCGCAGATCTTGTCTGGGTGGCCCTCGGTGACGGACTCGGAGGTGAACAGCCGGGAGGTCATGCGTGCTCCTGCAGTGTGGTTCGGACGGAGTCGAGGATGGCATCGGCCACCGACGCCTTGGCGCCGGAGGCGGTCGCGACGACGCCGGAGGCGTCGAGGATCTCGACGGCCGTCTCGACGTCGCCGAATCCCAGGTCCACGCCGACCTGGTTCAGCACGAGGAGGTCGCAGCCCTTGCGGGCGAGCTTCGCCTGCGCGATCGCGCGGCGAGCGTCGGCATCCGGCTCGGTCTCGGCGGCGAAGCCCACGACGACGCCGCGCGGGGCATGCGCCGAGAGCTCGGCGAGGATGTCGGGGTTCTCGGCGAGGCGCAGCGTGGGCGTCGGGCCCCACGCGTCCTTCTTGAGCTTCGCGTCGCTGACCTCGGCGACGCGATAGTCGGCGACGGCGGCGGCCATGATCGTCGCGTGCGCGTCGCGGCTCGCGAGCAGCATGGCCTCGCGCAGCTCGGTGGTGGTCGACACCTCGATCAGGCGCACGCCCGACGGCACCGGCACCTGCAGGTTCGCGCCCACGAGCGTCACGTCGGCGCCGCGCGCAGCCGCACGGGCTGCGAGTGCGACGCCATGCGCACCCGAGGAGCGGTTGCCGAGGAATCGCACGGGGTCGATGGGCTCGCGGGTGCCGCCCGCGCTCACCGCGATGCGCATGCCCTCGAGGTCGCGCGTCGGCGCGACGGCCGCGTAGGCCGCCTCGACGACGTCGTCGGGCTCGACCATGCGGCCAGGACCGGAGTCGTGGCCGGTGAGCAGGCCGTCCGCCGGCCCGACGATCGTGACGCCGCGCTCGCGCAGCGTCGCGACGTTCGCCTGCGTCGCCGCGTTGCGCCACATCTCGGTGTGCATCGCGGGCGCGACGACGAGCGGCGCCTCGGAGGCGAGGATCGTCGTGCCCAGCAGGTCGTCGGCGATGCCGTGCGCGATGCGCGCGAGCGTCGACGCCGTCGCCGGCAGCACGACGATGAGGTCGGCTGCCTGCCCGAGGGCGACGTGCCGCACCTCGGCGACGTCGTCGAACAGGTCGGTCGTCACGGGGTTGCGGCTGAGCGCCTCGAAGGTGGGGATGCCGACGAACCGCACGGCTGCGGCCGTGGGCACGACGTGCACGTCGTGCCCATCCCGAACGAGACGTCGGATGGCGTGCGCGGCCTTGTAGGCCGCGATCCCGCCGGCGACGCCGACGACGACGCGCACTACGCGGAGGGCTGCGCCGGCTTGAGGAGGAGCTTGTCCTCGTGGATCTCGTGGAGCGCCACCGACAGCGGCTTGTCCTCGAGCGTCGAGTCGACGAGCGGCCCGACGTTGTCGAACATGCTGCCCTCGTGGAGGTCGGTGTAGTAGTCGTTGATCTGGCGTGCGCGCTTCGACGCGAAGATCACGAGCTGGTACTTCGAGTCGACCTTCGAGAGCAGCTCGTCGATCGGCGGGTTGATGATGCCCTTGTCGGCCATGGGTCCTCCTTGGGAAGCGTGAGCGCGCGAGCCTCGATGCGGAGGCGGCCTCGTGCGAGACGGCGCAGTGGAACAGTCTAGCGTCCGATGAGCCCGACGACCTCGGCTGCGGCCTCGGCCACGTCGCGGTTCACGACGATCGCGTCGAACTCGTCCTGGCTGGCGAGCTCGACCCGTGCGGTGGCGAGGCGGCGCGAGCGCTCCTCCTCGTCCTCCGTGCCCCGCCCGACGAGCCTGCGCACGAGCTCCTCCCACGACGGCGGTGCGAGGAAGACCAGCAGGGCCTCAGGCATGCGCTCGCGGATCTGGCGGGCGCCCTGCAGGTCGATCTCGAGCAGCACGGAGTCGCCGGTGTCGAGCACCTGCTGCACCTGTCCGCGCGGCGTGCCGTACCGATGCGAGTTGTGCACCGTCGCCCACTCGAGGAACGCGTCGTCGGCGAGTCCCTCGTCGAACTCGGCGTCGGAGACGAACGTGTAGTGCACGCCGTCGATCTCGCCCGGGCGTGCCGCGCGCGTCGTCCACGACACGGAGTGGCGGATCCACGGGTAGTGCTCGCGCACGTGCTGCGCGACGGTGCCCTTGCCGACGGCGGTGGGGCCGGCGAGCACGATGAGCCGCGCGGGCGCGGGGTCGACGTCGAGCCACTCGCGCAGGCGCTCGCGCTGGCGCGCGCCGAGACCGCCGACGCGCTTGCGCGGCGAGATCTCGAGGCGTTCGAGCGTCCGCTGGGCACGGTGCTGCCCGATGCCGGGGATCGCGTCGAGCAGCTCGGTGACGCGCAGGCGCGCCTCGATCGAATCGGGATGCTCCCACGCGTGCTCGGCGACCTGCAGGGCGGTGCGCTCGCGGGCGTGCACGGCGCGCTTCACCTCGGCGCGTGCGCGGCGCGCGCGCAGCGCCGCCTCGGCGCCCAGCGCGGGGTCGAGCGTCATCGCAGCTCCCGCACGGCAGCATCGATCGCGTCGGCGACGCCCGTCGGCGACGCGGTGATGCTGCGCGAGGCGGAGGCGACGACGAGCGCGCCCTCCGGGTACAGGGTGCGCAGGTCGCCGAGCGCGGCACCCTGGTGGCCGAAGCCGGGGGCGAGGATGGGCGCGGAGCCGTCGAGCGCGAGCCCGAAGTCCTCGCGGGCGACGGTGGCGCCCACGACGAGGCCGATCGAGCCGACGGCTCGGCCGTGGGCTGCGTTCCACGCGGCCACGTCGGCCTCGATGCCGGCGGCGAGCGTCCGGCCGGCGGCGTCGACGCGCAGCTGCGTCGCCCGCGCCTCGGGGTTCGACGTCGCGCACAGCACGAACGCGCCCTTGCCATGTGCCTCGGCCCGTTCGAGCAGCGCGTCGAGCGAGCCGAGGCCCTGGAATGCGCTCACGGTCATCGCGTCGACCTCGAGGGGCGAGCCAGGCGTCAGCCACGCCTCCCCGTATGCGGCGACCGAGGTGCCCATGTCGCCGCGCTTCACATCCGCGATCACGATGAGGCCGGCGTCGCGCGCCGCGGCGAGCACGCGCTCGAGCGCGAGGTAGCCGGCTGCCGCGTGCCGTTCGAAGAACGCGACCTGCGGCTTGACGACCGCTGCGCGACCCGCAGCGGCGGCCACGACCTCCAGCGCGAACGCCTCGGCGCCCGCGGCGGTGTCCGGCAGGCCCCACTGCTCGAGCAGGTGCGCGTGCGGGTCGATCCCGACGCACAGCGCACCACGCCCGGCGACGGCGGCGCTCAGGCGCTCGCCGAAGCCGCTCACGCGGTCCTCCGCGCGTGGTACTCCTGCAGGCTCGTGACCTCGAACGGCACGCGCGCGGCCTCGATCGCCGCGACGGCGGCACCCAGCTGCGACACGGTCGTGAACAGCGCCTTGTCGGCGCCGACGGTCGCCGCGCGGATCTCGTAGCCGTCGAGTCGTGCAGCGGGGCCCGTGGGGGTGTTGATGACGATGTCGATCTCGCCGCGGTGGATCGCGCCGATGATCGAGTCGTCGACGCCGACCTCCGAGTGCTTCGCGATCGTCTCGACCTCGATGCCGTTGCGCACGAGGATCTCGGCCGTGCCCTCGGTCGCGAGCACCCGGAAGCCCAGCTGGCGCAGGCGATGGATGGGCAGCACGGCCTGACGCTTGTCGCGGTCCGACAGCGACACGAACACCGTGCCCGAGGTCGGCAGCCCACCGTAGGCTGCGACCTGGCTCTTCGCGAAGGCGCGGGGGAAGTCACGGTCGATGCCCATGACCTCGCCGGTCGAGCGCATCTCGGGTCCGAGCAGGCTGTCGACGAGCGCGCCCTCGCGGGTGCGGAAGCGGCGGAAGGGCAGCACGGCCTCCTTCACCGCGACCGGCGCGTCCAGCGGCAGGCGCGAGCCGTCCTGCGCGGGCAGGAAGCCGTCGTCGAGCAGCTGCCGGATCGTCCAGCCTGCCATCACGAGGGCGTTGGCCTTCGCGATGGGCGAGCCGAGCGCCTTGGCCACGAACGGCACGGTGCGGCTCGCGCGCGGGTTCGCCTCGATGACGTGCAGGCGTCCTGCCGAGATCGCGAACTGCACGTTGAGCGGGCCGCGCACGTCGAGGCCACGTGCGATCGCGAGCGTCGCGTCGCGCACCTCGTCGATCTGCGAGCGGCCGAGGCCCACCGGCGGCAGCGTGCACGACGAGTCGCCCGAGTGGATGCCCGCCTCCTCGATGTGCTCGAGGATGCCCCCGACGTAGAGGTCGGTGCCGTCGTAGATGGCGTCGACGTCGATCTCCACGGCGTCGTCGAGGAAGTGGTCGACGAGCAGCGGCTTGCCCGGCCCGATGATGGCGGTGTCCGCCATGCGCTCGAAGTAGCCGTGCAGCGTCTCGCGGTCGTAGACGATCTCCATGCCGCGGCCGCCGAGCACGTACGAGGGGCGCACGAGCACGGGGTAGCCGATGCGCTCGGCGACCTCGAGGGCTGCCTCCTCGGTCGTCGCGGTGCCGTTGCGCGGCGCGACGAGGCCCGCGGCGTCGAGGATGTCCTGGAACAGGCCGCGCTCCTCGGCGCGGTCGATCGCATCGGGCTGCGTGCCGAGGATCGGGATGCCGTGGCGCTCGAGGCCGCGCGCGAGGCCGAGGGGGGTCTGGCCGCCGAGCTGCACGATGACGCCGACGAGCTCGCCCGACTGCGACTCGGCGTGGATGACCTCGAGCACGTCCTCGAGCGTGAGGGGCTCGAAGTACAGCCGGTCGCTCGTGTCGTAGTCGGTCGAGACGGTCTCGGGGTTGCAGTTGACCATGATGGTCTCGAACCCGGCGTCGCGCAGCGCGAACGATGCGTGGACGCACGAGTAGTCGAACTCGATGCCCTGGCCGATGCGGTTGGGGCCAGAGCCGAGGATGACGACCTTGCGGCGGTCGGACGGCACGACCTCGGTCTCCTGGTCGTACGACGAGTAGTGGTACGGGGTGAGGGCGGGGAACTCCCCTGCGCACGTGTCGACGGTCTTGAACACGGGCCGCAGGCCCATGTCCCAGCGCGCAGCGCGCACCTCGTCCTCGCCGACTCCGCGCAGCTCGGCGATCTGCGCGTCGGAGAAGCCGTGCTCCTTCGCCAGGCCGACGATGTCCTCGTCGAGCGCTGCGGCCGCGCGGATCTGCTGCGCGACCTCCTCGATGAGGACGATCTGGTCGATGAACCAGGGGTCGATCTTCGTGGCCTCGAACGCCTCCTCGACGGTCGCGCCGGCACGGATCGCCTGCTGCAGCGTCACGATGCGCCCGTCGGTGGGCGTGCGCGATGCCTCGAGCAGCGCGGCCTTGTCGCCGACCTCGCCCGACCAGTGGAACGACGAGCCCCTGCGCTCCATCGAGCGCAGCGCCTTCTGCAGCGCCTGCGCGTAGGTGCGGCCCATCGCCATCGCCTCGCCGACGGACTTCATGGTCGTCGTGAGCGTGGGGTCGGCAGCCGGGAACTTCTCGAACGTGAACCGCGGCACCTTCACGACGACGTAGTCGAGCGTCGGCTCGAACGACGCGGGCGTGACGCCCGTGATGTCGTTGGGGATCTCGTCGAGGCGGTACCCGATCGCGAGCTTCGCGGCGATCTTCGCGATCGGGAAGCCCGTGGCCTTCGATGCGAGGGCGCTGGAGCGCGACACGCGCGGGTTCATCTCGATGACGATGATGCGGCCCGTCGCGGGGTCGACGGCGAACTGCACGTTGCAGCCGCCCGTGTCGACGCCGACGTCGCGGATGATGCGGATGCCGATGTCGCGCATGTCCTGGTACTCGCGGTCGGTGAGGGTGAGCGCGGGTGCGACGGTGATGGAGTCGCCCGTGTGGACGCCGACGGGGTCGACGTTCTCGATCGAGCAGATGACGACGGTGTTGTCGGCCGTGTCGCGCATGAGCTCGAGCTCGTACTCCTTCCACCCGAGGATCGACTCCTCGAGCAGCACCTCGCCGATCGTCGACGAGTGGAGGCCGTCGGCGACGAAGCGCCGCAGCTCGGGCTCGTCGTGCGCGAAGCCCGAGCCGAGGCCGCCCATCGTGAACGACGGGCGCACGACCACGGGGTAGCCGAACTCCTCCGCGAAGGCGAGCGCCTCGTCGACGGTCTTCGCGATGGCGCTCGAGGCGACGTCGGCGCCGGCGTCGAGCACGAGCTGCTTGAAGAGCTGGCGGTCCTCCGCACGGTGGATCGCGTCGACGCGAGCGCCGATGAGCTCGACGCCGTGCCGCTCGAGGATGCCCCGCTCGTGCAGCGCGATCGCCGCGTTGAGGGCGGTCTGGCCGCCGAGCGTCGGCAGGATCGCATCCGGCCGCTCCTTCGCGATGATCGTCTCGAGCACCTCGGGCGTGATGGGCTCGATGTACGTCGCGTCGGCGAAGTCCGGGTCGGTCATGATCGTCGCGGGGTTCGAGTTGACGAGGATGACGCGGATGCCGTCCTCCCGCAGCACGCGGCACGCCTGGGTGCCGGAGTAGTCGAACTCGGCCGCCTGGCCGATGACGATCGGCCCGGAGCCGATGACGAGGACGGAGGTGATGTCGTCGCGCTTGGGCATCAGGCGTCCTTCTGCTCGCGCACGAGGGCCGCGAACCGGTCGAAGAGGTACATGGAGTCGTGGGGGCCGGCAGCGGCCTCCGGGTGGTACTGCACGCTGAAGGCAGGCAGGTCGAGCGCGCGCAGCCCCTCGACGACGTGGTCGTTGAGCGAGAAGTGGCTCACCTCGACGCGACCGAAGCCCGCGGGGCTCTCGACGATCTCGCCGATGGGCGCGTCGACGGCGAAGCCGTGGTTCTGGCTCGTGATCTCGACGGTGCCGGTGGCGACGTCGAGCACGGGCTGGTTGATGCCGCGGTGGCCGAACGGCAGCTTGTACGTGCCGAAGCCGAGGGCGCGACCGAGCAGCTGGTTGCCGAAGCAGATGCCGAAGAACGGCAGGCCGGCGCGCAGCAGGGCCTGCAGCAGCTCGACGTACTGGTCGGAGGCCGCGGGGTCGCCCGGCCCGTTGGAGTAGAAGGCGGCGTCGACGTCGAGGGCCAGGACCTCCTCGGCCGTGACCGAGTGGGGCAGCACCGTGAGGTCGAAGCCCTTCCCCTGCAGGTATCGCAGCGTCGACGTCTTCACGCCGAGGTCGAGCACCGCGACGTGGCCGATGCGCTCGGCCGTCGCCTGCAGCGTGTAGGCCTCGGGCGTGGAGACGACGTCGGCGAGCCGCCGACCCTCCATCCGCGGGCTCTGCAGCACCTGCTCGAGCATCTCTGCCTCGGTGCCGACGGCGTCGCCGGAGAAGATGCCTGCGCGCATGCTGCCGGCATCCCGGAGTCGACGCGTGAGGGCGCGCGTGTCGAGCCCGGAGATGCCGACGACGCCGTCGCGCTCGAGGCGCGTCTCGAGGCTCTCGGTCGCGCGCCAGCTCGACGCGATGCGGCTCGCCTGACGCACGGCGTAGCCCGCGACCCAGATGCGCCGCGACTCGGGGTCCTCGTCGTTGACGCCGGTGTTGCCGATGTGCGGCGCCGTCTGCACGACGATCTGTCCGGCGTACGACGGGTCGGTGATCGTCTCCTGGTATCCGGTCATGCCGGTGGCGAAGACGGCCTCGCCGAGCGTGCGGCCGGTGGCGCCGTAGGCGCGGCCGCGGTAGATGGTGCCGTCCTCCAGCACGAGGTGGGCGATGGTCATGCTGCAGCTCCTGAAGCGGTCGGATGCGGCTGGATGTCTTGGATGGCGGCGAGCACGGGGGCGTCGTCACCGGTCACGCGGACGTAGGTCTCGAGGGGTCGCTCCCCCAGTCGCCATGCGATGCGGAGGAGGCCGCCGGGCTCGACGACGCGGTCGATCGTCCACGTGGCGCGCTCGACGCCGTCGAGGTCGGCCGTCGGCACGAGCACGGCGGTGCCCGGCAGGTCGAGCACGATGCCTGCGGGGCCGACGGCGACGCGGCCGCGGGCGCGGAAGCCGAGCCCGTGCACCGCGACGCGGTCGTACGGGTCGCCGGCCGTGGTCGTGGCGACGTACAGGATGGGAGCGTCGAGCACGGCCTGGAAGCCGTCCGGCGCCTGCGGCGCCTGCAGGTCGCGATGGCGACGCCTGCGCGAACGCCATCCGAGGATGCCTGCGGTCAGCAGCACCGCGACGAGCGCGATGCTCAGCAGGATGAAGGACTCGTAGCTCATGCGACCACTCCATCCTGCACCGTCGCGCGGCCCCGGTAGACCGTGTGGACGACGCGGCCGGGCAGCGACCGGCCGAGGAACGGGGAGTTCGTCGAGCGGCCGTGCAGGTGGGCGGTCCCGATGGGGGTGCGGCCGGCGGGGTCGACGAGCGCGAGGTGTGCCTGGGCGCCGACCTCGATCGCGGCGCCGAAGCCGTCGAGGCGTCCGATGCGCGCGGGCGTCGTGGAGAGCACGCGTGCCACGCCTGCCCAGTCGAGCAGGCCCGTCTCGACCATGGACTCCTGGACGACGGCGAGCGCCGTCTCGAGGCCGACCATGCCCATCGCCGCATCCGCCCATGCGGCCTGCTTCGCCTCGACGGGGTGGGGTGCGTGGTCGGTGGCGACGACGTCGATCGTGCCGTCGGCGAGCGCTGCGCGCAGCGCCTCGACGTCGGAGGCGGCGCGCAGCGGCGGGTTCACCTTGAAGCGCGCGTCGTAGCCGCGCACCTCCTCCTGCGTGAGCACGAGGTGATGGGGCGTGACCTCTGCGGTCACGCGGATGCCGCGAGCCTTCGCCCAGCGCAGCACGTCGACGGTCTCGGCGGTGGAGACGTGGCACACGTGCAGGCGCGCGCCCGCCGCCTCGGCGAGCAGCACGTCGCGGGCGACGATCGCCGACTCGGCGACGGAGGGCCAGCCTGCGAGGCCGAGCTCGCCTGCGAGCGGCGACTCGTGCATCTGCGCGCCGACCGTGAGGGTCGGCTCCTGCGCGTGCTGCGCGATGACGCCGTCGAAGGGGGCGACGTACTCGAGCGCGCGACGCATGAGCTGCGCGTCGTGCACGCAGTGGCCGTCGTCGGAGAACACGCGCACCTTGGCGGCCGAGCGGGCCATGAGCCCCAGGTCGGCGAGCCGCTCGCCCGCGAGGCCGACCGTGACGGCGCCGATGGGCTGCACGTGCGCGAGCCCCGCGCGTCTGCCGAGCTCGGCGACCTGCTCGACGACCGCGACGGTGTCGGCGACCGGGCGCGTGTTCGCCATCGCGAACACGGCGGCGAAGCCGCCTGCTGCCGCGGCGCGCACGCCCGTCGCGACCGTCTCGGACTGCTCGAAGCCAGGCTCGCGCAGGTGCGTGTGCAGGTCGACGAGGCCGGGAAGGGCGACGAGGCCGTCGGCGTCGAGCACCGTGGCGCCTGCGGAGGCGGACGCGGAGCCGACGTCGGTGATGACGCCGTCCTCGATCGTGAGGTCGGCGGCGTCGCCGCCGAGGATGCGCGCACCGCGCACGATGAGGGTCACGAGTCGGTCCTTCCTGCCAGGAGTCGGTAGAGCACGGCCATGCGCACCGACACGCCCGCACGCACCTGCTCGAGCACGAGGGAGGCGGCGGCGTCGGCGGCGACCGACGAGATCTCGAGGCCGCGGTTCATGGGCCCGGGGTGCATGACGAGCGTCTCGCCGCCGAGCCGTGCGAAGCGCTCGGGGCTCAGCGACCATCCGCCGATGTACTCGGCGGCGCTCGGCACGAACGCGCCGGTCTGCCGCTCGAGCTGCACTCGCAGCATCATGAGCGCGTCGGGGCGGCTGTCGACGACGGCATCGAGGTCGGTCGTGTGCTGCGCATCCCACGTCTCGATGCCCGGCGGCAGCATCGACGGCGGGCCGACGATCGTCACCTCGGCGCCGAGCGCAGGCAGCAGCAGCGCGTTCGAGCGTGCGACGCGGCTGTGCAGCACGTCGCCTGCGATCGCGACGCGCACGCCGTCGAGGCCCTTGCCGCGCGAGGCGTCGCCGTGGATGCGGCGGCGCAGCGCGAACGCGTCGAGCAGCGCCTGGGTGGGGTGCTCGTGCGTGCCGTCGCCGGCGTTGACGACGATCTGCGGGATCCACGAGGCGACGAGGTGCGGCGCACCCGACGAGCCGTGGCGCATGACGATGCCGTCGACGCCCATCGCGGCGATCGTCGTGACCGTGTCGCGCAGGTCCTCGCCCTTCGACACGCTCGAGCCCTTGCCGGAGACGTTGATGACGTCGGCGGAGAGCCACTTGCCTGCGATCTCGAAGGACGAGCGCGTGCGCGTGGAGTCCTCGAAGAACAGGTTCACGACCGTGCGACCGCGCAGCGCTGGCAGCTTCTTCTGGTCGCGGTCGTGGATCTGGTCCATGTCCTCGGCGATGTCGAGCAGCTCGATCGCCTCGTCGCGCGCGAGCGCGGCAGTCAGCAGGTTCCTCATCGCTCGCTCCCCTCCTGGATGGTCACGGCGTCCTGGCCGTCGACCTCCCGCATGAGGATCGACACGTGCTCGCTCGCGGCGCTCGGCAGGTTCTTGCCGACGAAGTCCGCGCGGATGGGCAGCTGCCGGTGTCCGCGGTCGACGAGGACCGCCAGGCGCACGGCCGCGGGACGACCGAGGTCCGTGAGAGCGTCGAGCGCTGCCCTGATGGTGCGGCCCGAGTACAGCACGTCGTCGACGAGCACGACGGTCTGGCCATCGATGCCGGACGCGGGGATGCGCGTGGGATGCGTGGGCCGGGTGCCGGTGCGCGCGAGATCGTCGCGGTGCATCGTCACGTCGAGCGTGCCGGTGCGAGCGGCGAAGTCGGTGCCGGTGATCTCGCCGAGCCTCGTGGCGATGCGCTCGGCGAGGAGCGCGCCGCGCGTGGGGATCCCCAGCAGCACGAGCGAGGCGTCGCCCCGATTCGCCTCGAGGATCTCGTGGGCGATGCGCGTGAGCGCGCGGGCGATGTCGGCCTCCTGCAGCACGGTGCGCGCAGGCATGCAGACCCCCTTCCTGCCTCTCAGGGCGTCGCGGCCGCCTCGCAGGACGGCTCGAAAAGGTTGTCGGTGCCCTCATCGTAGCGCGCGCGGGCCGCGCATCCGGACTCGACGCGGTCGGCGCCTGGGCGCCGGAGGGGTCAGCCGACCTGGCCGGCGACCTTCGCGAGCACGCCGTTGACGAACGGTGCCGAGCGATCGGTCGACAGCTCGCCTGCGAGCGTCACCGCCTCCGAGATCGCGACCTCGTCGGGCACGTCGGCGTTGTAGGCGAGCTCCCACGCGGCGACGCGCAGGATCGCGAGGTCGATGCGCGCCATGCGCTCGAGGCTCCAGTGCTCGCTCGACTGCTCGATCAGCTCGTCGAGCTCGTCCGCGTGGTGCGCGACGCCCGTGACGAGCTCCTCGCAGTACGCGAACCACCCGTGCCTCGACCAGCCCTGGTCGAGCGTCGTGACGCGCAGGAGCTCGACGGGGTCGTCGCGGCGCACGATCGCGCTGTAGCCGACCTCCACCGCGTGCTTGCGAGCCTTGCGCCTCGAGGGATAGACCTGCGCCACGTCAGTCGGTGACGCGGCCGAGGTAGGAGCCGTCTGCCGTGTTGACCTTGACGCGCGTGCCCTGCTCGACGAACAGCGGCACCTGGATCTCGGCGCCGGTCTCGACGGTCGCGGGCTTCGTGCCCGCGCTCGACCGGTCGCCCTGCAGGCCGGGCTCGGTGTAGGTGATCTCGAGCACGACCGAGCCGGGCAGCTCGACCTGGAGCGCCTCCGACTCGTGCATCGTGATCTGCGCCGTGGCGCCGTCGAGCAGGTACTTCGCGGCGTCGCCGACGATCTCCGGGCTCACCTGGAACTGCTCGTACGTGTCGTTGTCCATGAACACGTAGTCGGTGCCGTCGTTGTAGAGGAACTGGTAGTCGCGGCGGTCGACCGTGGCGAAGTCCATCTTCGTGCCGGCGTTGAAGGTCTTGTCGACGACCTTGAGGCTGCGGACGTTGCGGAGCTTCGTGCGCACGAACGCGCCACCCTTGCCTGGCTTGACGTGCTGGAACTCGATCACGCTCCAGAGCTGTCCGTCGATGCTGAGCACCGCGCCGTTCTTGATGTCGTTCGTCGTCGCCATGGATCCCTCGGAAGAAGTCGTCGGCAGCGATGCGCAGCCGACAGACGATGCTACCCGACGGTCGTCGAGCCGCCGGGAGGCGGGCTCTGGCGAGCGAGGATCGCGAGGGCCGCGAGCCGGTACCCGTCGAGGCCGAGCCCTGCGACGACGCCGGTCGCGACGCCCGAGATCGTCGAGGTGTGCCGGAACGTCTCGCGGGCGTGCGGGTTGGTGATGTGCACCTCGATCAGCGGGATGCCCGCCGTCGTCACGAGGGCGCACGCATCCCGCAGCGCGTACGAGTAGTGGGTGAACGCGGCGGGGTTCAGCACGACGGGCGTGACGGTGTCGACGGCCTCGTGGATCCAGTGCACGAGCTCCGCCTCGGAGTCGGTCTGGCGCAGGTCGACCTCGACGCCGGTCGACGCCACGACCCGCTCGACCTCGTCGAGGCCTGCGGAGCCGTAGACGTCGGGCTCGCGGGAGCCGAGCCTGCCCAGGTTGGGGCCGTTGAGCACGAGGATGCGCATGGGGCAAGCCTAGGGTCGCGGCGTCAGTCGGCGAGCGACTGGTACGCCGTGAAGAGCATCGAGTCGTCGGGGCCCTCGAGCACGCGCGGGCGGCCGACGTCGTCGAGCACGATGAAGCGCAGCATGGCACCGCGCGCCTTCTTGTCGCGTCGCATCGTGGCGAGCAGCGTCTGCCATCTGCCCATCGGGTACGACGTGGGCAGCTCGAGCGACTCGAGGATCGCGCGGTGCCGGTCGACGACCGACTCGGGCAGGCGCCCTGCGAGCCTGCCGAGCTCGGCGGCGTACATGAGGCCGATGGCGACGGCGGCGCCGTGGCGCCAGCGGTAGCGCTCGGTGTGCTCGATCGCGTGCGCGAGCGTGTGGCCGTAGTTGAGGATCTCGCGCAGACCCTGCTCGGTGAAGTCCTCGGCCACGACGTCGGCCTTCACCCGGATGGCGCGGGCGACGATCTCGGCGAACTCCGGCGTCGCAGGGTCGGTCGCCGCATCCAGGTGGTCCTCGAGCAGCGCGAGGATCGCGGGGTCGGCGATGAAGCCCGCCTTCACGATCTCCGCGAAGCCCGTGAGCAGCTCGTTGCGCGGCAGCGTGTCGAGCAGCGCCACGTCGCACACGACGTGCGCAGGATGGTGGAACGCCCCCACGAGGTTCTTGCCCTGCTCGGTGTTGATGCCGGTCTTGCCGCCGACGGCCGCGTCGACCATGCCGAGCACGCTCGAGGGAGCGAGGACGACGCCGACGCCGCGCAGCCACGTCGCCGCGACGAAGCCAGCGAGGTCGGTGACGGCGCCGCCGCCGAGCCCCACGACCATGTCGGTGCGGGTGAAGTCGGCCTGGCCCATGATCTGCCACAGGAACTGCGCGACCTCGATGCGCTTCGCGGCCTCGGCATCCGGCACCTCGGCCAGCAGCACGTGGTCGCCGAGCTCGGCCTTCAGCGCGTCGGCCTGGCGCGCCATGGCGGGCTGGTGCACGACGAGCACCTGCGCGGCGCCTGCGACGGCCTCGGCGACCTGCGGCAGCAGGATGTCGCGGCCGACGACGACGTCGTAGGGGCGGTCGGTGCGGACGGCGATGGTGGTGGTGGTCACGCGTTGGCCTCCAGCCAGGTGGCGATCTCGGCGACGATGTCGCTCATGCGGCGGCGCGATGCGTCGACCTCGAGGTCGGCGAGCGCTCGGTAGGTGGGCTCGCGCTCGGCGAGGATCCGACGCCACGCGTCGATGCCTCCGTCGGCGAGCAGGGGGCGATTCGATCCTGCGATGCGACGCTCGGCCTGCCGGTCGTCGATCATGAGCAGCACCACGTGCGCGTCGGCGAGCAGCGTCTGCGTGCCGGCGTCGAGCGGCGCTCCGCCGCCGAGCGAGACGATGGCGCCGTCCACGAGCGAGGCGGCGACGACGTCGGCCTCGATGCGGCGGAAGGCGGGCTCGCCCTCGCGGGCGAACAGCTCCGGGATGGGTCCGTGCGCGCGTGCGATCTCGCGGTCGGTGTCGACGAACGTCGCACCGACGCTGCTCGCGAGCTTGCGGCCCACGCTCGACTTGCCCGCCGCCATCGGCCCGATGAGCGCGACGGGTCTCACGCGGTCGTGACCAGCGTCTCTGGGATCGCAGCGAGGTAGGCGTCGAGGTTGCGGCGCACCTCGCCGACGGAGTCGCCACCGAGCTTCTCGAGCATGGCGTCGGCGAGCACGAGCGCGACCATCGCCTCGGCGACGACGCCCGAGGCGGGCACGGCGCACACGTCGCTGCGCTGGTGGTGGGCGGCTGCGGCGTCGCCCGTGGTGGTGTCGATGGTGCGCAGCGCGCGCGGCACCGTCGCGATGGGCTTCATCCCCGCACGGACGCGCAGCACCGTGCCGGTCGACATGCCGCCCTCGGTGCCGCCTGCGCGGTCGGTGACGCGCTCGATGCCGTCGGCTCCGGGCACGAGCTCGTCGTGGGCGACGCTGCCACGGCGGCGCGTCGTCTCGAAGCCGTCCCCGACCTCGACGCCCTTGATGGCCTGGATGCCCATGAGCGCGCCTGCCAGCCGCGCGTCGAGACGTCGATCCCAGTGCACGTACGAGCCGAGCCCGGGCGGCAGGCCGTACGCGCAGACCTCGACGACGCCGCCGAGCGTGTCGCCGGCCGACTTCGCGTCGTCGACCTCGGCGAGCATCGCGGCGCTCGTCTCGGCGTCGTGGCAGCGCAGCGGATCGGCATCGAGGGCGTCGACGTCGTCCGGCGTCGGGATGGGGGCGCCGTCAGGCACGCGCACGGGCCCGATCGCGAGCGTGTGGCTCACGAGCCGCACGCCCAGCTCGCCGAGGAACGCCTTCGCGACGGCGCCGAGGGCGACGCGGGCCGCGGTCTCGCGCGCGCTGGCCCGCTCGAGCACGGGACGGGCCTCGTCGAAGCCGTACTTCTGCATGCCGACGAGGTCGGCGTGACCGGGGCGCGGACGCGTGAGCGCTGCTGCACGCGCGCCCGTGGGCGCCTCGTCGAGCGGCGCGGGGCTCATGACCTCGGTCCACTTCGGCCACTCGGTGTTGCCGATGCGCAGCGCGACGGGCGAGCCCATCGACCGTCCGTGCCGCACGCCGCCGGAGATCGACAGCGCGTCCTGCTCGAACTTCATGCGCGCGCCCCTGCCCGCGCCGAGCTTGCGCCGCTGCAGATCGGCCTGGATGGCCTCCGCCGTCACGGGCACGTCGGCAGGGAGCCCCTCGAGGATCGCGAGGAGCTCGGGGCCATGGCTCTCGCCTGCGGTCAGCCATCGAAGCATGGGGTCCATCCTTCCACCTCCGGTACGACGATCCGCGCACCCCGGTACGACGACGCCCGCGCGACGTGCGGATAGCGTCGAAGGTCGAGAGGGAGGTCGCATGGACGTCGTCGACTGGGTGCTCGGCATCGCGGAGTCGGTGCCACCGCACGTCACGTGGATGCTCGCCGGCGTCTTCGCGCTGCTCGAGTCCGGCCTCGGCCTCGGGTTCGTCGTGCCCGGCGAGACGATCGTGCTGCTGCTGGCCGCGACGATGCCGTCGCCGCTCGCAGCGCTCGGCATGCTGGGCGCCGTCGTCGTCGGGGCGAGCGCCGGCGACCACGTCGGCTACCTGCTGGGCCGTCGGATGGGGCCGCGGCTGCGCGAGACGGCGCTCGTGCGCAGGCTCGGCCAGCAGCACTGGGATCGGGCGGTCGACGTGCTCGAGCGTCGCGGTGCCGCTGCCGTCTTCCTCACGCGGCTCGTGCCCGTCGTCCGAACCCTCACCCCGGCTGCGGCGGGCACGGCGCAGCTGGCCTATCCGCGCTTCCTCGCGGCGTCGCTCGCCGGCGCCGCGACGTGGGCGGCGCTGTACGTCGGCGTCGGCTACGCGCTGCGGGGCGCGCTCGACATCGCGCAGGAGGTGCTCGGCGACGCCGTGCTCGTGCTGCTGATCGTCGCGGCGTCGGTCGTCGTCGTCGTGGTCGCGGGCCGAGCCGTGCTGCGGCGCGACTCGGTGCGCGCGTGGCTCGCGGACGCCGACGCGGACGTCGGCTGGCGCACGCTGCCGAACGCCGTGTCCGCCTCGCGTGTCGTGCTCGCCGTCGTCGCCGCCCTGCTGCTCGCGAACGGCCTGTGGCTCGCCGCCGTCATCGTCGTCGGCGTCGCCTGGGCGACGGATGCCGCCGACGGCCTGCTCGCCCGCGCGCGCGGCGCGACCTCGACGCTCGGGCGCCTGCTCGACCCCGTCGCCGACCACCTGCTCGTGCTGGGCATCGTGGTCGGCATGGCGATCGGGCAGGTGCTCTCGATCCAGATCGCGGTCATCCTCGTCGTCGTCGACGTCTTCTGCGTCGTGCTCGCGGTCGTGCGCAGCCACGCGCTGCGCGCGCTCGCGCCGACGCGGCTCGGCAGGGCGCGCACGGTCGTGCAGCTCGCCGGGCTGGCGGCGATGGCAGGAGGCCTCGCGGCGCAGGACGCCAGCGGTCTCGCGTACCGCATCCTCGTCGGCGTGGGGTTCCTCGTGCTGCTCGCAGGCCTCGTGCTGCACGTCGTCGCCGCGGCGCGACTCGCGGCACGCCTCGCCGCTGCCTCCCGCTAGGGCGTCAGGCGGCGGCGCGCATCGCTGCCCAGACCTCGGGCTCGCGATCGACGGCGACATCCGGGTCGCCGTGCACGAAGATGCGCACCTGCCGCAGCGCCTGGTGCAGCAGCATCGACAGGCCCGGCACGAGCGGTGCGACGCCCTCGTAGCGGCTCGCACCCGAGGCGTAGTCGGCGTCGAGGATCGCGCGCGGTCCCGCGAGCGCGGGCGCGGCATCCGCCGATGCAGGCAGGGTGCTCACGACGACGTCGCCGACGAGCGGCGCGGCTCCTGGGCCGACGATGCGCACCTCGACGTCGAGCTCGGCGCCGAGGGCGACGAGCCGCTCGCCCTTCGCCGGCGTACGCAGCCACGCGTCGACCCGGTCGGCACCCATCGTCGACAGCGCGCACAGCGCCGAGATCGCCGTCGCTCCCCCGCCGACGATCGCGCCGCGCTCGACGCCCGCCACCCCGACCTCCGCGAACGCGTCGACGATGCCTGCGACGTCGGTGTTCCACCCGGCACGCAGGTCGAGCCGCAGCGTGTTCGCCGCTCCCGTGCGCGTCACGAGCGCATCGCGCTCGAGCGCCCACGCGGCCGCCGCCTCCTTGAGGGGGGCGGTGACCGAGACGCCGCGCCACTCCTCGCCGAGCGCGTCGAGGTGCGCGTGCAGCGCCGAGGCTGCCACGCGGTCGCGACCGTACGTCCAGTCGAGGCCCAGCACGGCGTAGGCGGCGGCGTGGATGCGCGGCGACCGCGAGTGCTCGACGGGGTCGCCAAGCACGCTCAGCCGCACGCGACGCTCCTGCTCGCTCGGAGCGCCGCGAGCATCAGCTGCCGTAGTCCGGGTTGTCGCGCAGCCACGCCTGGAAGCGCAGCACGGCCTGGTTGTGCTCCGCGAGCGTGTTCGAGAACACCGTCTCCCCCGTCGACGGGTCGACCGTGACGAAGTACAGCCAGTCACCCTCCGTCGGCGCCAGGACGGCGTCGAGCGCCGCGTCTCCCGGCGCGCCGATGGGGCCCGCAGGCAGTCCGGCGTAGACGTACGTGTTGTAGACGTTGCCGGCGTCGGCGCGCTCCTCGTCGGTCGTCGTGATGACGCCGAAGTCGCCGATGCCGTAGTGCACCGTCGCGTCCGACTGCATGAGCATGCCGATGTCGAGGCGGTTCTGGAACACCCGCGCGACCTTGCCGAAGTTCTCCACCGGCCCGCCTTCGCGCTCGACGAGCGACGCGAACGTCACGACCGTCTGCCACTGGTCCTCCGGCACGCCGCGGTCGGTGAGCGCCTGCCGCATGCGGTCGACCATGGTCTGCAGCATCTGCTGCGCCGTGGCGCCGTCGTCGAACGTGTACGTGGCGGGGAAGAGCCATCCCTCGAGGTTGAGTCCCGTGACGCCGTACGCGGCTGGATCGCTCGCGGCCTGCACGATCTCGGCCTCCGGCACGCCCGTCTGCTCGGCGAGGCGGGCGAAGACCTGCTGCAGCACGAAGCCCTCCGGGATCGTGACCTGCAGCACGAGGCGGTTCGCACCGTCCTGCAGCGCGTCGAGCGCCGCCTGCGACGACATCTCGAGCGCGAGTCGGTAGGAGCCGGGCTGGAAGCCGATGCTCGAGTCGGCGACGAGGAGCTCGTAGAACGCCTCCTGGTCGGCGATGACGCCCTCCTCCTCGAGCATCGTCGCGACCTGCGCGCCCGACCATCCCTGCTCGATGCGCACGACGACCTCGCCGGTGCCTGCGCCCTCGAAGTCCTCCGTCTCGGCGAAGCGGTCGACGATCGCCGGACCGAACAGCGCCCAGCCGCCGCCGACGATGCCACCGAGGATCGCGAGGACCAGCACGATGATGACGATGCCGCCCGCGATGCCGCGGCGGGGCTTCGCCTTCCTGCCCTGCCTCGCCGCGCGGGCAGGCTTCGCAGCGCGCTCGCGCGGCGAGGCCGTCTCCGAGGCGGGCGCGCTCGTGGCGGTCGCCCACGGCGTCTGCGACGTCGTCGCGCCGACCGCGTCGGCGAGGGCGTCCACGGGCGAGGGCCCGGCTGCGACCGGATCGCGCTGCGTCGAGGCGACGGGCTCCGAGGGTCGTGCCGTCGGCGCGGCGTCGGGGGTGGATGCGGGCTCCGGCGCGTCGGTCGTCGGCGTGCCGAAGATCTCCTCGAACGTCGGCTGCCCAGCGTCGTCGGCAGGCGTCGATGCCTGCTGCTCGCGCGCGTCGGAGGGCTGCTCGGCGGCAGGCTGCTGCCCAGCCCCCGGCTGCCCCGCGTCAGGCTGCGAGCCCTCAGGCTGCCCTGGCTCGAACGGCAGCTCGGGCTCCTGGCCCGATCCCGGCGTCCCCGGCGGTCTCCCCCGACGTCCCATCAGACCTCCTCGTGGTCCACCATGATGCCCGGAATCCGACCGGATCGCTCGGCGTCGAGCGCGTGCTGCAGGATCACGACGGCCGCTGCCTGGTCGATGACGCCCTTCTGCCTGCGCGTCGAACGACCGGCCTGACGCATGCCCGCCTGCGCGGTGACGGTCGAGAGCCGCTCGTCGACGAGGCGCACCGGCGCGACGACGGCGAGCGCCGCCGCCACGTCGCGCGCATCCTGCGTGCTCGGGGTGTCGCCGCCCGAGAGCGACAGCGGCAGCCCCACGACCAGCTCCACGGCGTCGACCTCGGCGACGAGCTCGCGCATCCGCCGCACGAGTCCGTCGAGGTCCGCCCGCTGGATCGTCTCCACGGGCATCGCGAGCAGTCCATCGCGATCCGACCTGGCGACGCCGACGCGCACCCTGCCCACGTCGACGCCGAGCCGGACGCCCTGCCGCATCAGGCCAGGCTCTCCGCGATCGTGCGCAGCGCATCCGGCATCCGCGCCGCATCCGTGCCTCCGCCCTGGGCGAGGTCGGGCTTGCCACCGCCACCGCCACCGAGCACGCCGGCCGCGGCCTTGGCGAGCGCGCCGGCCTGCACGCCTGCGTCGCGAGCCGCCTGGTTCGTCGCCACGACGACGACCGGCTTCTCGCCCACCGTCGCGCCGAGCGCGACCGTCGCGGCGTCGGCACCGAGGCGCTCGCGCACCTGCAGCACGAGCGAGCGCACGTCGTCGGCCGAGGCGAGCACGCCGAGGTCGGCTGCGACGAGGCGCGAGCGACCCTCGCGCGACGCGGTCTGCGAGAGCTCGGGCACGCGCAGCGTCAGACGCTGCGCCTCGAACTCGGCGACCTTGCGCTCGGCCGCCTTCAGCGAGGCGACGAGGTCGTCGATCCTGCCTGGCAGCTGGTCCTTCGGCGTCTTGAGGCTCTGCGAGATCGACTGCACGAGGGCGCGCTCGGCCGCGAGCTCGCGGAAGGCGTCCTGGCCGACGATCGCCTCGATGCGACGGTTCGTCGCACCGACGCTCGACTCGCCCGTGATGGCGACGAGCCCGATCTGGCCGGACGACGACACGTGCGTGCCTGCGCACAGCTCGCGCGACCAGGGGCCGCCGATGTCGACCATGCGCACGCTGTCGCCGTACTTCTCGCCGAACAGCGCCATCGCACCGGCCTCGCGCGCCTCGTCGAGCGGCATGACGCGCGTGGAGACCTCGAGGTCGTCTGCGATCGCGCTCGAGGCGATCTCCTCGAGCTCCGAGCGCGTGTCGGCGCTCAGCGCACTCGACCACGAGAAGTCCAGGCGCATGTAGCCGGCCTTGTTGTACGACCCCGACTGGTGCGCATCCTGACCGAGGACCTGCCGCAGCGCGGCGTGGATGACGTGGGTGGCCGAGTGCGCCTGCGTCGCGCCGCGACGGTACGCCGCGTCGACGACGGAGCGCGCACGGTCGCCGACCCCGACCTCGCCGCTCACGACCGTCACGGTGTGGCTCGTGAGGCCCGGCACGGGACGCTGCACGTCGATGACGTCCGCCTCGAACGCGTCGCCGACGAGGCGCCCCTGGTCGGAGTCCTGGCCGCCGGACTCGGCGTAGAGGGCCGTCGCGGTGAGGATGACCTCGACCTCGTCGCCGACGGCGGCGCGCTGCACGCTCACGCCGTCCTTGAGGATGCCGACGACCTCGCCGTCCGCCTCGAGCTCCTCGTAGCCGAGGAACGCCGTCTCGCCCACGGCGCGGAAGGCACCGTAGACCGAGCGGTCGGCGAGCGCGCCGCGCTTCGCCTTCGCGTCGGCCTTCGCACGCGAGCGCTGCTCGCCCATGAGGCGGTCGAACGCGGCGCGGTCGACCGTGAGGCCCTGCTCCTCCGCGATCTCCAACGTCAGGTCGATGGGGAAGCCGTACGTGTCGTGCAGCAGGAAGGCCGTGTCGCCCGCGAGCTGCACGCGACCGTCTCCGCGCGTCGTCTCGAGCGCGCCGTCGAGCACGGTCGAGCCTGCCTCGAGCGTCTTGAGGAAGGTCTCCTCCTCTGCCACGGCGAAGCGCGACAGCCGCGACCAGTCGGTCGCGAGCTCGGGGTAGGCCGACTGCATCGCGTCGCGCGAGGCGGCGAACAGCGTGGGGAACGTGGGCTCGTGCACGCCGAGCAGGCGCATGGCGCGGATCGCGCGGCGCATGAGGCGGCGCAGGATGTAGCCGCGGCCCTCGTTGCCGGGCGTGACGCCGTCCGACAGGAGCATGAGCGACGAGCGCACGTGGTCGGCGACGACGCGCATGCGCACGTCGTCCTCGTGGTCCGCGCCGTACGCGCGGCCCGAGAGCTCCGCCGCCAGGTCGAGCACGGGGCGCACCTGGTCGATCTCGTACATGTTCTCGACGCCCTGCTTGAGGAACGCGATGCGCTCGAGGCCCATGCCGGTGTCGATGTTCTTCGCGGGCAGGTCGCCGACGATGCGGAAGTCGGTCTTCGAGCGCACGTCGGCGATCTGGTCCTGCATGAACACGAGGTTCCAGATCTCGACGTACCGGTCGTCGTCGGTCGCAGGACCACCGTCGATGCCGTAGGCGGGGCCGCGGTCGAAGAAGATCTCCGAGCAGGGGCCCGCAGGCCCCGGCTGACCCGTCGACCAGTAGTTCGTGTCGCGGCCGAGGCGCTGGATGCGCTCGAGCGGCAGCCCCGCGATCTCCTGCCACAGCGCGACGGCCTCGTCGTCGGTCTCGAACACCGTGACCCACAGGTCGTCGGGCGAGAAGCCGAGGTTGCCGTGGTCCTCGGCACCGGTGAGGAACTCCCACGCGTAGGCGATGGCCTCGCGCTTGAAGTAGTCGCCGAACGACCAGTTGCCGGTCATCTGGAAGAAGGTGCCGTGCCGCGGCGTGCGGCCGACCTCCTCGATGTCGTTGGTGCGGATGCACTTCTGCACGTCGGCGGCCCGCGCGAACGGCGCAGGCTCCTGGCCGGTGAGGTACGGGATGAACGGCACCATGCCCGCGATCGTGAACATGATCGTCGGGTCGTCGCTCACGAGCGACGCGGACGGCACGATCGTGTGGTCCTTGCGCTCGAAGTAGCGCAGGAAGCGGTCATGGATCTCAGCGGTCTGCATGCGTCACGTCTCTTCCGCCCAGGCGGGCGCTGCGACCTCCGTGCGGAGGCGAGGGGGTTCGGTCCTGTGGGCTGGTGCGGCTACTCGCCGCGCAGCTCGCGGTCGCGGCTCGAGTAGCCGTCCTTGACGGCGTCGGTGAACTCGCGCACTCGCGCATCCGCGCCGTCGAGGATCTCCTTGCCCTTGGCCGTCTGCTGCATGCGCGTCACGGCCACGGCGCCGATGACGGCGCCGAGCGCGATCAGGACGATGCTCCTCATTGCGATCCCCTCGTGGATTGGACGGCCAGTCTATCGAGCACGGCCGCACGAACGAACGAGGGCCGCCCGGGAGTCCCGGACGGCCCTCGCGCTGCCAGATGGGTCAGCGCGCTGCGTAGTACTCGACGACGAGCTGCACGTCGCAGACGACGGGCACCTCGGCGCGCTTGGGGCGACGCACGAGGCGCGCCTGCAGGCGGTCGAGGGTCACGTCGAGGTACGGCGGCACGGGCGGGAGCACCTGTGCGTGACCGCCTGCGGCCGCGACCTGGAAGGGCTCCATGCCCTCGGAGCGCTCGTGCACGCCGATGACCTGGCCCTCCTTCACGCGGAACGAGGGGCGGTCGACGCGCTGGCCGTCGACGGTGATGTGGCGGTGCACGACGAGCTGGCGAGCCTGCGCGGTCGAGCGGGCGAAGCCTGCGCGCACGACGAGCGCGTCGAGACGCATCTCGAGCAGCTCGACGAGGTTCTCACCGGTCAGGCCGGCCTGGCGGCGGGCCTCGTTGAACGTGAGGCGCAGCTGCTTCTCGCGGATGCCGTACTGGGCCCGCAGACGCTGCTTCTCGCGCAGACGGACGGCGTAGTCGCTGTCGGCCTTGCGCTTGGTGCGCCCGTGCTGGCCGGGGCCGTAGGGGCGCTTCTCGAGGTACTTGGCAGCCTTCGGGGTGAGGGCGATGCCGAGCGCACGCGACTTGCGCGTGATGCTGGTCCTGGTGGTCATGCGTGTCTTCCTTCGCATCGCAGCCGCGTGAGCGGCCAGCCGTCACGTTGGACGGCTCAAGGATTTCTGGATGGTGGTCCGAAGTGGACCGTCGTCCAGGCTACCAGACGCTCGACTCCGGGCACCCGCACGACGGCTCGCCGCGCTCCTCAGTCTCCGCGCAGGATGGCGCGGATGCGCTCGAGCCGAGCGGCGACGTCGCGCTCGTACCCGTGCGCGCCCGGGTCGTAGTAGGTCGTGCCGACGAGCTCGTCAGGCAGGTACTGCTGCGTGGCGACGCCGTGCGGCGCATCGTGCGCGTAGCGATATCCCTTGCCGTGACCGAGCCGCTTGGCGCCCGGGTAGTGCGCGTCGCGCAGATGCGTCGGCACACGCCCGAAGGCGCCGCGCCGGACGTCGGCGATCGCGGCGTCGACGCCCTTGTACGACCGGTTCGACTTCGGCGCCGTCGCGAGGTAGACGGTCGCCTCCGCGAGCGGGATCCGCCCCTCCGGCATGCCGATGAGCTGTACGGCCTGCGCTGCCGCCGTCGCGATCACGAGCCCCTGCGGGTCGGCCATGCCGACGTCCTCCGACGCGAGGATGATGAGGCGCCTGCCGATGAACCTCGCGTCCTCCCCCGCCTCGATCATGCGGGCGAGCCAGTGCAGGGCGCCGTCGGGATCCGAGCCGCGCACCGACTTGATGAACGCGCTGATGACGTCGTAGTGCTCGTCGCCCTGCCGGTCGTAGCGCAGCAGCGCCGCATCGACGCTCTCGGCGACGACCTCGTCGGTGACGAGCGGTGCCTCGACCTCGTCGTCCGCGACGGCGTCGCGCTCCGCGAGCGACAGGACGTGCGACCCGGCCGCCTCGAGCACGGTCAGCGCGCGCCGCGCGTCGCCGGACGCGAGGCGCACGATCGCTGCTCGCGCGGGGTCGTCGAGGCGCACGCGGCCGCCGAACCCCCTCGGGTCGGCGACGGCGCGGTCGAGCAGGCCGCCGAGCTCGTCGTCCGGCAGCTGCTCGAGCGTGAGCAGCAGCGACCGCGACAGCAGCGGGCTGATGACGCTGAACGACGGATTCTCGGTCGTCGCCGCGATGAGGGTGACCCAGCCGTTCTCGACGCCGGGCAGCAGCGCATCCTGCTGCGCCTTCGTGAAGCGGTGGATCTCGTCGAGGAACAGCACCGTCTGCGAGTCGTAGAGGTCGCGCGTCGACAGCGACTCCTCCATGACCTGCCTGACGTCCTTCACGCCGGCGGTCACGGCGCTGAGCTCGACGAATCGGCGATCGCTCGAGGCGGCGATCGCCTGCGCGATCGTCGTCTTGCCCGTGCCTGGCGGACCCCACAGGATGACGGACTGCCCGCTGCGCGCCCCGGGCGTCGCGAGCCGCCGCAGCGGAGAGCCGTCGCGCAGCAGATGCCGCTGCCCGACGACCTCGTCGAGCGATCGTGGTCGCATGCGAACCGCGAGCGGCGCCGTCGACGATCCGAGCCCCGCGTTCGCCATGCCCCCATCGTACGGTCGGCCACCGACGCGGCGGCGTCCGCCACAGACGGAGCACGTATGCTCATCCGAGCGATCCAGACGGGAGACCATCGGTGACGAGCACCAAGGAGCAGCAGCGGCGGGTCCGCGACTACCGCGCGCGCCGCACCGTGCACGAGCGCAAGCAGCGCAGGCTGCGTCGCGACAACGTCATCGCCATCGCCGCGGTCGTCGTCGTCGGCACCCTCGCCGGCCTCGGCCAGTGGTGGTACGTCGACTCCACGGCGACCGACGACGCAGCGGCGTCGGAGTCCCCCGCCCCCTCGGCCACCGACGAGCCCGTCGTGTCCGAGGCCGTGCCGGACGCCTCGCTCGCCGAGGGTCGCGCATGGACGGGCTCGCTCACGATCAACGGCGTGGAGCTCGGCATCGAGCTCGACGGCGAGCTGGCGCCGCAGGCGGTCTCCGCCGTCATCAACGACATCCAGACCGGCTACTACGCAGGCAAGTCGTGCCATCGCCTCACCACCGCCGAGCGGTTCGAGGTGCTGCAGTGCGGCTCCATCGACGGCACGGGTGCCGGCGACCCGAGCTACCAGTACGGGCCGATCGAGAACGCCCCGAGCGACGACGTCTACGCCGCCGGCACCATCGCGATGGCCCGTGCCAGCGGCGACGGCAACTCCAACGGCCACCAGTTCTTCATCGTCTACGGCGAGACCGACATCCCCAGCGACGCCGCAGGCGGCTACTCGGTCGTCGGCACCGTCACGAGCGGGCTCGACCAGCTCGTCGACGACGTGATCTCGGCTGGCACGGCGCCCGATCCGGCGACCGGAGCAGCGCCGCAGGACGGCGCGCCGCTGAACCCGGTGACGATCGAGGCCGCGACCGTCGAATGACGCGCCTCGCGTGAAGTAGCCTGAACCCATGGACGCGAACCCGTGGGGCCGCGTCGACGAGCATGGCACCGTCTCCGTCCGTGAGGGCGAGCAGTGGCGTGAGGTCGGCCAGTACCCCGACGCGAGCCCCGATGAGGCGCTCGCCTACTTCCAGCGCAAGTACGCAGATCTCGAAGGGCAGGTGCGCCTGCTCGAGCAGCGATCGCGCGCAGGCGCCTCCGCGAGCGACGTGCAGAAGGCCTCCCGCCATCTGCGCGAGTCGATCGTGGGCGCCAACGCCGTCGGCGACCTCGAGGCTCTGCTGACGCGGATCGATGCCCTCGCAGGCAAGCTCGAGGAGCTGAGCGCCGAGCAGCGGGCCGAGGCGCTCAAGGAGACGGAGGCGGCGGTCGCAGACCGCGAGGCCATCGTCGCCGCAGCAGAGGCGCTCGCCGCGCGCGACCCGAAGCAGGTGCAGTGGAAGCAGGCGAGCCAGGAGCTCGATGCCCTCTTCCAGCGCTGGCAGACGGCGCAGAAGGACGGGCCCCGCATCCCGAAGCCCGTCGCCGACGCGCTGTGGCGTCGCTTCCGCGACGCGCGGCAGACCGTCGAGCAGGGTCGCAGGGCGTTCTTCTCCGAGCTCGACTCGCAGCACAAGGACGCGCGCACGCGCAAGCAGGCGCTCGTCGAGCGCGCGCAGGCGCTGGCTCCCAAGGGCGCAGACGGCATCCCCGCGTACCGGTCGCTGCTCGACGAGTGGAAGGCGGCAGGACGAGCCGGTCGCAAGGTCGACGACGCGCTCTGGGCCGACTTCAAGGCCGCAGGCGACGTGCTCTTCCAGGCGAAGTCCGAGGCCAGCGCCGTCGTCGACGGCGAGCAGGGCGAGAACCTCGAGGCCAAGCGCGCCATCCTCGCGGAGGCGCAGCCGCTGCTGCAGGCCACCGATCGGGTCAAGGCTCGCGACACGCTCACCGCCCTGCAGCGTCGGTGGGACGAGATCGGTCGCGTCCCGCGTGAGGCGGTGCGCGAGGTCGAGGACGGCATGCGCCGCATCGAGGCGCACGTGCGCAAGCTCGACGACGACCACTGGGACCGCACGAACCCCGAGCGCAAGGCACGCTCCGAGGGGCTCGCCGGTCAGCTCGAGGAGTCGATCGAGCAGCTCGAGGCAGCCCTCGAGGCCGCGAGGGCCTCGAAGGACGCCGCGAAGGTCACGAGCCTCGAGGCGGAGCTCGCCACGAAGCGCGAGTGGCTCGCCGTGGTCGCCTCCGCGCGCTGACGCGCTCGGCGACGACACCACAGGGCGCCGTTCTCCACAGCAGTGGGGATCGGCGCCCTGTGGCATGCGCGGCGTGCGGCACGCTGCGCGCATGCTCTCCGACGCCGAACGCTCCGCGATGCGCCTCGATGGCGATCTCGTCGACCTCGCCGCCTCCGCGCGCCACCTCGACCGCGTCATCTCCCCCGCCGATCGCCTCCGTGCGCTGCGGCTGCCGCTGGGCCCTGCGCACATCGTGTCGGGGCTCGCGGCCGCGTGGGTGCACGGCGCAGCACCGCTGCCTGCGGTCGTCGACGTGGCGACGCTGCGCCATCGCCGCGCCGACGTGCCCGCCGGCTGCCGGGCGGTCATCCGCCGCGTCGCGCTCGACACGTGCCTCGACGTCGATGGCGCACGCGTGACGGGCAGGCTGCGCACCGCGGTGGACCTGCTCGCCGACGAGCCCTACGACGACACGGCGCGCACCGCGATCCGACTGCTCGTCGACGACGAGCGCGAGGCGCGCTGGGCGATCCCCGTCTCGGGACGCAGGGGCGTCGCGCGCTCGCTCGCACGCCTCGAGGAGCTCGCGCTGCGCGCTCCCGGCGTCAGCCGCCCGTGACGCGGTAGACGTCGTAGACGGCGTCGATGCGACGCACGGCGTTGAGCACGCGGTCGAGATGCGTCGTGTCGCCCATCTCGAAGACGAACCTGCTGATCGCGAGGCGGTCGGTGCCGGTCTGCACCGACGCCGAGAGGATGTTGACATGGTGCTCGCTCAGCACGCGCGTGACGTCCGAGAGCAGGCCGGAGCGGTCGAGCGCCTCGACCTGGATGTGCACGAGGAACACGCTCTTCACGTTGTCCGCCCACGACACCTCGATCATGCGCTCGGGCTCGGCGAGCAGGCCCTGCACGTTCGGGCATGACCGCTGGTGCACGCTGACGCCCTGGCCGCGCGTGACGAAGCCGACGATGTCGTCCCCTGGCACGGGCGTGCAGCACTTCGACAGCTTCACGAGGATGTCGTCGGCGCCGCGCACGAGCACGCCAGACGACGACGTGCGAGTCTGCGCGCTGCGCGAGGGGCTGACGGGGATGAACTCGTCCTCGTCGACGGCCCCCTGCAGGCCTGCCACGACCTTCTCGAGCACCGACTGCGTCGAGACGTGGCCCTCGCCGACGGCGGCGTAGAGCCCGTTGACGTCGTCGTAGCCCATCGCGGAGGCGACCTCGACGAACGACTCGCGACTCATGAGCTGCTGCAGCGGCAGGTTGTGCCTGCGCATGGCCTTCGCGATCGCGTCGCGCCCCTGCTCGATCGCCTCGTCGCGACGTTCGCGGGTGAACCACTGACGGATCTTGTTGCGCGCCCTCGCGCTCTGCACGAACGACAGCCAGTCCTGGCTGGGGCCCGCGTCGGGGTTCTTCGAGGTGAACACCTCGACGACGTCACCGGTCTGCACGCGCGTGTCGAGCGGCACGAGCCTGCCGTTGACCTTCGACCCCATCGTGCGGTGGCCGACCTCGGTGTGCACGGCGTACGCGAAGTCGACGGGCGTCGCACCGGCAGGCAGCCCCACGACCTTGCCCTTCGGCGTGAAGACGTACACCTCCTTCGCACCGATCTCGAAGCGCAGCGAGTCGAGGAACTCCCCCGGGTCCTGCGTGTCCGCCTGCCAGTCGTTGAGGTGGGCGAGCCACGCCATGTCCTCGCCTGTGACCGCCTGGCCGCCGCCCTGCTTGTACTTCCAGTGCGCCGCGACGCCGTACTCGGCGCGGCGATGCATCTCCTCCGTGCGGATCTGGATCTCGACGTGCCGCCCCTCCGGGCCGACGACCGTCGTGTGCAGCGACTGGTACAGGTTGAACTTCGGCGTCGCGATGTAGTCCTTCATGCGGCCGGGCATCGGCTTCCATCGCGCGTGGATCTGCCCGAGCACCGCGTAGCAGTCGCGCACGCTCGGCACGATGACCCGCACGCCCACGAGGTCGTAGATGTCGGCGAACTCGTGGCCGCGCACCTGCATCTTCGTGTAGATCGAGTAGTACTGCTTCGGCCGACCCGTGACGCGGCCCTTGATGCGTGCGCCGCGCATGTCGTCGACGAGCGCCTGCACGACCTCCTCCATGTAGCGGTCGCGCTCTGGCGCCCGCCCCTCGACGAGGTTCTTGATCTCGACGTAGACCTTCGGGTTGAGGACGGCGAACGACAGGTCCTCGAGCTCGGTCTTCATCGCCTGGATGCCGAGGCGATGCGCGAGCGGCGCGTAGATCTCGATCGTCTCGCGCGCCTTGCGCTGCGCGGACTCGCTCGAGACGAAGCCCCACGTGCGTGCGTTGTGCAGGCGATCGGCGAGCTTGATGACGAGGACGCGGATGTCCTTCGCCATCGCGACGACCATCTTGCGCATCGTCTCGGCCTGCGCGGCCTCGCCGTACTGCAGCTTGTCGAGCTTCGTGACGCCGTCGACGAGCATCGCGACCTCGTCGCCGAAGTCGGCACGGCACTGGTCGAGCGTGTACTCGGTGTCCTCCACGGTGTCGTGGAGCAGCGCGGCTGCGATCGTCACCGGCCCGATGCCGAGGTCGGCGAGGATCTGCGCGACCGCGACGGGGTGGGTGATGTACGGCTCGCCCGACTTGCGGAACTGGCCCTGGTGGGCGCGCTCGGCGACGATGTAGGCACGCTGGATGAGGCCGGTGTCGGCCTTCGGATGGTGTCCCTTGACCGTGCGGATCAGGTCGTCGATCGCGCCAGCGCGGTTCGACCGCGAGAACAGGAATGGCAGCAGGGTGCGAAACGCGCCTGTGGTCTGCGTCTCGCTCATGCGTCCATCCTGCCCCCGCGCGCGATCGTCAGACGACCGCGCCGCGCTCCGAGGGCCGCTTGGCCTTCGCCTCGCCGATCTCGTCGCCCTGGCGCATTTGCCCGTAGAGCGGTGCCGCGACGAACAGCGTCGCCCACGCGCCCACGAGCGTGCCGATGAGCAGCGCGAGCGAGATGTCGCGCAGCGTGCCGGCGCCCAGCAGGAACGAGCCGATGAACAGGATCGACGCCGTCGGCAGCGCCGCGATCACCGAGGTGTTGATCGAGCGCACGAGGGTCTGGTTCACCGCGAGGTTGATGTTGTCGAGGAACGAGCCCGACGTGCCTGGCGCCGTCTGCTCCCTGACCTTGTCGAACACGACCACGACGTCGTACAGCGAGTACGACAGGATCGTGAGGAAGCCGATCACGGCGGCCGGCGTGATCTCGAATCCGACGGTGCCGTAGATGCCGAGCGTCACGACGAGCGTGAAGACGAGCGACGCGAGGGCAGCGATCGACATCTTCCAGGTGCGGAAGTAGAACGCCATGATCACGGCTGCGAGCAGGACGAACGCGATGAGGCCGATGATGGCCTGGCGCGTGATGTCCTGCCCCCACGACGGACCGACGAACGACGACGTGATCTCGCTCGCGTCGACGTCGAGCGCCGCGGCGAGGGCGTCGCGGATCTCGACGGTGTCGCCGTCCGAGAGCTGCTCGGTCTGCACGCGCAGGCCGTCCTGGCCGATCTGGGCGACGTTCGGCACCTGCTGGGCGCCGAGCACGCTCGTGACGGCGTCGGAGGCGACCTGCTCGTCGACCTGCTCGACGCCCGAGATGCGGAACTCGCTGCCGCCGCGGAACTCGATGCCGAACTCGAACCCGCCGCGCAGGATGGGGCCGAGGATGCACAGGGCGAGCACCGCGAGGGCGACGAGGAACCACGTCTTGCGTCGCGCCACGAACGGGAACGAGGTCTCGCCCGTGTAGAGGCGGTTGCCGAACTGGGTGAGGGATGCCATCACCGCTCCTGCTCTGTCGAGGCGGATGCCTTGCGCTCGGCGATCGACTGGCGGCGCTGCGCCTCGCGCGAGCTCGTCGCACCCTTGCCAGCTGCGACGGGGTCGCGGAACTGCGCACGGCCGCGGTAGACCGCGCCCAGCGCCTTCGGGTCGAGACCCGACAGCGGGTGGCCGCCGGAGAAGAAGCGCGTCCGTGCCACGAGCTGCAGCATCGGATGCGTGAAGAGCGCGACGACGATGAGGTCGATGATCGCCGTGATGCCGATCGTGAACGCGAAGCCGCGGACGTTGCCGACGGCGACGAGGTAGAGCACGACGGCCGCGAGCAGGTTGAGCGCCTTCGAGGCGAGGATCGTGCGCCATGCACGACGCCAGCCTGCCTCGACGGCGCTCGTGAGCGCACGCCCGTCGCGCAGCTCGTCGCGCACGCGCTCGAAGTACACGATGAACGAGTCGGCGACGAGGCCGATCGAGATGATGAGGCCCGTGACGCCGGCGAGCGACAGTCGGTAGCCCTCGGCCGACGACAGCCACGTGATGACGAGGTAGGTGAGTCCTGCTGCGATGAGCAGCGACGCGATCGTCACCCCCGCGAGCGCCCGGTACTGGAAGATCGAGTAGCCGATGACCAGGATGAGGCCGATGATGCCTGCGATGATGCCCGCCTGCAGCTGGCTCTCGCCGAGCGTCGCGGCGATGGTCTCCTCCGACTGCACCTCGAAGCCGATCGGCAGCGAGCCGAACTTCAGCTGGTCGGCGAGCGACGAGGCGCTGTCCTGGTCGAAGCCACCCGTGATGGACGCCTCGCCGTTCGTGATGACGGCGTTCGACTGCGGCGCGATGATCACGGCGCCGTCGAGCACGACGGCGAACTGGTTGCGCGGGCTCTCGAGGCTCGTGATGCGGCTCGTGACCTCGTCGAAGGCCTCGGTGCCCTCGGCATCGAGCTGGAGGCGCACCTCCCACTCGCCGGTCACGGCACCGGTCGACGTCGTCGCCTGGCCGGATGAGGCGTCGGAGATGTCGGCGCCCTCGACCTCGACGGGTCCGAGGATGTAGCGCGCGTCGCTCGTCTCGCTGCACGTGATGAGCGGCTCGTCGGTCGGCTGCTCGCCGCGCTCCGGGTCCTCGAGGGCCGCGCAGTCGAACGTGCCGAACTCGGCCTCGAGCGTCGGCGTGATCCACGCGAGGTCAGAGGCGTCGGCGGGGGCCGCCGCAGCCGGGTCGTCGACGGGCGGCGTCGCCTCGATCGCGGCCTCGTTCGCCGCGATCTCCTCCGGGGTGAGCGCGGCAGCGACGGTGAGGACGGGGCGGAACTCCATGCGGGCGCTCGACTGCAGCCGGTCCATCGTCGCGTCGTCGACCTCGCCTGGGATCGACACGACGATGTTCTGGCCGCCCTGCGTCGTGATCTCGGACTCGGAGACGCCGGAGGCGTCGACGCGGTCGCGGATGATCTCGACGGCCTGGGTCAGCTGCTCCTCGGTGACCTGCTCGCCCTCCTGGAGCTGCGGCGTGAGGATGACCTGCGTGCCGCCCTCGAGGTCGAGGGCGAGGCGCGGCGTCCACGAGCCGCCGCCTGCGATGCTCGCCCAGTTCAGCGCAGCGAAGACCGCGCCGATCACGACGAGCCAGATGAGTGCGCGCCCGGTGCGCGCCCGCGCCCGCGCCACTACGGGCGCTCGGTGGTGGTGCCGTCGCCGGTGGTCTCGGCGTCGTCGGCAGGCGTCTCAGCGACCGTCTCGTCGTCGACGACGCGAGCGAGCACCTGACGGTGCACGCGCAGCGTCGTGCCGGGTGCGACCTCGATGAGCGCCTCGTTGCTCTCCTCGTCGATCGCCACGAGCTCGCCGAACAGGCCGAAGTTCGTCATGACCTGCGCACCGGGGACCATCTTGTCCTGCAGCTGGGCGGCCTGCGCCTTGCGCTTCTTGCTGTTGCGGAACATGAAGAAGATCAGCACCGCGAGGATCAGCAGCATGCCGATCGTCAGCGGGTCGAACGGGATGCCGCCCTGAGCGTTCTCGTTCGCGGTCTGAGGAAGGAGGTGCATGTGGAAGTCGCTTCAGTCGAAGTGCGGATGGGTCCGGGCGACGATGCGCGCACGCGCAGGCACGGACCCGACGATCATAGTCGATCGTCCAATGTGGGCTGGACGAGCACGCCCGCATGGGCGAGCCCCTCGGGCGTCGCGATGCGGCCGCGGGGCGTGCGCGCCAGCATGCCCTCGCGCACGAGGTACGGCTCGACGACCGACGCGATGGTGTCGGCGTCCTCGCCGATCGACGCCGCGAGCGTCGACAGACCCACGGGACCGCCGCGGAATCGGTGCGCGATGCTGTGGAGCACGGCACGGTCGAGCCGGTCGAGCCCGGCCTCGTCGACGTCGTAGAGCAGCAGCGCGGCGCGCACGGCCTCGATGCCGTCGCTGTCGTCGTGCACGAGCAGCCAGTCGCGCACCCGTCGCAGCAGGCGGTTCGCGATGCGCGGCGTGCCACGGCTGCGCCTGGCGAGCTCGGCCATCGCCTCGTCGGGCAGCGGCACCTCGAGCAGGGCTGCCGAGCGGCGCAGCACGCGCTCGAGGTCGGCGGGATCGTAGAACTCGAGGTGGGCGGTGAACCCGAAGCGGTCGCGCAGCGGACTCGGGAGCATGCCGGCGCGCGTCGTGGCGGCGACGAGGGTGAAGGGTGCGAGCTCGAGCGGGATCGACGTGGCCCCTGCGCCCTTGCCGACCATGATGTCGATGCGGAAGTCCTCCATCGCGAGGTACAGCATCTCCTCGGCGGAGCGCGCCATGCGGTGGACCTCGTCGATGAAGAGCACGTCGCCGGGCGTCAGCGCGCTGAGGACGGCGGCCAGATCGCCGGCGTGCTGGATGGCGGGGCCCGACGACAGCCGCACGGCACGGCCGGTCTCGGTGCCGATGATCATCGCCAGCGTCGTCTTGCCGAGGCCGGGAGGCCCGGCGAGCAGGATGTGATCGGGGCTGCGCTCCTGCAGCGCTGCGGCACGCAGCAGCACCTCGAGCTGCCCTCGCACCTTCGGCTGGCCGACGAACTCGGCGAGCGAGCCGGGGCGCAGCGCGCCCTCGAAGGCGATCTCGTCGCCCGTCGCCTCCGGCTGCACGTGCTCGTCGGTCATGCGCGCGGCCCGAGCTCTGCGAGCGCGGCGCGCAGCAGCGAGCCCGCGTCGGCCTGCGCGCCGACGGCCTCGAGGGCGGCGCGCGCCTGCCGCTCCGGCCAGCCGAGGCCCGTGAGCGCGACGAGCACGTCGGCGCCCGCGTCGCCTGGGATGCCCGCGGAGGGCGCTGCGGCGTGGATCTTGCCGGCGAGCTGCACGATGATGAGCCGCGCGGTCTTGGGCCCGATGCCGCTCACGGCCTTGAACGACCGCTCGTCCTCGCGCTCGACGGCGTCGGCGAGCTGGTCGGGCGTCATGTGGCTGAGCACGCCGAGCGCCGACTTCGGGCCCACGCCCGAGACGCCGCGCAGCAGGTCGAACGCGTCGAGCTCCGCCTGCGTGCCGAAGCCGTAGAGCGACATGTCGTCCTCCCGCACGATGAGCGTCGTGTGGAGCGCGATCGTCGAGCCGACGGTCGCGACGAGCGACTGCTGCGGCGTGACCGCGACGGCGAGGCCGAGGCCGCCGACGCCGACGACGATGCGGGTGCCTGCGGCGCCCAGCACCGTGCCGTCGAGCCTGGCGATCATGGACTCCAGCCTAGGTTCGACGGCCGACGCGCCCGTGTCGCCGCGCCGTCGGCCGGCCCCGGCAGCCCCCTCAGCGGCGGGACGCGCGCTCTGCGGCCTGCCACGCCTGCTGCGCGGGCGTGAGCGCGGCAGACGGCGCGACGCTGCGGGCGCTCCACGCATGGCAGATCGCGATCGCGAGGGCGTCGGCGGCGTCGGCGGGCCGCGGCGCGGCGTCGAGCCGCAGGATGCGCTGCACCATGGCGCCGACCTGCCGCTTGTCCGCCTGCCCGTAGCCGGTGACGGCTGCCTTGACCTCGCTGGGCGTGTGCAGCTCGATCGGGATGCCGTTCGCAGCAGCCGCCCGCAGCACGAGGCCCGAGATCTGCGCGACGCCCATCACGGTGCGCACGTTCTGCTGCACGAAGACGCGCTCGAGCGCGATCGCGTCGGGACGGTGCTCGGCGATCGCCGACTCGATGCCGGTGGCGATGCGGTGCAGCCGATGCTCGAGGGCCTCGTCGGCACCCGAGCGCAGCACGTCGACCGACACGAGGGCGACGGCTCGGCCGTCGGCGTCGACGACGCCGACGCCGCACCTCGTGAGGCCGGGGTCGATGCCGAGGATGCGCACGGTCGCTCGACCCCGCTCGCCCTAGTCCTCGTCCTCGGCGTCGAGCTCGGCCCGCGCCTGGGCGCTGAGGGCGTAGTTCGAGAACACGTTCTGCACGTCGTCGGAGTCCTCGAGCGCGTCGATCAGGCGCATGACCTTGCGTGCCGTCTCCGCATCGACCTCGATCGTGAGGTCGGCGACGAACTCGGCGTCGGCGGCGTCGTAGTCGATGCCCGCCTCGACGAGCGCCGTGCGCACGGCGACGAGGTCGGTCGGCTCGGAGAGGATCTCGAACCCTCCGCCCTGGTCGATGACCTCCTCGGCGCCGGCGTCGAGCACGGCGAGCAGGATGTCGTCCTCGGTGACGTCGTCGGTCTTCGTG
Source organism: Agrococcus sp. AC640b (assembly GCF_979255995.1). NCBI lineage: Bacteria > Bacillati > Actinomycetota > Actinomycetes > Micrococcales > Microbacteriaceae > Agrococcus > Agrococcus sp. AC640b. The sequence continues at coordinate 117,496 of NZ_CEEDMM010000029.1, forward strand.
ACCGACACGACGCCCTTGCGATGGAAGTTGTACGCGACGGAGCCGGGATCGGCCATCGTGCCGCCGTTGCGGCTCATCGCGGTGCGCACCTCGGCGGCTGCGCGGTTCTTGTTGTCGGTGAGGCACTCGACCATGAGCGCGACGCCGCCGCCTGCGTAGCCCTCGTACATGATCGTCGTGTACTCGATCGCGTCGCCGGAGATGCCGGCGCCGCGCTTGATGGCGCGGTCGATGTTGTCGTTGGGCACCGACGTCTTCTTGGCCTTCTGCACGGCGTCGTACAGCGTCGGGTTGCCTGCGAGGTCTGCGCCGCCGAGCTTCGCGGCGACCTCGATGTTCTTGATGAGCTTCGCGAACGACTTGGCACGGCGGCCGTCGATGACGGCCTTCTTGTGCTTCGTCGTGGCCCACTTGGAATGTCCGGACACATGCCCTCCCGGTCGGTCGACGGATCAGTCTACCGACGGCGCCGGCGACTGCGGGCGCCGACGCACGCCGGAGGCGGCGAGCTCGAGCCGGGCGAGCGCGTCGAGCACGGCGTCGTCCCCGTCGCGGATGGCGCGCAACGGGTCGGGCGCGACGGCCTGCAGCTCGCGCAGGGGCCGAGCGACGAGCGCACGCAGCGCGAGCAGGTCGCGCCCGGCGGGCGTCGCGGCCACGCGTGCCGTCTCGGCCGAGCGCAGCGCGAACCGCACGCGCGGCACCAGCCACACGGCGATGAGCACGAGCACGGGCACGATCCACGTCGCCGCCCCGGCGGCCGCGGCGAGCGCGTGGATCGCGACCTCGAGGGTTCGCCCCGCGCTCGCGAGGTCGTCGGCGGCGCTCGAGGCGTCGACGAACGGTGCACCGAGCCCGTCGCCGACGAGCGGGATGCCCTCGAGCCCCTCGGCCGCACCCAGCAGCGTCTGCGAGAGCTGGCTGCCCGCATCCTGCATCTGCACACCGAAGCGCGCGAGCGAGTCGATCGACCGCGTGACCTGCCCTGCGAGCCAGATCGCGACGACGAGCACGCCGAGGGCGAGGAGGTCGCCCGCGATCTGCCACGCACGGCGATCAGGACGTGCCGAGTAGAGCTGCATGCCGCAGAGGCTATCGTCGGCGCTCGTCCAGCAGACGGTGCGACGATGCGTGCATGGTCTCTCGCCGTCTGCTCCCTCTCGCCACCATCGCGCTCGCCGCGTTCGCGCTCACGGGGTGCGTGCTCTCGCCTCCCCCGCTCGCCCCGGAGGCGCCCACGACGAGCGATCCGACCACGGCTCCGTCGACGCCCGCCACGAGCGCGCCGGAGACGAGCGAGTCGAGCGAGCCCGCCGACCCCGAGCCGTCCAGCACGGACGCGCCGGCATCGACCGGGTCCACCGTCACGATCGACGGCCAGCCCGTGGGCTCGTGGGGCGGCACGATCGACTGCCTCGTCTTCGGCGAGACCGCGCTCATCACGAGCTCGTCCGACGACGAGTCGGGCTCGCTCGTGGGCACCGGGTCGAACGAGACGGGCTCGTGGGCAGCGGCGGGGTTCCTGCTCTCCGACGGCGACGCCGCGTACTTCCAGAGCGACGAGACGGCGCCTGCCACCTTCGAGGGCGGCACGTTCTCGACGGAGTTCGCCGCCGCCGGCGTGTCCGGCGAGTCGGTGACCATCGCGCTCACGACGCCCTGCAGCTGACGTCGGTCAGGAGATCCACGCCGCCTGCAGCTCGGCGCGGACCTCCTCGATGAGCCTCGGCAGCGCCTTCGTCTTCGCGATGATCGGGAAGAAGTTGGCGTCCGTCGCCCACCTCGGCACGATGTGCTGATGCAGGTGGTCGGCGATGCCGGCCCCCGCGACCCTGCCCTGGTTCATGCCGATGTTGCAGCCGTCGTTGCCGGAGACGGCCGAGATCGTGCGCATGGCCTGCTGCGTGAGCAGCGCGATCTCGGCGACCTCCTCGGTCGTCGCGAGGTCGTAGGTCGCGACGTGCCGGTACGGGCACACCATGACGTGGCCCGTGTTGTACGGGAACAGGTTCATGATCACGAACGCCGTGCGGCCGCGGTGCACGACGAGGCCGGCGTCGTCGGCGAGCGTCGGCGCGACGCAGAACGGGCACGCGTGCTGCTCGGGCTGCTGGCCCTGCTGGATGTACGCCATGCGATACGGCGTCCACAGCCGCTGGAACTCGTCGGGGACGCCCGGCAGCTCCGACGACATCCACGTGGGCGCGCCGGCCTCGCGCGCCGGGTCGTCGGCCGCGGGGAAGTCCCCTGGCCCACGGCCGTCGGCGCTCGGCATCAGGCGACCAGCTCGGTCTGCCGCGTCTCGATGGCCTCGAGGATGCGGGCGATGGCGTCGTCGACGGGCACGCCGTTCTCCTGCGTGCCGTCGAGGAAGCGGAACGAGACGCTGCCCGCCTCGGCGTCCTTGCCACCCGCGATGAGCTGGAAGGGCACCTTCGCGAGCGTGTGCGTGCGGATCTTCTTCTGCATGCGCTCGTCGGAGTGGTCGACGTCGATGCGCACGCCCTTGGCGCGCAGTCGGCTCGCGATGTCGTCGAGGTAGTCGGCGTAGTCCGAGGCGACGGGGATGCCGACGACCTGCACGGGCGCGAGCCACGCGGGGAACGCACCCGCGTAGTGCTCGAGCAGGATGGCGAAGAATCGCTCGATCGATCCGAGCAGCGCGCGGTGGATCATGACGGGTCGGTGACGCGCGCCGTCTGCACCCGTGTACTCCAGGTCGAATCGCTCCGGCAGGTTGAAGTCGAGCTGCACGGTCGACAGCTGCCACGTACGTCCGATGGCGTCGCGCGCCTGCACGGAGATCTTCGGACCGTAGAACGCGGCCCCGCCCGGATCCTCGACGAGCTCGAGCCCGGACTCCGTCGCGACCTCGCGCAACGTGGCCGTCGCTTCGTCCCAGACGTCGTCGGAGCCGACGAACTTCACGGGGTCCTTCGTCGACAGCTCGAGATAGAAGTCGTCGAGGCCGTAGCCGCGAAGGGTCTCGAGCACGAACTGCAGCTGGCTAGCGAGCTCGTCCTTGACCTGGTCGGGGGTGACGTAGATGTGGGCGTCGTCCTGGGTGAGGCCGCGCACGCGAGTGAGGCCCGAGAGCGTGCCGCTCTTCTCGTAGCGGTACACGGTGCCGAACTCGGCCAGGCGCAGCGGGAGCTCACGATACGACCGTCCGCGCGACCGGAAGATGAGATTGTGCATCGGGCAGTTCATCGGCTTCAGGTAGTAGTCCTGCCCCTGGCGCGTCACCTGCCCGTCCGCGTCCAGCTCCTCGTCGAGGTGCATCGCCGGGAACATGCCGTCCTTGTACCAGTCGAGGTGGCCGCTGACCTCGAACAGGGTCGACTTCGTGATGTGGGGCGTGTACACGAACTCGTAGCCGGAGGCAGCGAGCCGCTCCCGCATGTAGTCCTCGATCTCCTTGCGGATGATGCCACCGCGGGGGTGGAAGACCGCCATCCCCGACCCGATCTCCTCAGGGATCGAGAACAGGTCGAGGTCGGTGCCGAGCTTGCGGTGGTCGCGCTTCGCGGCCTCCTCGAGGCGAGCCCGGTAGGCACGCAGCTCGTCCTTCGAGGGCCATGCCGTGCCGTAGATGCGCTGCAGCTGCGGGTTCTTCTCGGAGCCGCGCCAGTAGGCGGCAGCGACGCGCATGAGCGCGGATCCGTTGCCGACCATGCGGGTGGACGGCAGGTGCGGGCCGCGGCAGAGGTCCTTCCAGACCGTCTCGCCGTCGCGGTTCACGTTGTCGTAGATCGTGAGCTCGCCGCCGCCGACCTCGACCGACGCCTCGTCGCTCGGGCCCTTGAGGCCGATGAGCTCGAGCTTGTACGGCTCGTTCGCGAGCTCGGCGCGCGCCTCGTCCTCGGTGACGACGCGGCGCGTGAAGCGCTGACCCTCGCGGATGATGCGGTCCATCTCCTTCGACAGCGCCTTGAGGTCCTCCGGCGTGAAGGGCTCCGCGACGTCGAAGTCGTAGTAGAAGCCGTCGTGGATGGGCGGGCCGATGCCGAGCCGCGCCTCCGGGTTGACGCGCTGCACCGCCTGCGCGAGCACGTGCGCCGCCGAGTGGCGCAGGATGGCGAGGCCGTCCTCGCTGTCGATCGTCACGGGCTCGACCGTCTGCGTGTCCGTCACCTCGCGTGCGAGGTCCTGGAGCTCGCCGTCGACGCGCATGGCGACGACGGCACGGTCGGTGAAGAGGTCGAATCCGGTGGTCACCCGACCATCGTAGGCGCGGACGCGGACGCCGGATCGCCCGTCGAGCACATCGTGGGATCCGTCGCGGCAGCACTCCTGGATGTCGGCCTCGATCCGCGCGGTGCGAGCCCCGACGCGCTCAGCCGACGGGATCGAGGGTGCGTGGGCGCCTGGAGATGCCGATGCTCACGACGGCCGCGACGACGCAGAGGCCGGCCGCGCCGAACCACGCGAGCGTGTACTCCCCCGTCGAGTCGCGGATGAGGCCGGCGACGGTCGCGGCGATCGCGGCGCCGATCTGGTGCGAGGCGAACACCCAGCCGAAGACGATGGGGCCGTCCACACCGAAGATCTCGCGGCAGATCGCCACGGTGGGCGGCACCGTGGCCACCCAGTCGAGCCCGTAGATGACGACGAAGAGGATGAGCGGTGGGCTCACCGAGTCCGACAGCAGCACCGGCAGCGACGCGAGCCCGACGCCGCGGCCCGCGTAGTACGCGGCGAGCAGGATGCGCGGGTTCACCCGGTCGGTGAGCCAGCCGGATGCGATGGTGCCGACGACGTCGAAGATCCCCACGAGCGCGAGGAGGCCCGCGGCGGTCGTCGTCGCCATGCCGTGGTCGTGGGCGCTGGGGATGAAGTGGGTGCCGACGAGCCCGTTCGTCGTGGCACCGCAGATCGCGAAGCCTGCGGCGAGCGCCCAGAAGGTGCGGGAGCGGCTCGCACGGCGCAGCGTCGACAGCGCGGCGCGCACGGCGTTGCCGCTCGAGCGCACCGGCGGCGACCACCCCTCCGGTGCGCCGTACGGCGTCGTGCCGAGGTCGGCGGGCCGGTTGCGCAGGAACAGCAGCACGAGCGGCACGACCACGAGCGCGCCCGCTGCCACGAGCAGCGACGCCTGCCGCCAGCCCGCACCCTCGACGAGGAGCGCGATGAGGGGCAGGAACACGAGCTGCCCCGTCGCGCTGCCTGCGGTGAGCACGCCGACGACGAGGCCGCGGCTGCGCACGAACCACTGGTCGGCGACGGTCGCGGCGAACACGAGCGCCATCGAGCCCGTGCCGAGGCCGATCATGAGGCCCCACGTGACCACGAGCATCCAGGGCGCGGTCGCCGTGATCGACAGCGCGGCACCGCTCGCGACGAGCAGGAGCGCGATCGTCGTGACGCGCCGCATGCCGAAGCGCGCCATGAGCGCCGCGGCGAACGGCGCCGTCAGCCCGAACAGCACGAGGTTGACGGTGACCGCGAGCGACAGCTCGGTGCGGGTCCAGCCGAACTCGTCCTCGAGCGGCACCATGAGCGCGCTCGGTGCCGCCCGGAACCCCGCGGCGCCGACGAGCGCGAGGAACGCGACGGCGGCGACGATCCACGCGGGATGGAGGAGGCGCGGACGCGGAGGCTGCACGATGCGAGTCTGCCCCGGCTCCGGTGCCGGCGTCGCGATCCAGCCGACGAGATCCGGTCCTCTCAGCGCGAGATCCCGCCGATCTGCCCAGCGCACGACGAAGCCCCGGCCGTCATGGCCGGGGCTTCGTGTCTGGTGGGCGATACTGGGATCGAACCAGTGACCTCTTCCGTGTCAGGGAAGCGCGCTACCGCTGCGCCAATCGCCCAGTTGCGAGGTGGAGACGGGATTCGAACCCGCGTAGACGGCTTTGCAGGCCGCTGCCTGACCACTCGGCCACCCCACCACGTCGGTCGAGCCCGGCGGACCGTGCTCGACCACGAGAGTTTCCTCGAGCGGATGACGAGATTCGAACTCGCGACCCTCACCTTGGCAAGGTGATGCGCTACCACTGCGCCACATCCGCACATCTTCGGGGCGTGAGCCCCTCGGACTTGACCAACAGTAGCCCACGCTTCCCCCCTCGGCAAATCGACCGACGACGCACGGTCACACGCTTGTCATTCGCCCGTCGCCGACGCGTCGCACCCGGGTCACGCCCGTGCGCGATGGTCACGTTCCACCTCTCAGATGTGGCAGGATGGAGCGGTCGCGGGCGATTGGCGCAGTTGGTAGCGCGCTTCCTTCACACGGAAGAGGTCATCAGTTCGAGTCTGGTATCGCCCACCACGACGAAGGCCCCGGTCCGATCGGACCGGGGCCTTCCGCGTTCGCACGGTCGTGCGATCAGGACTCTGGGCGCGGCGCCGCGTAGGCCGTCGCGAGCAGCCGCGCGTGCTGCTCCTGCCACCGGCGGGCGCCGTCGAAGATCGCCGTGAGGCCGGGCGCGCCGTGGAGGTGGCCGCGGCCGACGACGAGCTCGACGTCGACGCCTGCGGCGCGGAGTCGCTCGGCGTACTCGACGCCCATGTCGCGCAGCACGTCGTGCTCGGCCGCGAACACGAGCGTCGATGGCAGGCCGGTGAGGTCGTCGACGTCGAGCGGCGCGATGTTCGCATCGGCCGCCCCTGCCTCGCCCGCGTACATCCGAGCCAGGCGGTCGAGGTCGTCGAGGCCGAACCCGTGCCGGTAGTCGATGCCCGATCGCCCGACGGCGCGCATCGCCGTCGGCGGCACCTCGAGGTCGACGTGCACGAGCAGCCGCTCGCCCGCGTCGCGCAGCCGCAGCGCCGTGCTCGCCGCGACGCCGGCGCCCGCCGAGTTGCCGCCGATCCCGAGCCTGACGGCGTCGACGCCGAGCTCGTCGCAGCGCTCGACGAGGTCGCGCAGCGCGGCGACGGCATCCTCGACGGCCGCCGGGTAGGGGTGCTCGGGCGCGAGGCGATAGTCGAGGGAGACGATCTGGATCCCCGCGTCGAGCGCGCGCCTGGCCAGCAGGCGATCGTTGAGGATCTCGTCGGCCGTGCCTGCGAAGAAGCCACCGCCGTGCAGCCACAGCTGCGTCGGTGCGTGCCCTCGGGCACCGTGCGGTCGGTAGCGCCGGGCGTGCCTGCCTGCGACCTCGAGCACCTCGACCGCGACGCCGTCGGGGATCGGCAGCGTCGAGTCGACGGCGAGCGCGTCGGACAGACGCCGGCCCGCGGCGCGGCGCGCGACGGGTTCGGCGCTGTCGAGACCCGGGATCGTCGGCGCGAGCTCGTCGATGCGGGCGATCCACGCTCGGATGCCGGGGTCGAGGTCGAGGTCGGCGAGGTTCATCGGGCGCCTCCAGGCGTCGAGAGGGCGGTGGGGTCGTCGTGCAGCGTGCGCAGCGTCGCGACGATGTCGCGGTGCAGGTGGTCGGCGGCGGGCACGTGGCCGCGCAGGCCCGCGGAGCCGTGGTCCTGACCGATGAGCCGCATGCATGCCACGGGGACGCCTGCAGCGCTCAAGGCGCGCGCGAAGGCCTCGCCATCGCCGCGCAGGGCGTCGAGCTCTGCGGTGTAGATGACGGTGGGCGGCATGCCCCGCAGGGTCGGCGCGAGCAGCGGCGATGCGATCGGGTCGCGCCGCGTCGCTCGATCGCTGCCGAGGTACTGCCGCACGAGCATCCGCACGTGCGCGCGCAGCAGCGGCCTCGGCACCCCGGGCTGCGAGGCCAGATGCCGCATCGTCAGGTCGAGCAGCGGCACCTCGAGCAGCAGCAGCCGGACGGGACGCCCGGTGCGCTCGAGGTTCAGCAGCGCCGTCGCGCTCGCGAGGTTGCCGCCCGCCGATCCGCCGCCGAGCGCGATCCTCGTCGGATCGCCGCCGAGGTCGCGCGCATGCTCGGCGGCCCATTCGAAGACGGTCCAGCACTGCTCCGGCTGCGTCGGGAAGCGCACCTCGGGTGCGTGCGAGTACTCCCCTGCCACGACGATGACGCCCGCATCGCTCGCCCGCTCGCGGAACCGCGCATCCCACGTCACCCAGTCGATGCCTGCGAGCTCGAAGCCGCCGCCGAAGAAGTACACCAGGATCGGCAGGCCCGCCTCGACCGTCGGGCGCTCGGCCGTCGGCCAGTACACGCGCAGGCGGGCGTCGCGGTGTCCAGCGACCGGGAGCACGTGCTCCTCGGTCGCGACGTCGATCGGCACGATCCCGAGCTCGCGCGCCATGATCGGATCGAACGCCGCAGCGTCGGCACGGCGCTGCTGCGCGGTCGAGCGACGCCTGCGGGGCTGCAGCGCGGCGAGTCGCTGCTGCACGGCGGATGCGAATGCGTCGAGTCGCGGCTTCTGGAACGTCATCGTCTCGTCGACCTCCCTCGGTCGAGACCATCGTGCATCGGTCGAAGCACTTCGATGGACTCGGATCCGGATCGTTCGCTCGCTCGAGCGCGTAGCCTCGGATCGTGCGATGGCCGTGGAGTCGAGAGCGCGAGCCCGCGCCCACGCCGCCGACCGATCACGCGCTCACCGACCAGGTCGACGAGGGCCTCATGATCGTGCTGACGGGACTGCGCCTGTCCGCCCGCAACCGCATCGTGCTCGATGCGCTGCGCGACCGCGCCGACTTCGACGCGGCGGCGCTCGTCGCCGGCGTGCGCGCGGATGCCGACGAGATCGTCGCCGAGCAGCGCTCGGGCATCCACCGGCTGCAGCGCATCCGCGCGCGAGCCGCGAACCGTCGCGGGCAGGCGATGCACAGCGCCGACTTCCGGCGCGGCGACGTCGAGCCGCTCGAGCGACGAGAGCGGATCGCCGCGCTGCTGGTGGAGCGCCTCGAGGAGGCGGTCGCCGACGACGCGTTCGTCGACGAGCTCGTGCGCGACGCGCGACGCGCAGCGATGGAGGACATGTTCGACGCGACCCTGCGCAGCCTCCACGCCTCCCCCGCCGTCGCCGACGAGGGGCACGCTGGCCGCCTCGAGGAGCTGCACGAGCAGCTGCGCGCCCTCGCGCTCGACCTCGACGGAACGTGACGCGGCAGCGCACGAGGAAGGGGCCCGGATCCTGACGGATCCGGGCCCCTCCTGCCGACGCGACGACCGCGTCGATCAGACCTGCGCGATCAGACCTTCTCGATCTCGTAGGCGTACGCCTCCTCGCCGTGGACGATCGTGTCGACGCCTGCGAGCTCGTCCTCGTCCTTGACCCGGAAGCCGATGGTCTTCTGGATCGCGAAGCCGATGACGAAGGCGACGACGAACGCGTAGATCATGGCGCCGAAGGCCGCGATGAGCTGCACGACCAGCTGGCCTGCGCCACCGCCGAGGAAGAGACCCGTGTCGGTGGCGAAGAAGCCGAGGTAGAGCGTGCCGATGAGGCCGCCGACGAGGTGGATGCCCACGACGTCGAGCGAGTCGTCGAATCCGAGCTTGAACTTCAGCTCGATCGCGAGGGCGCAGACGGCACCCGCGACGACGCCCAGCAGCAGCGCCCAGCCGGGCGTGAGGTTCGCGCACGCCGGGGTGATCGCGACGAGGCCTGCGACGGCACCGGATGCGGCGCCGACGGCGGTGGGCTTGCCGTCCTTGATCTTCTCGATCACGAGCCAGGCGAGCACGGATGCGGCGGTCGCCCCGATCGTGTTGATCGTGATGAGACCCGCGTTGCCCATCTCGTTGAGCCACTCGGCGCCGACGTTGAAGCCGAACCAGCCGAACCAGAGGATCGCGGCGCCGAGGAGCACGAACGGCACGTTGTGCGGCTTGTGCGAGCCCTTCGCGAAGCCGACGCGCTTGCCGAGCACGAACGCGAGGGCGAGTGCTGCCGCGCCTGCGTTGATGTGCACGGCCGTGCCACCTGCGTAGTCGATGACGCCCGGCAGGCCCATGAGGTCGCCGAGGCTGTAGATCCAGCCGCCACCCCAGACCCATGCGGCGATCGGGAAGTAGCCGAGCGTCGCGAAGACGCCGGCGAAGATCATCCACGCGCCGAACTTGGCGCGGTCGGCGATGGCGCCCGAGATGAGCGCGACCGTGATGATCGCGAAGGTGGAGCCGTATGCGACGCCGACGAGGTCGGTGTTGGCGGTCTCGCCCGAGGCGAGGGCCGAGAGGCCGAAGTCGCTGAAGGGGTTGCCCGCGAACGCGAACGGGCTGTCGACGGCCGACATGTTGTAGCCGTAGAGGATCCACAGCACGCCGATGAGGCCGAGGGATCCGAACGACATCATCATCATGCTGATGACGCTCTTCGCGCGGACGAGGCCGCCGTAGAAGAACGCGAGGCCGGGCGTCATGAGCAGCACGAGGGCTGTCGCTGCGACGCCGAAGGCGATGCTTCCTGCATCCATGGAATGGGCTCCTTGGGGGTGTTCCGGTCAGGGATTGGTGCCAGCCTGAGCGAATGTCATTTCACCGGCCTGCATCCACTGTTTCCGGCTGGTAACGAAACGGCCGATCATGTTTCGCGCACGTTTCCGCGGCGTCCGCCTGGGCCGTTCGACCCTGGTTGGATGGCTCGGTGACGTGGATCAGGAACCCCCAGCTCGCGGCCGCACTGCTGCTCGTGGCGGCCGTCGCAGGCCTCGTCGTCGCGAACACCCCGCTCGGCGACGGCCTGCAGGCGCTCAAGGCGCTGCACGTCACGCCGTTCGGCGGCGTCGACCTGTCGCTCGCCCACTGGGTGACCGACGGCCTGCTCGCCGTGTTCTTCTTCGTCGCCGCGATCGAGCTGCGCTACGAGATGACGCAGGGCGAGCTGGCCGACCGTCGCCGTGCAGCGGTGCCCGCCATCGCGGCCGTCGGCGGCGTCGCGGCGCCCGCGCTGCTGTTCGTCGCCCTCGTCCCTGCGGACCTCGCAGGCGGCTGGCCCATCCCGACCGCGACCGACATCGCCTTCGCCCTCGGCGTCCTCGCGATCGTCGGACGCCGACTGCCCGTCGCGGTGCGTGCGCTGCTGCTCGCCCTCGCCGTCATCGACGACCTCATCGCGATCGGCCTCATCGCGATCCTCTTCACGACCGACCTCGAGGTCTGGGCGCTCGTCGGCGCCGCCGCGATGGTGGCGGTCGTGTGGGCGCTCGGCCGCCTCTACCGCTCGCGGCGCGGCAGCTGGCCGTTGCGGATCGCGATCGCGATCGCGTGCGTCGCGCTGTGGTGGCTCGTGCTGCAGTCGGGCGTGCACGCGACCATCGCGGGCGTCGCAGCCGGGCTCGTGCTCGCGCCGGCACCCGCCGAGGTGGCGAGGCATCGCCTCGAGCCCTTCGTGAACGCCCTCGTGCTTCCGGTGTTCGCGTTCGTCTCCGCGAGCGTGGCCATCCCGCAGGTGCCGCTGGGCGAGCTCAGCCCGATCTTCCTCGCGATCGCCGTCGCGCTGCCGCTCGGCAAGCTCGTCGGCATCACCGTCGCGGGGTGGCTGGGCCAGATCGCCCTGCACACCCCTCGCGCCGATCGCCTCTCGCTCGGCGACCTCGGCACGGTCGCGCTGCTGGGCGGCATCGGCTTCACGGTGTCGCTGCTCATGAACGAGCTCGCGCACCGCGAGGCGGAGGAGCTCATCGTCGACGGCACGCTCGGGGTGCTCGTCGGCTCGCTCGTGGCCGTCCTCGTCGGCGGGACCGTGACCGCGATCCGCAGCGCCCGACTCGCACCCGTGGACGCCGAGGCGCGGCGAGCGGCCGACGACGACGAGGACCGGCGTCGCTCCGACGGCGAGTGAGCCGCGACCGCGGCTACGCCTGGCCGGTGGTCAGCGCGATGAGGCGCGACATCGCGCGCAGGTACTTCTTCCGGTAGCCGCCACCGAGCATCTCGTCGGAGAACACGTGGTTCAGCGGGGTGCCGGAGGCCACGATCTGCACCTGCGTGTCGTAGAGCCTGTCGACGAGCGCGACGAGCCGCAGCGCCTCGCTCTGGTCGGTGAGCGTGCGCACGCCGCGCCAGCCGACGGCGTCGAGCCCCGTGACGAGGTCGACGTACCGCGACGGGTGCACGCTCGCGAGGTGGGCGACGAGCGCGTCGAAGTCGTCGAGCGCCACGGCCTCGCCACGCTCGGCGAGCGCGGCCTCGATCGCGTCGTCGTCGACGACGGGCGCCTCGCCCGAGACGTCGCGCTGACGGTAGTCCTCGCCGTCGATGCGCAGGATCTCGAACCGGTCTGAGATCGCCTGGATCTCGCGCAGGAAGTCCTTCGCGGCGAACCGGCCGTCGCCGAGCGCGTTCGGGGGCGTGTTGCTCGTGGCGGCGAGCTTCGTGCCGCCCTCGACGAGCTCGCCCAGCAGGCGCGTCATCACCATCGTGTCGCCGGGGTCGTCGAGCTCGAACTCGTCGATGCAGACGATCGACGCGCCCGAGAGCGCCGCGACCGCCTCCTTGTAGCCGAGCGCTCCGACGAGCGCCGTGTACTCGATGAAGGTGCCGAAGTGCTTCACGCCGGGCATCGTCTTCCACAGCGCCGCGAGCAGGTGCGTCTTGCCGACGCCGAACCCGCCGTCGAGGTAGATGCCCGGCTTCACCTGCGGCGCCTTGCGGAAGAGGCCCTTGCGGCCTCCCCCGCGCCACGCCGACGCGAGCTCCTGCATGCGCTCGACCGTCGCCGCCTGCGAGGGATGCGACGCGTCGGGCACGTACGACTCGAACGTCGCTGCCTCGAACTGCCGCGGCGGCGTGAGGCCTGCGACGATGCGTGCGGCGTCGGTCGTCGGCTGTCGGTCTGCGATGCGCGTGAGCGTGGGCACGTCGGTGGCTCCGGGCGGTCGAGGGTGGCCGCCCTCTGCGGGCGGCTGCGTGGAAGAATCGGCGTGGTCGCCGCGTTCCAGCGTAGACGCAGGGCCGTGCGCATCCGTCGCCGGCCGGATGGAGGAGCCACGATGACCTCGCAGGACACCGATCCGCGATTCGCCGAGTACGCCCACCCGGAGCGCCTCGTCTCGACGGCCTGGCTCGCCGAGCACCGCGCCGACCCCGGCGTCGTCGTCGTCGAGTCCGACGAGGACGTGCTGCTGTACGAGACGGGCCACGTGCCCGGTGCGGTGAAGCTCGACTGGCACACCGAGCTCAACGACCCCGTCACGCGCGACTACCTGAGCCCCGAGGCCTTCGCCGAGCTCATGCGCGCCAAGGGCATCGGCCGCGACGACACGATCGTGCTCTACGGCGACAAGTCGAACTGGTGGGCGACGTACGCGCTGTGGGTGCTGGCGCTCTACGGCCACCACGACACGCGGATCCTCGACGGCGGCCGCGACCTGTGGGTCGCGGAGGGCCGCGAGATGACGCGCGAGCGCACGGAGCGTCCCCGCACCGACTACCCCGTCGTCGAGCGCGACGACGCGACGCTGCGCGCGTTCCGCGACGACGTCCTCGCCCACCTCGGCAAGCCGCTCGTCGACGTCCGCAGCCCCGAGGAGTACACGGGTCAGCGCACCACGGCCCCCGCGTACCCCGAGGAGGGTGCGCTGCGCGCCGGCCACATCCCGACGGCCGCGAACGTGCCGTGGGGCAAGGCTGCCCGCGAGGACGGCACGTTCCGCTCCCGCGCGGAGCTCGAGGCGATCTACCGCGACGGCGCGGGCCTCGGCGACGCCGACGACGTCATCGCCTACTGCCGCATCGGCGAGCGCTCGAGCCACACCTGGTTCGTGCTGACGCATCTGCTCGGCTACCCCAACGTGCGCAACTACGACGGCTCGTGGACGGAGTGGGGCTCGCTCGTGCGCGTGCCGATCGTCGTGGGCGCCGAGCCGGGCGAGGTGCCCGCCCGATGAGCCTGACGCCGGCGCTGCAGGACATGGTCGACGACTTCGCAGCCGTGGGCGAGCAGGAGCGGCTCCTGCTCCTGCTCGATCACGCCGACGCGCTGCCGGAGCTGCCGGAGCGCTACGCCGACCATCCCGATCTGCTCGAGCGCGTCCTCGAGTGCCAGTCCCCCGTGTTCCTGTTCGTCGAGGTCGACGACGATGCGGTCCACGTGCACGCGACGGCGCCGCAGGAGGCGCCGACGACGCGCGGATTCGCATCGATCCTCGCGCGCGGGCTCGACGGCGCGACGCCGGACGAGGCCCTCGCGGTGCCTGCGGACCTGTCGTCGATGCTCGGTCTCGAGCGGGCCGTGTCGCCGCTGCGGCTGCGCGGCATGTCGGGCATGCTCGGCCGCATCCAGCGGCAGATCCGAGAGCGGCGCCCGGCCTGAGCGCCCGGCTGCTGCGCCGGTCGCTCAGCGTGCCGTGATGCCCGTGCGATCCAGCCAGCCGTGCACGATCTCGCGGTACCGCACCTCGTCGAGGTTCCAGAGCTTGCAGTGCTTCGCGCCGTGCCACTCGTGGTACTCGACGATGTCCGGCCGGGCCTGGGCGAACGCGCGCGACGCGTCCGGCGGCACGAAGCCGTCGTCGGCGGAATGCTGCAGCAGGATCGGCACGGCGTACGAGTCGGCGTAGGCGACGCCGTCGAGCTCGCCGAAGTCGAGGGCGTCGCCGCCTGCGAGGCGAGCCGCCGGCGACTCCAGCAATGCCGTCGCGGTGTGCACGAACGCGACCGGCACGCGCGCCAGCCGGGTGTGGAACAGCAGGGTCGGGCCCCACGACACGACAGGCGAGTCGAGCAGCAGCCCCGCGATGCGGCGACGGTGCCTCGAGCGGCGCGCCAGCTGCAGCACGACCTGCCCGCCCATCGACCAGCCCATGAGCAGGATGCGCTGGGCACCGGCGGCGACGGCGACGTCGATCGCCGCATCCACGTCGCGCCACTCGTCGAGGCCGAGCCGGTACGTGCCGTCGGGCGTGCGGGGCGCCTCGCCGTCGTTGCGGTACGCGACGCACATCGACGGGATGCCGCGAGCGGCGAGGATCGGCACGGCGCGCAGCGGCTCGCGCCGGTTGACGCCGCGCCCGTGCACCTGGATGCACCACGTCGTCGCCGACTCGTCGCCGATGATCCAGGCGGGCGCCGGCCCCAGCTCGGTGTCGACGATGACGGAGCGGAAGGGCAGCTCGAGGTCGCGCGGCCGGTACAGGTGGTAGCCGGAGAAGCGTGCACTCGCGCGACCGCCGATGCGCACCCTGCCCTTGCCCGTGATCTCGCGCAGCACGGTCTCGTCGTCCTCGTCGACGATCTCGCCGATGCGCACGAGGCGATCGCCGATCCAGAGCGCGTAGCGCCCGGGCAGCTCGGTGTCCGGCGTGCGCAGCAGGCGGATGCCCTCCGGCCCGATCGACGCGATCTCGACGTCGTCGCGGTGCCTGGGCGGGGTGATGAGCGTGCGGGCCAGCAGTGCCGACAGGCCGGTGACGGCCGCGGCTCCCACGGCGAGTCCGACGGCGGCGAGGGCTGCGGCGCGCCTCGCTGGTCTGCTCACGGCGCCAGCCTAGTCTTTCGACGTGGACACAGGATCGGAGTCGGCCGCAGCGCCGGCGATCTTCCTCGCCGCGGTCGAGCGCATGCGCAGCGCCGACACGCGCAGCGAGCTCACGGTGCGCGAGATCCCTGCCCCGGGTCGCATCGCGCCCTGGTCGTACGCGGTCGCCGCCGACGTCGGCTCGCCGGAGCACGGTCGCGACAGCGAACGCGGCACCGGCCGGTTCATCCTCATGCACGACCCCGAGGAGCCCGAGTCGTGGGGCGGGGCGTTCCGCGTCGTGACGTTCACGCAGGCGACGCAGGATCTCGACATCGCGCCCGACCCGATGCTGCCCGAGGTCACCTGGTCGTGGCTGCTCGAGGCGCTCGACCAGCGCGGCGCCGGCTACCACTCGGCCTCCGGCACCGCGACGCGCGTGCTGTCGACGGGCTTCGGCGAGCTCGCGGCGCAGGGCGAGGGAGCGCAGCTCGAGCTGCGCGCCTCGTGGACGCCCACCGACCACGCCATCGACAGGCATCTCGCCGCGTGGTGCGACCTCGTGTGCGCCAGCGCGGGCATGCCGCTGCAGCCCGGAGCGATCAGCCTCGATGCTCGGAGGCTCCACCCGTGACCGACGCCCCCGCCAACGCCGCCGAGCCCGAGGAGGCGCCTGCGGCCCCGCAGCCGGACCTCGTCGACGCCGTGCCCGTCGGTCCGCTCGAGACGGTCGTCGACGATGCGGGCCTGCGCGCAGCCATCGTGCGGCTCGTCGGTGGCACCGGCCCCATCGGGGTCGACGCGGAGCGCGCGAACGGCTTCCGCTACTCCTCCCGCGCCTACCTCGTGCAGCTGTACCGGCGCGGTGCGGGCACGGTGCTGCTCGACCCGATCGGCATCACGGCCTGGAGCGAGCTGCAGGCTGCGATCGGCGGCGAGGAGTGGATCCTGCACGCCGCCTCGCAGGACCTCCCATGCCTGCGCGAGCTCGGCCTCGAGCCTGCGACGCTGTTCGACACCGAGCTCGGTGCCAGGCTCGCGGGGTACGAGCGCGTCGGCCTCGCCGCCGTCGTCGAGCGGCTGCTCGGCATCCGACTCGCGAAGGAGCACGCGGCCTCCGACTGGTCGATCCGACCCATCCAGCCCGCGCTGCTCGCCTACGCCGCCCTCGACGTCGAGCTCATCGTCGACCTGCGCGATGCGATGGCCGCCGACCTCGAGCAGCAGGGCAAGTCCGAGATCGCGCGCCAGGAGTTCGAGGCTGCGCGCACGCGCCTGCCGAAGCCGCCCGCGGCCGAGCCGTGGCGGCGCCTGTCGGGCCTGCACGCGGTCAAGGATCGCCGCACCCTCGCCATCGCCCGCGCGCTGTGGACCGCGCGGGATGCGTACGCGCGGGAGATCGACTCCGCCCCTGGCAGGCTCGTGCCCGATCGCGCGCTCATGGCCGCCGTCATGAGCGGCGCCCGCACGAAGGCGCAGCTCGCGTCGACGAGCGGATTCCACGGTCGCGCCTCGCGCTCGCAGCTCGACCGATGGTTCGCAGCCCTTGAGGAGGGCCGCGCCGCCGAGGACCTCCCCGTGCTGCGCACGCCGGCAGACGGTCCGCCGCCGCCGCGGTTCTGGAAGCAGAAGCGGCCGGAGGCTGCTGCGAGGCTCCAGCGTGCCCGGGCATCGGTGCAAGCGGCTGCAGAGGAGCTGCGCATGCCGAACGAGCAGCTGCTCACGCCGGACACGCTGCGCAGGCTCACGTGGGAGCACCGGGGCGAGGCGTCGATCGAGAGCGTGCGCGACGGCCTCGCGGCGCTCGGTGCGCGCCCGTGGCAGATTGACGCGACCGCACAACGGATCGCCTCTGCTTTTGTAGAGGCTGACCAATCGCCGGACGAGCCGTCCGACGACGAGTCGTAGGGAATCCGCAAGCACCTCCCCCCGGATGCGTGCGCTGCCTAGGCTCGGGGTGCACCGTGACGTGCATCCACCCATGCAGGAGGCTTCTGTGGCACACGACGTCGTGTTCGTCGACGGCGTCCGCACCCCGTTCGGGCGTGCGGGCGAGAAGGGCATGTACTGGCAGACGAGAGCCGACGACCTCGCGGTCAAGGCGCTCGTCGGGCTCCTGGAGCGCAACCCGTCGCTGCCCACCGAGCGCATCGACGAGGTCGCGATCGCCGCGACGACGCAGACCGGCGACCAGGGACTGACGCTCGGCCGCACGGTCGGCATGCTCGCCGGGCTCCCGACGTCGGTGCCTGGCTACGCGCTCGACCGCATGTGCGCAGGCGCGATGACGGCCGTGACGGCCGTCGCCGGCGGCATCGCCCTCGGCGCCTACGACGTGGCCGTCGCCGGCGGCGTCGAGCACATGGGCAGGCACCCCATGGGCCTCGACGCCGACCCGAACCCGCGCTTCGTCGCGGAGCGCATGGTCTCCGGCGACGCGCTGAACATGGGCAAGACGGCAGAGCGCATCCACGACCGGTTCCCGCACCTCACGAAGGAGCGCGCGGACCGCTACGCCATGCGCAGCCAGGAGAAGTACGCCGCAGCCCTCGCGGCAGGCGACATCTCGCCCGACCTCGTGCCCGTCGCGCTGCAGACGGCGGAGGGCTGGGGGCTCGCGACCGCCGACGAGGCGCCGCGACCCACCACGACCCTCGAGGGCCTCAGCACGCTCAAGACCCCGTTCCGCGAGCACGGCCGCGTCACGGCCGGCAACGCGTCGGGCCTCAACGACGGCGCGACGATGTCGCTCATCGCATCGTCGGACGCGGCGAAGGAGCTGGGCCTCACGACGAAGATGCGCCTGGTGTCGTTCGGGTTCGTCGGCGTCGACCCCGAGATCATGGGCATCGGGCCGGTGCCGAGCACCGAGAAGGCGCTGCGGAAGTCGGGCCTGTCGATCGACGACATCGGCCTGTTCGAGCTCAACGAGGCCTTCGCGGTGCAGGTGCTGTCGTTCACCGACCACTTCGGCATCGACGACGACGACCCGCGCGTCAACCCGTACGGCGGCGCGATCGCCATCGGCCACCCCCTCGCCTCGAGCGGCGTGCGCCTCATGCTGCAGCTCGCCAGGCAGTTCGAGCAGCACCCCGAGGTGCGCTACGGCCTCACGGCCATGTGCGTCGGCCTCGGCCAGGGCGGCAGCGTCATCTGGGAGAACCCGCACTTCACCGGAAGGAAGCGCAAGTGAGCATCGCCGACGAGTTCCCGCGCCTCGCCGCCGCGCAGTTCGACGAGGTCGTCACGCACTCGTACGTGCGCGACGTCACCCTCGCATCCGGACGCACCATCGCGCTCGTGACCCTCGACAACGGCCGTGACCACACGCGTCCGTCGACGCTCGGTCCCGCGACGCTGTTCGAGCTCGGCGACGTGCTCGAGACGCAGCGCGGCCGCGCCGCCGCAGGCCAGATCGACGCGATCGCCGTGACGGGCAAGCCGTACTTCCTCGCAGCAGGCGCCGACCTGTCGAACGTCGGGCTGCTGCCCGACCGCGACACGGGTGCGGAGCTCGGGCGCCTCGGCCACCGGGTGCTCGGCCTGCTGCACGAGGCGGGCGTGCCCACGTTCGTCTTCATCAACGGCCTCGCCCTCGGCGGCGGCCTCGAGATCGGCCTGAACGCCGACTACCGCACGATCAACGCCACCGCGCCCGCCGTCGCGCTGCCGGAGGTCTTCCTCGGCCTCATCCCCGGCTGGGGTGGCGCGTGGCTGCTGCCGAACCTCATCGGCATCGAGCACGCCCTCAAGGTCGTCATCGAGAACCCGCTGAAGCAGAACCGCGTGCTGAAGCCCGAGCAGGTGCTCGAGCTCGGCATCGCGGACGCGATGTTCGGCGCGGCGTCGTTCCTCGAGCAGTCGCTCGCGTGGGCCGACGACGTGCTCGGCGGCGCGAAGGTCGAGCGCCCGAACCAGCCCGGCCGCCTCGAGCGCGCCGTGAAGTGGGACGTCGCGATCGGCATCGCCCGCAAGTCGCTGGAGTCGAGGATCGGCACGGTGGCGCTCGCCCCCTACAAGGCTCTCGAGCTGCTGCAGGGTGCGAAGAAGGCCTCGCGCGCCGAGGGGTTCGCCGCCGAGGACGCCGCCCTCGCCGAGCTCATCGCCTCCGACCAGTTCCACGCATCGATCTACGCGTTCGACCTGGTGCAGAAGCGCGCGAAGCGCCCGGCGGGTGCGCCCGACAAGGAGCTCGCGCGCCCTGTGGCGAAGGTCGGCATCATCGGCGCCGGCCTCATGGCGAGCCAGTTCGCGCTCCTGTTCCTGCGCCGACTGCAGGTGCCCGTCGTCATCACCGACCTCGACCAGGGTCGCGTCGACGCCGCGCTCGCCGGCATCCGGAAGGAGATCGCTGGGCTGCAGGAGAAGGGTCGCCTCGACGGCGACACCGCCAACCGGCTCTCGGCCCTGCTGTCCGGCACGGTCGACAAGGCCGACTTCGCCGACTGCGACTGGGTCATCGAGGCGGTCTTCGAGGAGCTCGGCGTCAAGCAGCAGGTCTTCGCGGAGGTCGAGCCGCACCTGAGCCCCGAGGCGATCATCGCCACGAACACGTCCAGCCTCTCGGTCGAGGCGATCGGCGCGCAGCTCGCGCATCCCGAGCGGCTCGTCGGCTTCCACTTCTTCAACCCCGTCGCGGTCATGCCGCTCATCGAGGTCGTGCGCACCCCGCACACCGACGACGCGACGCTCGCGACGGCGATGCGGGTCGCGAAGGAGCTCAGGAAGACGGCCGTCATCACGCGCGACACGCCCGGGTTCGTCGTGAATCGGGTGCTCGCCAAGCTGCTCGGCGAGGCGATGCACGCCGTCGAGCAGGGCACGCCGTTCGAGACGGTCGTGCAGTCGCAGCAGCCGTTCGGGCTGCCGATGGATCCGTTCGTGCTGCTCGACCTCGTGGGACTCAAGGTCGGTGCGCACGTGCTCGACACGCATCACGGCGCATTCCCCGATCGCTTCTTCGAGTCGCAGGCGCTGCACGAGCTCGCGGAGGCGGGCGTGCTGCTCGAGAAGGACCGCAAGGGCGAGGCCAAGGGCATCGACAAGCGTGCCGTGGCGATCGTCAAGCGGCACGTCCCGAAGGGGGCGACGCCGTACACGGCCGAGCAGCTGCGCGAGCGACTCGAGGTCGGTCTCGCCGACGAGATCCACCGCATGCTCGAGGACGACGTCGTCGTGGGCGCGGAGGACATCGACCTCTGCATGATCCTCGGCGCCGGCTGGCCCTTCCAGATGGGCGGCATCACCCCGTACCTCGACCGCGTCGGAGCGTCGGAGCGTGCGTTCGGCGGCGCGTTCCACGAGCCGCGCATCGCGGGCCCCACCTCCTAGGTGGATCGCGCCGTCGTCGACGCCCTCGCCTCCGACCTGGCAGCCGCCGGGTACGCGGGCGGGGGCGTCGCCGTGCGCATCGGGGCGGATGCGTCCGAGGCGCTCGCCCGCATGGTCGCGACGCCAGCCCGGCGCGCGCTCGAGGGTGCGACGGATCCGCTCGCGACCCTCGTGCGGCTGCTGTGGCTCGGCGACGCCGTGTCGGCGGTCGACGCCGCCTCGGCGCTGCCCACCGTCGGCATCGACGGGGCCGCAGCGCTCGGCCTCCTCGAGCGCCGCGACGACGCGGTCGCTCCCCTGCTCACGATCCGCCCGCACGCGTTCCGCGACGCGCTCGGCACCGGGTCGTGGTGGATCGCGAGCGACCTCGACGAGCTCTCGGGCGTGCATCCGCTGCGCCCCGACCACGTGCTGGGCGTCGGCGGAGCCGCACGCACCCTCGCAGCGATCCTCCCGCCGGTGCGCGCGGGCTCGGCGCTCGATCTCGGCGCCGGGTGCGGCATCGTCTCGCTGCACCTCGCGCGGCTCGCCGAGCACGTCGTCGCGACCGACCTCTCCGAGCGTGCGCTCGCCATGACGCGCCTGACGTGCGCGCTCAACGGCGTCGAGCACGTCGAGACGCGGCAGGGCGACCTGTGGGCGCCCGTCGCGGGCGAGCGCTTCGATCTCATCGCCTCGAACCCGCCCTTCGTCATCACGCCGCGGGCCGAGGGCGTGCCCGCCTACGAGTACCGCGACGCCGGCCGCACGGGCGACGCCCTCATGCAGGAGGTCGTCGAGGGGCTGGGCGCGCACCTCGCTCCCGGCGGCGCCGCGCGACTGCTCGGCAACTGGGAGTCGCTCGGCGGCGCGGCTGGCCTCGACCGCGTGCGCGGCTGGCTCGCCACCGGCGACGTCGACGGCTGGGTGCTCGAGCGCGAGTCGCTCGACCTCGTGCGCTACGCGGAGCTCTGGCTGCGCGACGGTGGCACGCGACCGGGGGACGCCGACCACGCTCCCCTGCTCACGGCCTGGCTCGACGACTTCGCCGCGCGCGACGTGCGCACGATCGGCCTCGGCTGGATCGCCGCGTCGGCGCGCGATGGCGACGACGGCCCGCGCATCCGTGCCGAGCACGTCGGCCACGGCGTGGCGCTCGAGCACGCGGGCGCCCACCTCGCGACGTCGCTCGAGGTGCAGGATCGCGTGGCGGCGCTCGACGACGACGGGCTGCGCGACGTGCACCTCGTGACCCCCTCGGACGTGACGGAGCTGCGGCACCTGCGTCCCGGGGCGACGGGCCCGACGGTGATCGAGCTCGTGCAAGGTGGCGCGCTCGGCCGCACGACGCAGGTCGACACCGCCGTCGCCGCCCTCGTGGGCGCATGCGACGGTGAGCTGACGCTGGGCGCGATCCTCGATGCCATCGCGTCGCTGCTCGACGTCGACGCCCGCGCGCTCTCGGCCGAGGCGCTGCCCGCGGTGCGCGAGCTGTGGATCCGCGGCTACCTCGCCGAGGCGGCGGACGCGGCCTGACCGCGCGTCATGCGAGCGCGTCGGCCACGACGCTCGCGACGTGCTCGGCGACCTCGAGCGCGACGAGTGGCCCGCCCGCCGAGGCGCGCAGCGCTGCCTCGCCATGCAGCCAGGCGGCCGTCGCTCCCAGCGGCACGAGCACGCCGGGATCGTCGGCGATGCGGTCGGCATGGGCCGCGAGCAGGGCACCGGCGATGCCGGCGAGCACGTCGCCCGTGCCCGCCGTCGCGAGCCAGTGCGTCGGCGCGTTCACCGCGACGACGCGATCGCCATGCACGACGAGCGTGCGCGCGCCCTTCAGCAGCACCGTCGCTCCCGTGCGCTCGCTCACCGTGCGCGCCCACCGCTCGGGGTCGGCCTCGACGTCGGCGCGCGCCACGTCGACGCCGAGCGACGCGAGCAGCGTCCGCAGCTCACCGGCATGCGGGGTGAGGAGCATCGGCCCGTCCCCGACACGCGAGAGGTCGAGGGCGCCGGCATCGAGCACGGTCGCGGCGCCCGAGCCGATGGCGTCGTGCAGCACTGCGCGCAGCGCGTCCGACCGCGCGCTCGGGTCGGTGCCGGAGCCGAGCACCCATGCCTGCACGCGGCCGATCTGCACGACGGTCTCGGGACGGCGGGCGAGCACGAGGTCCGAGACGCGTCGCGGTCCCACGTGGCGCACCATCCCCGCGCCGGCGCGGTGGGCCGCTTCGACGCCGAGCACCGCGGCCCCGGGATAGTCGTGCGAGCCCGTGACGAGCCCGACGACGCCCCTCGCGTACTTGTCGTCGTCGGCTCGCGGCGCGCGCAGCCACGATGACGCGTCCGCCGCACCCCAGGACCCCATCGCTCGACCTCCTGCATCGACGCTACGGCACAGCGCCGAGCACCCGCCACCGAGGCTCGAGCGACCGTGGCTCGGGCGACCGTGGCTCCTGCGGCCGCATCGCCCCTAGTCGCCGAGCACGGCGGCGAGGAACGAGCGCGTGCGCTCGTGGGCGGGGCTCTGGAAGATCGTCTCGGGATCCCCCTGCTCGACGACGCTGCCGCCGTCGAACATCATCACGCGGTCCGACACGTCGCGCGCGAACTGCATCTCATGCGTCACGATGAGCATCGTGATGTCGGTCGTGCGGGCGACGTCACGGAGGATCTCCAGCACGTCGCCGACCGTCTCGGGGTCGAGCGCGCTCGTGACCTCGTCGAGCAGCAGGACCTCGGGGTCCATGGCGAGCGCACGGGCGATGGCGACCCGCTGCTGCTGGCCCCCGGAGAGCGACGTCGGATGCGCGTCCGCCTTGTCCGCGAGCCCCACGCGATCCAGGAGCGTCCGCGCACGCTCGACGGCGTCCTCGCGGGACAGCCCGAGCACGTGGATCGGCGCCTCCACGAGGTTCTCGAGCACCGACATGTTCGGGAAGAGGTTGAACTGCTGGAAGACCATCCCGATGCGCGTGCGCATCTCCCTGCGGTGTCGCTCCCGAAGGGCGACCCGCCTGCCGTCGACGCGCTCGTGGGTGAGGGCGCGGTCGCCGATGAGGATGTATCCCTCGTCGGCCTCCTCGAGCGTCATGAGGAGACGGAGGATGGTCGTCTTGCCGGAGCCGCTGGGGCCGATGAGCGTCACTCGCTCGCCCTTGGCGACCGAGAAGTCGAGGTCGCGCAGCACGACGGTGTCGCCGTAGCGCTTGCCGACGCCGTCGAACCGGATCGCGGGGACGTCGGGCTGGTCGTCATGTGGTGAAGGCAATGCGCTGCTCCAGTCTGCGGATGAGGAG
This sequence comes from Agrococcus sp. AC640b, assembly GCF_979255995.1. Lineage (NCBI taxonomy): Bacteria > Bacillati > Actinomycetota > Actinomycetes > Micrococcales > Microbacteriaceae > Agrococcus > Agrococcus sp. AC640b. The sequence goes on from NZ_CEEDMM010000029.1 coordinate 141,387, forward strand.
GGAGGTGGGGTAGCTGGCGAGGAGGAAGATGGCTCCCGCCGTCACGAGCACCTCGGTGTAGCGGAAGTGGTCGCCGCCGTACGCCAGCGCGTTGCTGACCATGTCGGCCACGGTGATCGCGATGAGGAACGGCGTGTCCTTGAACATCGAGATCACGTAGTTGCCGAGCGCCGGCAGCGTCGCTCGCACGGCCTGCGGCACGACGACGCCGAGCCACGTCCGGTGCCGCGGCAGGCTGAGCGCTGTCGCCGCCTCCCACTGCCCCGGTGGTACCGCGTCGATGCCGGCCCGGTAGACCTCCGCCATGTAGGTCGCGTAGTGGACGCCGAAGACGAGGATGCCGATCGTGAGCGGATCGAGCTGGAGCAGGACGAAGTAGGCGAACATCAGCTGCACGACGATCGGCGTCATCCGGATGAAGCTCACGACGAACGAGAGCGCTGCCGAGATCGGTGCGGGCGCCGACCGCAGCACGATCGCGATCGCGAGCCCGAGGACGGCGGCGATGAGGCTGCTGACGACCGTCACGAGCAGCGTCACGGTCACGAAGCCCTCGAGCAAGGCCGGGAGGGCGTCGAAGACGTGCTGCCAGCTCCAGCCGGACCCGCTCACGCTCGTGCTCCGTCCGCGGTCACGGCGTCGCGCAGCCGCAACGACCCGCGCGACGGCGGCGCCTGTCCGAGCCGCCGCTTCGCGCGCGACTCGAGCGTGCGCATCGCGACGGTGAGCAGCGAGGCGAGCGCGAAGTAGAGCAGCAGGCCGATCCCGTACGCGAAGAACGTGTCGGTCTCGACGCGCAGCCGGTCGAGCTCGACCGTGAGGTCGGTGAGGGTGATGAACCCCACGATCGCGGTGCCCTTCAGCAGCTGCACCAGCAGGTTCGTGAGCGACGGGAGCATGAGCGCCCACGCCTGCGGCAGCACGATGCGCCGCATGCGATGCATCCGCGAGAGGCTCAGCGCCGTGGATGCCTCCCACTGGCCCTTCGGGACGGCCGCGATCGAGCCGCGCACCACCTCCGCGCCGTACGCGCCGTAGTTGAGTCCGAGCGCGAGGATGCCCGCGACCATCGGCGCGAGCTCGAGCCCCAGCTGCGGCAGCACGAAGAAGAAGAGGAAGAGCTGCACCACGAGCGAGGTGCCGCGGAAGAGCTCGATGACGGTCCTCGCCGCTCCTCGCAGCAGCAGCGTCGAGGATCGTGCGGCGAGGGCGAGCGCCATGGCCACGACGAAGGTGACGCACGCGCCACCGATCGTGAGGGCGACGGTGATGCCCAGGCCGTCGAGGATCCGCGGAGCGGCCGCGAGCAGCGCCGTGACGTCCGCGCTCATCGAGCGCCGATCACTCGAGCTCGCCCGAGCACAGCTGCTCGGTCGTGAGGTCCGCGGGCGGCAGGTTCTCCTCCGTGAAGCCGAACTCCCCGACGAGGCCGAGGTACGCCTCAGGGTCGGCGGTGATGCTCGCGAGCTCCTCGTTGTACGCCTCGAGGAGCTCGGTGTCGCCCGGACGGAACACCGTGGCACCCGCACCGATCTGCTCGACCCCGTCGATCTCCTGCACGAACGCCTGCGTGACCTCGACGCCGGCATCGGGCGCGTTGTCGGCCATCCAGTTGAGCGAGATCGCCGTCATCGCGAAGGCGTCCGCTCGTCCATTCGCGACGATGTCCATGCCCGACTGGGCGTTGTCGACGCCGACGGCGTCGATGCCGAGGCTGTCTGCGTAGCCGGACTCGATGCCGCCGCTGAGCGTGGCGAGGCGCACGTCGTCGCCCGCGGCCACGACGGAGTCGAGGTCCGTCAGGCCCATGGGGTTGCCCTCGGGCACCATGAGCGCCGTCGTGTACATGATCTCGGGGTCGCTGAAGGCGGCTTCCGAGCAGCGCTCGGGCAGGATGGACATGCCCGCGCTGATGACGTCGAAGCGGCCGGCGTTCAGGCCGGGGATGAGCGAGTTCCAGTCCACCTCCACGACCTCGATGTCGTCGATGCCGAGGTTGCCGAAGATCTGCTCGTGCATCGCGATCGTCGCACCGGTCGGCTCGCCGCCGTCGAGCCAGGAGTAGGGCCGCTCGTCGGCGACCGCGACGGTGATCGAGCCCGACTCCTGCGCCGCCGCCAGCGTCCCGCCGTCGGTCGAGGCGTCGTCTCCGCCCGCGCTGCACCCTGCAAGCGCGAGGGCGACGGTGGCCGTCGTGGCAAGCCCGATGCTCGTGGTTCGCCGTGTCGTGTCCATGGTCGTCGTCTCCTCGTGTCGATTCGCGCTGGCATCGGCATCGCGGCACGTGCAGCGGCCGCGGGGCCGCGAAGCACGCTATCGACTACCGGTCGATGATCTGCTGGTCCGACCGTCGGATTGTCGACAATGAGATGAGAACGTTACGCTCGAACCAGTCGTCGACGGCACCGCTCGGCGCGTGAGAAGGGGTCCCCGTGCACGACCGCAGCGAAGCCTCCAGGCCAGGCAGCGTGCTGCCGCTCGCCCGCCCATCCACCGTCGATCTCATCGCTCGCGAGCTCCGCGCGGCGATCATCTCCGGCGCCCTGCCCGTGGGGTCCTCGATCGGCGAGGCCGAGACGGCCGCGCAGCTCGGGGTCAGTCGCGGCCCGTTGCGCGAGGGCGCCCAGCGCCTGGTGCAGGAGGGCATCCTGCGCGCCGTCCCTGGCAGGGGGCTGCGGGTGACGACGATCGTCGGCGACGAGGTCGACGACGTCTTCCGCACACGGATCGCGATCGAGTCGGATGCGGTCCGCCGCATCGTCGCCGACGGCCGCGGCCACGACGAGGTGCAGGCAGCCTTCGATGCGTTCGAGCGGGCGAGCGAGTCCGACGACGCCTTCGCCATCGGCGACGCCGACCTGTCGTTCCACCGCGCGCTCGTGCACGCCGCGGGCAGCGCCAGGCTCGACCGCGCCATGGAGACCCTCTCGATCGAGACTCGCATCGCGAGCCTCAGCGATCCCGAGGGCTATGCCGTCCGCCAGTCCATCTCCCCCACGTACCGCGTCCTGCTGGCCGCCATCGCCGAGGGCGACGCGGACGCGGCGATCGCTGCCCTCGTGCAGCAGCTGGACGATGCGGCCGACAGGCTGCGCGGCAGGACCGAGGTCGAGACGATCGAGCGGACCCCGTCTGCGCGCGGGCTGCGGCCGATCGACTCGGCGCATCCGTCGGATGGGACGCCGTCGAGCGGCTGAGCCCGCGAGCGTGCGCTACGGCACGCGTCGCACGCGCACGCGAGGCTGGTCGGCGACGTCGCCCTCGATGCGCCGACGCCGCGTGCCCTTGACCTCGTCGACCTTCGCATCGTCGCCCTGCACCGGAGCGATCTCGATGTGCGTCTCGTGCTCGAACACGTGCGTCTTGTCCTGGTTGCGGTAGCGGCGGTGCACCGTCGTGTAGATCGCGATGCCCACGGCGGGACCGGCGGCGAGCAGCGCGAGCAGGAAGCCCTCGCCATCCGACGAGGCGACGACCGCCGCCACCTGCATCAGCCCGTCCACGCCCATCACCGCCACACCGACGAGAGCAGCGTCGCGGCGACGATCGGCACGACCAACGCCTCGACGAGCAGGCCGACGCCGATGGCGACGGCGAGCAGCCTCCCCTTCGCGAGCGGGATGCTGCCCATGGTCTCGCCCGTGCGCCCGTTGACCGCGACGTAGTGCACCATCCCCTGCCCTCCCTCGACGTGGTGGTACGAGTAGAGCCACACGGGCAGGTACATCGCGACCCAGCGGGTGCCGTGCACGTCGAGCGCCTCGGTCTCCCACCGCACGCCGCGGTCGTAGATGCCCAGCGTCGGGCGCACCTGCGCACGCCCGACCGACATGAGCTGGTCCTCGAGGCGCGGATGCATCGCCCGCACGTCCTGGTCGCGCCGCTCCGACGTGAAGCCCGCGAGGTAGGCGGCGTTCCAGTCGACGGCGTTCTTCGTGTCGAACGGCAGGATCGAGTTCACGATGTTGTTCGTCGACCGGTCGACGTCGAGGTTCGACCGCTCGGCCGACGACTCGAAGGTGAGGTCGTCGACCGTGAAGTCGACCGAGCGCCGCACGCGCACCACGTCGGCGTCGTAGTACGTGCGGCGGTTGTTCTTCGTGCCGCGCGTGTAGCGACGCGTCTCGACCTCGCCGTAGCCCTCGAGCCGCGTCGACGCATGCGCGTCGACCACCATGTAGGGCAGGTAGACGCCCACGACGTTCTCGGGCGCGAACTCCGCCTTGAATCTCGCGTGCGCGAATCCACGTCGAGCGTGGGCGAACGCACGGATGCGCTCGACCGCCTCGGCGTGGGGCAGCGCGAAGGGCAGCACGGCGTCGGGCACGGCGCCGTTGGGGATCTGCCGGTTGACGTCGAGGCGCTGCCTGCACCAGTGGCAGCGAGCGCTCATGGCGTCGTTCGTGTCGATGACGACCTCGGCGCCGCATCCTGCGCACGCGATCGTGAGGACCGTCGAGACGTCGGGGCGGATGTCCTGCGCTCCCGACGCGACGAGCGTGCCCTGCAGGTCGCGGATGCCCTCGCCGAGCCCGAGACGCTCCTCGACGCGCTCCTCGGACCACTCGTTGCGGCAGTAGCCGCACCGCAGCATGCCCCCCTGCATCGCGAGACGGATGTCGGTCGCGCCGCACCGCGGGCACCGATTGATGCCGTCCTGCAGGCGCTGGTTCTGCGTCTGCGGTCCCTGCGGCGGCACGGCGAGCTCGGTGGGCTGCGTGGGCGTCGCCGCGGCGGCGGCGGGCGAGGACACGCGCTGCGCGGGGTTCGGCGGCGGCAGCGGCTGTCGCGGCACGACCGGCACGGCGCGCGGATGGGGTGGATGCGGCTGCGGGACGCCGCCACCCGGAGGTCCGGGCGGCGGCGCCTGCGGTGGCGGCGGCAGCGTCATGCGTCGATGGGCGTGGGCGTCAGAGCCCCAGCGCCTTCGCCTTCGCCGCCTCGTAGTCCTCTGGCGTGATGAGACCGGCGTCGAGCATGGTCTTCGCGCGCTGCAGCACGGCGACGGCGTCGTCGCCGCCCTGCGCCGGAGGAGCAGCTGCCGGTGCCGACTGCTGCGGTGCCGCCTGCTGCGGTGCCGCCTGCTGCGCGGGCACCGGCTGCTGCAGGCCGCCGAGACCCGTGGTCCCCGCCGCCATGCCCATGCCGAGGATGCCCGTCGTGCCCTGACCCTCGCCCGCCGACTCGAAGCCCTGCGCGACCGAGGCCTGCAGGTTCGCGTTGCCCCGCTGACCCGAGAGCGCGTCGGCGCGCTGCACGTTGCGCAGCAGCTCCCGCGTCTGCGCGTCGTACTCGATGGCGACGATCGCCGTCTTCACGATCGTGATGCCGCGATCCGTCGTCCAGCGGTAGCCCTGCTCGACCGCGGCCGACAGGCTCTGCGCGAAGCCGAGCGAGTCCTGCTGGATCCGCGTGATGCGGTTGCCCTTCGCGGGGTCGTTCGTGTACATCGAGAACGCGGGGGCGAGCGACGAGACGACCTCGTTGAACAGCTGCGACGCCGCGTCGTTCTCGAGGTCGGCGAAGTCGAACACGACGCCGGGGCGCAGGTACGACGCCGGCACGAACGACTTCACGAACAGGATGGGGTCGACGATGCGCAGCGTGTAGGTGCCGCGCGTGACCGCGCCGACCTGCGCGTTCATGTAGGCGTCGTCCCAGTAGATCTCCGACTGCGTGCCGAAGCGGTTGTTGGGCAGCTCCTTGAGGCTCACGAAGAACGCCTGCTGCTGCGCTGCCGGACGACCGCCGAACTTGAAGCGCTCCCACGACGTGCGCACGAGCGAGCCGACGATGTCGTCGCCCGCGAAGATCGACTGCGACTCCTGCGCATCCGTGCGCCACTCGTAGCCGCCCGCCTGCGACGCGAAGCCCGTGATCGCACCCTCCTGCATGAGGATGAGGCCGTAGCCCTCGGGCACGACGATGCGGGAGCCGTTCGTGATGATGCCGTCGCTGGCGGACGTGTTCGAGCCGCGGCCCGCGTTCTGCCCGCGCGGCACGGCGGCGAACAGCGCCGCCGTGGGGCTCAGCCCCTCGGGGACGGTGTAGAAGTCCTTCCACTGGTCGGCGAGCACGCCGCCAGCCGCGTCGATGGCTGCCTTGAAGAGGCCCATGTCGTCTCCTTCGCGTGCCCGGCGCTCGCCGCCGCGCTCGCGTCGATGCTACGACGCGACGACCCCCACAGGCTGGGAGCCTGCGGGGGTCGTCGTGTGCGTCGTGCGACGCCGGGCGTTCGCGGTGACTACACGAGCGAGCGCAGCACGTACTGCAGGATGCCGCCGTTGCGGTAGTAGTCCGCCTCGCCGGGGGTGTCGATGCGCACGACCGCGTCGAACTCGATCGTCTCCTTGCCGGGGGCGGAGTGCTCGCTCGGCTCGGCCGTGACCTTCACCGTCTTGGGCGTCACGCCCTCGTTGAGCTGCTCGAGGCCCGTGATCGAGACGACCTCGGTGCCGTCGAGGCCGAGCGACTCCCACGACTGCCCTGCGGGGAACTGCAGCGGCACGACGCCCATGCCGATGAGGTTCGAGCGGTGGATGCGCTCGAACGACTCGGTGATGACGGCCTTCACGCCCAGCAGGCGCGTGCCCTTGGCCGCCCAGTCGCGGCTCGAGCCCGAGCCGTACTCCTTGCCGCCGAAGACGACGAGCGGGGTGTCCTGCTCGGCATACGACTGGCACGCGTCGTAGATGAACGACTGCGGGCCGTCGGGCTGCGTGAAGTCGCGCGTGTAGCCGCCCTCGACGGCCTTGCCGTCGTTGACGGCTGCCGTGAGCTGGTTGCGCAGGCGGATGTTCGCGAACGTGCCGCGGATCATCACCTCGTGGTTGCCACGACGCGAGCCGTAGGAGTTGAAGTCGCGCTGGCCGACGCCATGCTCCGTGAGGTACTGCGCGGCGGGCGTGCCCGCCTTGATGTTGCCTGCGGGGCTGATGTGGTCGGTCGTGACCGAGTCGCCGAGCGCCGCCATGACGCGGGCGCCGTGGATGTCGGCGACGGGCGTGAGCTCCATCGTCATGCCGTCGAAGTACGGGGCCTTCCGCACGTACGTGGAGTCCTCGTCCCACTCGAAGATGGGGCCCTCGGGCGTCGGCAGGCTCTGCCAGCGCTCGTCGCCGTCGAAGACGGTGGCGTACTGCGTGATGAACTGCTCGCGCGAGATCGAGGAGTCGATGATGTCCTGCACCTCGTCGGGCGTCGGCCAGAGGTCCTTGAGGAACACCTCCGCGCCGTCCTGGTCGGTGCCGAGCGCGTCCGTCTCGAAGTCGAAGTGCATCGAGCCGGCGAGCGCGTACGCGACGACGAGCGGCGGCGAGGCGAGGTAGTTCATCTTCACGTCGGGGCTGATGCGGCCCTCGAAGTTGCGGTTGCCCGAGAGCACCGCGGCGACGGCGAGGTCGTTGGCGTTGATCGCCTCGGAGACCTCGTCGATCATGGGGCCCGAGTTGCCGATGCAGATGGTGCAGCCGTAGCCGACCGTGTAGAAGCCGATGTGCTCGAGGTCGTGGTTCAGACCCGACTTCTCGTAGTAGTCGGTGACGACCTTCGATCCCGGGCCGAGCGTCGTCTTGACCCACGGCTTGCGCGTGAGGCCCTTCTCGCGCGCCTTCCGCGCCAGCAGGCCGGCCGCGATCATGACCGAGGGGTTCGACGTGTTCGTGCACGACGTGATGGCGGCGAGGGTCACGGCGCCGTTGTCGAGCTCGTACTCGAGGCCGTCGGGGGTCGTGACGTGCGCAGGCGTCGAGGCGCCCGCGAAGCCGCCGGAGCGCAGCGGGGCGACCTTCGTCGTCGTGTGCTCGTGGTGCTCGTGCTCGTCGCCGGGGACGATCCCGGGGTCCGAGGCGGGGAACGAGTCCATCGACGCCGAGTCGACGACGTCGGCCGTCGTCTCGTCGATCGAGCCGCCGGAGACGTACGCGAGCACGTCCTGCTCGAACTGCGACTTCGACTCGGACAGCAGGATGCGGTCCTGCGGGCGCTTCGGGCCGGCGATCGAGGGCACGACCGTCGAGAGGTCGAGCTCCATGAACTCCGAGAAGCGCAGCTCGCGCGACGGGTCGTGCCAGAGCCTCTGCTCCTTGGCGTACGCCTCGACGAGCGCGACGGTCTGCTCGTCGCGGCCCGTGAGGCGCAGGTAGTCGAGCGTGACGTCGTCGATGGGGAACATCGCTGCGGTCGAGCCGAACTCCGGGCTCATGTTGCCGATGGTGGCGCGGTTCGCGAGCGGCACGGACGCGACGCCCTCGCCGTAGAACTCGACGAACTTGCCCACGACGCCGTGCTGGCGCAGCATGTCGGTGATCGTGAGCACGACGTCCGTGGCGGTGACGCCTGCGGGGATGTCGCCGGTGAGCTTGAAGCCGACGACGCGCGGGATGAGCATCGAGACCGACTGGCCGAGCATGGCCGCCTCGGCCTCGATGCCGCCGACGCCCCAGCCGAGCACGCCGAGGCCGTTGACCATCGTCGTGTGCGAGTCGGTGCCGACGCACGTGTCGGGGTAGGCGCGCAGCACGCCGTCGACCGTGCGGTCGTAGACGACCTTCGCGAGGTGCTCGATGTTGACCTGGTGCACGATGCCGGTGCCGGGGGGCACGACCTTGAAGTCCTGGAAGGCCGTCTGGCCCCAGCGCAGGAACTGGTAGCGCTCGCCGTTGCGCTCGTACTCGATCTCGACGTTGCGCTCGAGGGCGTTCTCGGAGCCGAACAGGTCGGCGATCACGGAGTGGTCGATGACCATCTCGGCCGGCGAGAGCGGGTTGATGCGGGCCGGGTCGCCGCCGAGCTCCGTGACGGCCTCGCGCATCGTCGCGAGGTCGACGATGCAGGGCACGCCCGTGAAGTCCTGCATGACGACGCGCGCGGGGGTGAACTGGATCTCGGTGTCGGGGTCGGCGTCGGCCTTCCACGCGCCGAGCGCCTCGATCTGCGCCTTCGTGACGTTGGCGCCGTCCTCCGTGCGCAGGAGGTTCTCGAGGAGGATCTTTAGCGAGAAGGGCAACGACTCGTGCCCCTCCACCGCGTCGATCCTGAAGATCTCGTAGTCCTGGCCGCCCACCTCGAGGGTGGTGCGGGCTCCGAAGCTGTCCACTGCCGACACGGTGACTCCCCACACGATCGTCTTGACGCTGTGCGCGTCCGAGCATAGCCGCGGGCTCGTGGCCGCGGCCGAAAGTATCTTGACGTCAAGACATCCTACGCCGTCCACGCGGCGGAGGCACGTCGCTCAGGCGGTCGCGGGCGTGTCGCGGGTCTCGTCGGACTCCGGCACGGCACGAACCATGAGCCACGTCACCCACAGCGCCGCCGCATACAGCGGCACGCCCATGACGAGCTTCGTCGTCGCGAGAGCCTGCGTCGCCTCCACGACGCCCCCCTGGGTCGCCGCCAGGTACAGCGGCACCTGCACGGCCAGTCGCGCGCCGAGCACGCCGATCCACAGGATCGTGGCCCGCACCGCGACCGCCTTGCGAGCGGGCTCCGTGCGCCATGCGTACGGCGTGCCCGTGAGCCCGCCGACGAGGAGGCCGACGAGGGGTCTGCGCGCGATGAGCGAGATCGCCAGGGCGACGACGCCGATCGTGTTGACGATGAAGCCCCAGAGGAAGTTGTCCGCGGCGTTGCCCGTGAAGATCGCCACGGCGGCCGAGATGCCGACGCCGATGAGCCCGGCGAACGCGAGCGCGGGCTGCCCCTTCGTGACGACGCGCAGCAGGACGGCGAGGATCGACACCGCCAGCGGCACGAGCACCGACAGCCACACGTCCTGCGTGATGGTGAACAGGACGAGGAAGAGGATGCCGGGCAGCAGCGACTCGACGATGCCGCGCACCCCGCCCATCGCCTGCAGGATCGCGCTGCCGGACGGGCGCTCGCCCGGTGCGATGTGGCCGAGCTTCGACGAGCGGATCGCGTTCGCGATCGCGTCGTCCGCGCGATCGCGGTCCGCGGCGCCCTCCGAGCCCTGCGGCGTCGATCCGGCCGCTGGGCGCTGCTCGTCGGTCATGCGGACTTCGGGGCGTGCAGCGGGATCAGCTCGCGCGGCGGCATGGGCGTCTCGCCGCGCACCACGACCGTCGAGCGGTAGATCGCGACGATGCCGGCCACGGCGGACTCGTCGGTCGCCGCCTTGCCGCCCACGATGCCCTGCAGCATCCACCTGGGCCCGTCGACGCCGACGATGCGCACCGCACGCTGCTGGCCGTCGGGGCCGGGCTGCAGCGTGCACCGCAGCTCGGGGCCGAGGAGCCCCTCGGCCTCCTCGACCGTGCCGCCCTGTCGCGTCAGCTGCGCAGAGACCACGGCGCGAACCGACGCCCAGATGCCCTCGGAGCGCGGGGCAGCGAACGGCTGCAGCTGCACCGTCGAGCCGTCGTGCTCGAGGGTCACGGCGACGACGCGCTTCGTCGCCTCCTCGACCTCGAGGCGCATCTGCAGCCCCTGGCGGGGCACGATGCGCAACCCTCCCAGGTCGATGTACGGACGCACGGGGGCCTCGGCCTCGTCGAGCGGACCCGCCTCGGCACGGTCCTCGGGTGCGCTCTTCTCGAACGTCTCGTCCTCGACGTCGTCGTGGGTCTCATCGACCATGGGCGTTACCTCGTCCTTCCGAATCCGCTGGAGCCGAAGCCACCCTCGCCACGATCCGATCCCGGCAGGTCGTCGACCTGCACGAAGCGTGCGCGCTCGACGCGCTGCACGATGAGCTGCGCGATGCGATCGCCGACGGCGATCGCATGCGGCTCGCTGCCGGTGTTGCGCAGGATGACCTTGATCTCGCCCCGGTAGCCCGCATCCACGGTGCCCGGTGCGTTCACGATCGTGATGCCGTGCTTCGCTGCGAGGCCGCTGCGAGGCACGACGAACGCGACGTGGCCCTCCGGCAGCGCGATGCGCACGCCCGTGCCGACCATCGCGCGCTCGCCGGGCCGCAGCGTGATCGCCTCGGCGGCATGCAGGTCGGCGCCTGCGTCGCCCGGATGCGCGTAGCTCGGAGCGTCGCCGACGATGAGCACCTCGACCTCGTCCACGGGGACCAAGGCTAGCGGGCAGGATGGGGAGCATGCGTCACCGTGAGCGACTCCTGCCCCCGATCTGGCTCTTCGCCGTCTGCCTGCTCGTCGTGCCCTCCGCGGTGCTGGTGTTCCTGCCGATCGATCCGACGTGGGGCTGGATCGTCGCCATCGTGCTCTACGCGGGCATCGTCGCGGCGCTCATCGCGGCCGCACCGGTCGTCGAGGTCGACGGCGACACGCTGCGTGCCGGCCGTGCGCGGATTCCGCTCTCCGCCCTCGGCGAACCCGTGTCGCTCGACGCGAAGGGCGCGTACGACGTGCTCCACACCGGGTGGGACGCGCGCTCGTTCCACTGCACGGTGCCGTGGACGCGGCTCATGGTGCGCGTGCCCGTCGTCGACGCCGCGGATCCGACGACGGCCTGGGTGGTCTCCACGAGACGACCGGACGCCCTCGTCGCGGCGATCCGCGGCGAGGGCGTCGAAGGCTCCTAGCGAGCCAGCATCGAGGCGCGTGCTGCTACGCGCACTCCTTGCAGATCGGGCCGAGCTTCGACTCGTGGTCGAACTGCAGCCGGTGCTTCACGAGGAAGCAGCTCACGCACGTGAACTCGTCCTCCTGGGGCGGGAGGACGATCGTCTCGAGCTCGACGTCCGAGAGATCGGCCGCCGACAGGTCGAAGCTGCCAGGGTTGTCGGCGTCGTCGTCCGTCGCCGTCTGCGTGCCGGCGGGCACGCGCTCCTTGAGGGCCTCGATCGACTCCGCCTCGTCGTCGTTCTTGCGCGGTGCGTCGTAATCGGTTGCCATTGCGTCTCAGCGTTCCTTCGGCCTGATGTCGGGGGGATTTCGGCGCACAGTCTGCACGCTGGAACCGTGGATTGCAACTCACGGCACGCCAGCGTCATTCCCGGGCCTCGTCGACGCCCTCTGCGATGCTGGGCTCGACCATCCGAACCGGGACGTGAGGCGCATGGACAAGCTCAGTGTGATCGGGGTCGAGGACGACCTGCTCGTCGTGGAGGCCGCGAACGGCGCGCGCTTCGCGATCGATGTCGCAGCCGTGCCCGACCTGCCCCGGGCGAAGGCGCAGCACACGCAGCGCAAGGCCTCGCCCCGCGCGATCCAGACCGCGCTGCGGTCGGGGCAGACGGCCGAGGAGGTCGCTGCGGCGACGGGCGAGGAGCTCGAGTTCGTCCGCCGCTTCGAGGGCCCGGTGATCGCCGAGCGCGACCACGTGCTCGACCAGGCGCTGCAGGTCGCCGTGGCCTCTGGCGACATCGACCCGCTCGCGAAGGAGTCGACGTTCGGCGACGCGCTCGAGGGACGCCTGCGCGACCTCGGGGCCAGCGACGAGTCGTGGTTCGCGTGGCGAGAGGGCGCAGGGGCGTGGGTCGTGCGCCTGCGATTCCACGCGCAGGGCATCGACCACGTCGCGACGTGGACGTTCGAGCCGCGCAAGGCGGCGCTCACGCCGCGCGACAAGGAGGCCACCGCGCTCAGCCAGCGCGGCGACGCATCCACCGTGCTCATGCCGAGGCTCCGCGCCGTCGACCACCAGCAGCAGCAGCAGCCTGAGCAGTCGCCCGCGGCCGCGCCCACGAGCGCTCCCGCTCCCGTCGATGCGCAGCGCACGACGCGCCCGCAGCCTCAGGTGCAGGGCGAGCGGTTCGACTCCGGCGCATTCCAGGTCGGCGACCAGTCGCCGTCCAAGCCCGTCACGCCGTCGCCCGTGCTGCGCGACGCGACGCAGGGGCAGCCGGCCGCCGTCGTGGAGGCCGCGGTCTCCACGGCGCGCGCCGCCCAGGCCCCGAACCACACCGCCGACCTGCTCGAGGCGCTGCGCCGCCGCCGTGGCGAGCGCGAGGCCGTGCTGCAGCAGGCCGAGACCGGGACGGTGCCCGACCTGCCGCGCTCGCACGAGCAGCAGAAGGAGGCGCTCTTCGACGCCGAGCAGCAGGCCGACGAGCAGCCGGGCGTGCACCACACGAGCCCGCTCTCGGGTGCCCGCGCCAAGCGCGGCAGCAGGCAGTCGATGCCGAGCTGGGACGAGATCGTCTTCGGCGCGCGCGGCGACGACGACCCCGCCTGACCGGCTCCACAGCCTCCTCCCGTCGACGCCTTCGCTCGCACGCCTCGCGCGTGCGAGCGCAAGGCGTCGACTAGCCTGGCCGCGACCAGCGATGGCACCTACGAGGAGGTAGGCATGACCGCGTCGACGGCGGCGACGACGAAGCAGGGCGGACTGCGACGGGTGGTGACCGCCTCGATGGCGGGCACGGTCGTCGAGTGGTACGAGTTCTTCCTCTACGCGAGCGCTGCGACGCTCGTGTTCAACCTCATCTTCTTCCCCCAGAGCGACGATCCGCTCGTGCCGATCCTGTCGGCGTTCGCGACGTACTCGGTGGGCTTCGTCGCCCGCCCGCTCGGCGGCATCGTGTTCGGCCACTTCGGCGACAAGTACGGCCGCAAGCGGCTGCTGCAGCTCGCGATCCTCATGGTGGGTGCCGCGACGTTCCTCATGGGCTGCCTGCCGACGTTCGACCAGATCGGGTTCTGGGCGCCGGCGCTGCTCGTGCTGCTGCGGTTCGTGCAGGGCTTCGCGGTCGGCGGCGAGTGGGGTGGCGGCGTGCTGCTCGTCGCCGAGCACTCCCCCGACCGCTCGCGCGGGTTCTGGTCCAGCTTCCCGCAGGCGGCGGTGCCCATCGGCAACCTGCTCGCGACGATCGTGCTGCTCGTGCTGTCGAGCACGCTGTCGGAGGACCAGTTCCTCGGCTGGGGCTGGCGGGTCGCCTTCTGGCTCTCGGTCGTCATCGTCGTCATCGGCTACTACATCCGCACCCGCATCGACGACGCCCCGATCTTCCAGGAGGTCAAGGCGGAGGTCGCCGAGTCGAAGGCGCAGTCGTACGGCGTGTTCGAGGTGCTGCGCCGCTACCCGCGCGGCGTGCTCACCGCCATGGGCCTGCGGTTCGGCGAGAACATCATGTACTACCTCGTCGTGACCTTCTCGATCACGTACCTCGCGACGCAGCACGGCTACGACACGGCGTCGATCCTGCGATTCATGCTCGCGGCGCATGTGCTGCACATGCTCGTCGTGCCGCTCGTGGGGTTCCTGTCCGACCGGGTCGGCAGGCGTCCGCTGTCCGGCGTCGGCGCGGTGCTCGCCGCGGGATGGGGGTTCGTCGCGTTCCCGATGTTCGACACCGAGCAGCCGCCGATCATCATCGCCGCCGTGTGCCTCGGCCTCGTGATCCACTCGTTCATGTACGCGCCGCAGCCGGCGATCATGGCCGAGATGTTCCCGACGCGCATGCGGTACTCGGGCGTCTCCTTCGGCTACCAGGTGACGTCGATCCTCGCGGGCTCGCTCGCGCCGATCGTCGCCGTCGCGCTGCTGAGCGCGACGGGGAGCTCCGTGCCGATCGCGATCTACCTCGCATGCGCCGCGGCCGTGACGTTCATCGCCGTGCTGGTGCTCCGCGAGACGAAGGGCACCTCGCTGCGCGCGGTCGACGAAGAGGATCGACAGCGACTCATCGCCGAGCGGGGCACGGCATGAGCGTCGTCGCCTGGATCGGGCTCGGCGCGATGGGCGGGCGCATGTCGGCCCACCTCGTCGACGCCGGCCACGACGTGCGCGGCGTCGACGTCGTGCCCGCGCTCGTCGACGCCGCGGTCGCCCGCGGCGTCACGGCCGCCGCATCGGTCGCCGACGCCGTGCGCGACGCCGACGTCGTCATCCTGAGCCTCCCGCGCGGCGAGCACGTGCGGCAGGTGCTCGACGGGCCCGACGGGGTCTGGGCGGGCGCGCAGCCCGGCACGCTCGTGCTCGACACGTCGACGGTCGACGTCGCGACGTCGCGGTGGTGCCACGAGGAGTCGCGGGCGCGCGGGCACCGATTCGTCGACGCGCCCGTGTCCGGCGGCGTGAGCGGCGCGGAGGCCGGGACGCTCACCGTCATGCTCGGCGGCGAGGTCGACGACGTCGCCGCTGCTGGACGCGTCGTCGCGCCGTTCGCGGGCTCCACGATCCCCGTCGGCCCTGCGACGCACGGCATCGCGGCGAAGCTCGTGAACAACATGATGCTCGGCATCGGCATGCTCGCCGTCTCCGAGGGCTCGCAGCTCGCGCACCACCTCGGGCTCGACCCGCAGGCGTTCTGGGACGTCGCGAGCGTCTCCTCCGGCGACTCCTGGCCGCTGCGCACCTGGTATCCCGTGCCAGGCATCGTCGAGTCGAGCCCGGCGAACCGCGGCTTCACGGCCGGCTTCTCGACCGATCTCGCCGCGAAGGATCTGACGCTCGCGGTCTCGGGTGCCGAGGAGACGGGCGTGCACGTGCCTGCAGCCAGGCTCGTGCTCGAGCAGCTGCGTGCGCTGCAGGCAGAGGGCCTCGGGTCGCTCGACTGCACGCTCGTGGCGCGCTTCGCCTCGCCGGACGGCACGCTCGCGGGCTACGAGCCGAGTGCGGACGACGGCGGGGTGGAGCCTGGGCGGCCCAGCGCGACCTAGGAGCCCGCGTAGGCGCCGAGGCGCACGAGCGGCACGCGCAGCTCCTCCGGCGTGAGCGACCCGTGCTGGCCGACCATGCCGCGGGCGGGATCGTCGTCGCGCACGTACAGGGCGCCTGCGCTGCGCATCGCGACGACGAGGTCGCCGATGCGCGGGAGCACCGACTCGTGCACGGCTCCGAGCCAGCCGCTCGCGACGAGCTCGTCGCGCGTCGCGACCCACGCGACGTCGCCGAACGTGGCACGCCACGCCTCGACGGTCGCATCCCAGCCGCTCCACGACGGGTCGCGATGCAGCTGCAGGCATCGCGGCTCACCGGCGACGTGCGCGACGCCGTCGAGCAGCGCGGGCGGCACGACGAGGTGGCGGTGCTCGGGGACGTCGACCATGCCGTGGTCGGCGGTGACGAGGATGCCGGCACCAGCAGGGGCGCGGTCGACGAGGCGCGCGACCGCGCCGTCGACGCGCTCGAGCGCGTCGATCCAGGCGTCGGACTGCCAGCCGTGCTCGTGCCCGATGCGGTCGAGGTCGGGCACGTAGCAGCTCACGATGCCGTCGCGAGCGTGCACCGCCTCGATCGCCGCGTCGACGCGCTCGTCGATCGTGCGCGCCGCGACGTAGCGTGCACCGCGCAGCGTCGCCTGCGTGAACCCCGAGTCTGCGTAGCGGGCCTCGTTCACGACCGTGCTCGGCACCGATGCCAGCAGCGGCGCCGATCGCTGCCACGTCTCAGGCTCCATGCCTGCGCCCCAGTCGCGCAGCTGGTTGCGCACGCCGACGCCGGGCACGAGCGCGTCGTAGCCGACGATGCCGTGCTGCCCGGGAGCCGTGCCCGTGTAGAGCGACGTGAGGGCCGCGGCCGTCGTCGTCGGGAATCCCGAGACGATGCCCTTGCGCGGCCCCGTCGCGAGCGTGCGTGCGTGCCCCGCTCTCGCCGCCAGGTTCGCGACGCCGAGCCCGTCGACCACGACGACGACGCTGCGACGCGCCCGCGGCAGCCCCAGCGGATTGCGCGCGCCTCCCATCGCGAGGATCTGCGACGGCAGCACGTCGGCGAGGCGCACGCCGGCGGGTGAGGTCGCAGGTAGCATTCGGACAGCCTATGACCGACATCGCAGCACCCTCCGACGGCGAGCGCATCGAAGACGTCGATGTCGCCACCGAGATGCAGGGCTCCTTCCTCGAGTACGCCTACTCCGTCATCTACACGCGCGCCCTGCCGGACGCGCGCGACGGGCTCAAGCCCGTCCAACGACGCATCCTCTATCAGATGGCCGAGATGGGGCTCACGCCCGATCGCGGCCACGTGAAGAGCGCGCGCGTCGTCGGCGACGTCATGGGAAAGCTGCATCCGCACGGCGACTCCCCCATCTACGACGCGCTCGTGCGCCTGGCGCAGCCGTTCACGATGCGCGTGCCCCTCATCGACGGCCACGGCAACTTCGGATCGCTCGACGACGGCCCCGCCGCGTCGCGCTACACCGAGGCGCGCCTCGACGCCGCCGGCCTCTCGCTCACCGCGGGCCTCGACGAGGACGTCGTCGACTTCGAGCCCAACTACGACGGCGAGTTCCAGCAGCCCGTCGTGCTGCCCGCGTCGTACCCGAACCTGCTCATCAACGGCGCGAGCGGCATCGCCGTCGGCATGGCGACGAACATGGCGCCGCACAACCTCATCGAGGTCGTGCAGGCGGCGAAGCACCTGCTCGAGCATCCGAGCGCGACGGTCGACGACCTCATGGCGTTCGTGCCGGGACCCGATCTGCCCGGCGGCGGCATCGTCGCGGGGCTCGACGGCGTGCGCGACGCGTACGCGACGGGCAGGGGCTCGTTCAAGACCCGCGCGAAGGCGTCGATCGAGCGCGTCGGCCGCAAGACCCAGCTGGTCTTCACCGAGCTGCCCTACCTCGTCGGACCCGAGCGCGTCATCGAGAAGATCAAGGACGGCGTGCAGTCGAAGCGTCTCCAGGGACTCTCCGACGTGCAGGACCTCACCGACCGCAAGCACGGCCTGCGCCTCGTCGTCGACCTCAAGGCCGGGTTCAGCCCCGAGGCGGTGCTCGAGCAGCTCTACCGCGTCACGCCGCTCGAGGACGGCTTCTCGATCAACGCCGTCGCGCTCGTCGACGGCACGCCGCGCACCCTCGGGCTCGTCGACCTGCTGCGCGTCTACCTCGACCATCGTCTGCGCGTCGTGCGCCGCCGCAGCGAGTTCCGCCTGCGCAAGGCCCAGGACCGGCTGCACCTCGTCGAGGGCCTGCTCATCGCGATCGTCGACATCGACGAGGTCATCCAGGTCATCCGCTCGAGCGAGGACTCCGCGCAGGCGCGCTCGCGCCTGCAGGACGTCTTCGACCTGTCGGAGGCGCAGGCGGAGTACATCCTCGAGCTGCGCCTGCGGCGACTCACGCGCTTCTCGCGCATCGAGCTCGAGCAGGAGGCAGACGAGCTGCGCGCGAGGATCGCCGAGCTGCAGCGCATCCTCGCAGAGGACGGGCTGCTGCGCCGCGTCGTCGCAGACGAGCTCGACGAGGTCGCCGAGCGCTTCGGGACCCCGCGTCGCACCCTGCTCACCGAGGCACGGGCGAAGCCCACGACGAAGGCGCAGGCCGCGCAGCTCGAGATCGCCGACGAGCCGACGGCCGTGGTGCTCTCGGCGACCGGCAGGCTCGTGCGCGTCGACACCGTCGAACCGCTGCCGGAGCCGGCGCGTCGCTCACGGCACGACGCGATCCGCGCAGAGGTGCGCACGACGACGCGTGGAGCGTTCGGCATCGTGACGAGCGCGGGTCGCGTGCTGCGCACGACGCCCGTCGAGCTGCCGTCGGTGCCGCCGTCCTCGATCGGCCTGACCGCGGGCCTCAAGGTCAAGGACCTCGTCGCCCTCGAGCGCGGCGAGGACGTCGTGACGATCGTGTCGCTCGCCGACGAGCGACCCATCCTCGTCGCGACGGCGCAGGGCACCGTCAAGCGCGTCGCCCCCTCGGCGCTGCCCGACCGCGACGAGGCCGAGATCATCGCGTTGAAGCCCAAGGATCGCGTCGTGGGCGTCGCGCACGCGACCGACGACGACTGGGTCGTGCTCATCGCCTCCGACGCGCAGGTGCTGCGCTTCAAGGCGAAGGACGTCAACCCGCAGGGCCCCGGAGCCGCCGGCATGAAGGGCATCGGCCTCAGGGGCGACGCGACCGTGCTGTTCGCGGGCGTCGCGACGGATGCCGCGTCGATCGTGACCGTGACGGTCGCTGCCGAGACCCTCGCGGGCCTCGACGACGCGCGCGTGAAGGTGTCGGCGATCGACGAGTTCCCGCCGAAGGGGCGTGCGACGGGCGGCGTCGCCGGCCACCGCTTCCTGAAGGGCGAGACGACGCTCGCGCATGCGTGGGCTGGCTCGGCGCCCCTCGCGGTCGGCGCCGACGGCAGCCAGCGCCCGCTGCCTCAGGCGTCGCCGCGCACGGGCTCCGGCGTCGCCCTCGAGCAGCCGATCGGTGCCATCGGCACGACGCTCGGCTCCTGACCCGCCCATCCCCGAGACCCCAGGGAGGGATTCGGGGGGGGGGGGGGGGGGG
>NZ_CEEDMM010000029.1:160501-297899 GCF_979255995.1 Agrococcus sp. AC640b
CGGCCGAATCCCTCACATCCTGGGGGGTCAGACGTCGATGCGCTCGCGGTCGAAGCCCGGGGCGTTCACGATGAACTCCTTGCGCGGGGCGACCTCGTTGCCCATGAGCAGCTCGAAGACGCGCATGGCCTCGTCGGCGGACTCCGTGTCGCTGATCGTCACGCGGCGCAGCGTGCGCTTCGTGCGGTCCATCGTCGTCTCCGCGAGCTGGTCGACGTCCATCTCGCCGAGGCCCTTGTAGCGCTGCGGCTTGTCGAACGTGCGTCCCTGCTTCGCCAGTCGCGCCTGCAGCGCCGAGTTCTCGGCATCGGAGTACGTGTAGACGACCTCGCCGGGCTTGCGCCCCTGCGCCTTCACGACGGTGCGGTGCAGCGGCGGCACGGCGGCGTAGACACGGCCGCCCTCGATGAGCGGGCGGGCGTAGCGATGCAGCAGCGTCAGCAGCAGCGTGCGGATGTGCGCCCCGTCGACGTCGGCGTCGGACAGGATGATGATCTTGCCGTAGCGCGCCGCGTCGAGGTCGAACGTGCGACCCGACCCGGCCCCGATCACCTGCAGGATCGCCGCGCACTCCGCATTCGCGAGCATGTCGGCGACCGAGGCCTTCTGCACGTTGAGGATCTTGCCCCGGATGGGCAGGATCGCCTGGTACTCGCTGTCGCGCGCAGGCTTCGCGGTGCCGAGCGCCGAGTCGCCCTCGACGATGAACAGCTCGTTCTGCGTCGTGTCCGACGAGCGGCAGTCGGCGAGCTTCGGCGGCAGCGTCGAGGACTCGAGCGCCGACTTGCGGCGCTGCGTCTCCTTGAGCTGACGCGCAGACAGCCGCGCCTTCATCTCGCTCACGACCTTCTCGAGCACGAGGCCCGACTGGGTCTTGTCGTCGCGCTTCGTCGAGGTGAACCGCTCGAGGAGTCCCTGGGTGAGCACCTTCGACACGACCTGGCGCACGGCGGGCGTGCCGAGCACCTCCTTGGTCTGGCCCTCGAACTGCGGCTCGGGCAGGCGCACCGTGACGACGGCGGTGAGGCCCGCGACGATGTCGTCCTTCTCGAGCTTGTCGTTGCCCGCCTTGAGCCTGCGGGCGTTCTGCGCGACCTGGTCGCGCAGCACCTTCGTGAGCGCCTGGTCGAAGCCCGTCTGGTGCGTGCCGCCCTTCGGCGTCGCGATGATGTTGACGTACGACTGCACGACGGTCTCGTACCCGGTGCCCCACCGCATGGCGATGTCGACCTCGCACGTGCGCTGCACCTCGCGCGAGACCATGTGGCCCGTCTGCTCGTCCAGCACGGGCACGGTCTCGGCGAACCCGCCGGAGCCCGTGATGCGCCAGGTCTGGGTCAGCGCCGCGTCGGGCGCGAGGAAGTCGACGAACTCGCCGATGCCCCCGTCGTAGCGGAACGTCTGGACGCGGGGTGCGGCGTCGTCGCCCTCCGCCTCGGGGGTGCGGTCGTCGGCGATCTCGAGCTCGAGGCCCGGCACGAGGAACGCGGTCTGCCTCGCACGGCGCACGAGCGGCTCGAGCTGGAAGGCGGCGTCGCGCGTGAAGATCTGCGGGTCCGCCCAGTAGCGCACGCGCGTGCCGGTGGTGCCCTTCGCGACGCGGCGCACCTTGCGCAGCCGAGATCCGTCGACGAACGGCACGAACGTCGCGGTCGGCGACGGCCCGTCGGCGCCGTCGAGGAACTCGCCGGGCTCGCCGCGATGGAAGCTCATCGCCCACGTCGCCCCGTCGCGGTCGACCTCGACGTCGAGCCGCTCCGAGAGCGCGTTCACGACCGAGGCTCCGACGCCGTGGAGGCCGCCGGACGACGCGTACGCGCCGCCGCCGAACTTGCCGCCCGCGTGGAGCTTCGTGAAGATGACCTCGACGCCCGTGAGCCCCGTGCGTGGCTCGATGTCGGTCGGCAGGCCGCGGGCGGTGTCGCGCACCTCGACGCTGCCGTCGGCGTGCAGCTGCACCTCGATGCGCGTGCCGTAGCCGCCGAGCGCCTCGTCGACGGAGTTGTCGATGATCTCCCACAGGCAATGCATGAGGCCGCGCGAGTCGGTCGAGCCGATGTACATGCCCGGCCGCTTGCGCACCGCCTCGAGTCCCTCGAGGACCGACAGGTGCCTGGCGGTGTAGTCGTTCGACGCCACGATGCTCCTTCTGCTTCCGACATCCAGCCTACGGAGCGGCGACGAACCCCAGGTGCAGGCACGCGGCGTACGCCGCGCGCGAAACGACCCGAGATGTCACGCGGATGCAACACCCGGCGTGGCAGAGTTGGGGAACGTCAGGAGAAGGAGGCACGACGTGAACGACACCATCTCGACCATCGACGATGAGGCCACGGCACCGCTCACCGGGCTCGACCGCTGCGACAGCTGCGGCGCGCAGGCATACGTGCGAGCGACCATGGAGTCCGGCGTCCTCCTCTTCTGCGCCCACCACGCGACGAAGCACCGCGAGAAGCTCGCGCCGCTCGCCCTGGTGTGGCACGACGAGAGCCAGCGACTGCTGCAGGACTGACCTCCTCCCGCACGACGAAGGGCCCGCCGCGAGGCGGGCCCTTCGTCGTGCGTGCCGCATCGCGGCGCGGCGGGTCTAGCCGAGCGGGTCGGTGAGCCTGCGCAGGAAGCGCTGGAGCCGCTCGGAGCGCGGGTCGTCGAACAGCTGCTCTGGCGAGCCCTGCTCGACGACGACGCCGGCGTCGAAGAACGTGACGGTGTCGGCGACGGCTCGCGCGAACGCGAGCTCGTGCGTGACGATCGCCATCGTCCATCCGTCGTCGGCGAGCTCGCCCACGACGCGCAGCACCTCGCCGACGAGCTCGGGGTCGAGGGCGCTCGTGGGCTCGTCGAACAGCAGCATCTGCGGTCGCATGGCCAGTGCGCGCACGATGCCGACGCGCTGCTGCTGTCCCCCGGAGAGCTCCGAGGGGCGAGCGTCGGCCTTCTCGGCGAGCCCCACCCGCGCGAGCAGGGTCATGGCGCGCTCCGTCGCCTCGGCGCGCGAGACGCGCTGCACGACCGTCGGCCCGACGGTCACGTTCTCGAGCACCGACAGGTGCGGGAAGAGATGGTGCTGCTGGAAGACCATCGACGACAGCGCCGCGAGGCGCGTGCGGTCGCGCTTGCCGAGACCGGCGGCGAGGTCGATCGACCAGTCGGGCGTCGTGAGCGTGCCGGCCTCGGCGGTCTCGAGGCCGTTGAGCGAGCGCAGCACCGTCGTCTTGCCGGAGCCCGACGGACCGATGAGCGCGTGGACCTGCCCGGGGAACAGGTCGAGGTCGACGCCGTGCAGCACCGTGAGGTCGCCGAACGACTTCGTGAGGCCGCGCACGGCGAGCAGCGGCTCGGTGGCGACGGGGACGGGCTCAGACGGCATGGCGCTCGAGCCTCCTCTC
The DNA here is from genome assembly GCF_979255995.1 of Agrococcus sp. AC640b. NCBI lineage: Bacteria > Bacillati > Actinomycetota > Actinomycetes > Micrococcales > Microbacteriaceae > Agrococcus > Agrococcus sp. AC640b. Next base: position 163,891 of record NZ_CEEDMM010000029.1, read on the forward strand.
GAGGACGTCCTGCCCGACGGCGAGGATGGTGCACAGCACCCAGTACACGACGGCGGCGACGCCGTAGATCACCAGGAACTCTCCCGACGGCGCCGCGATCTGCTGCGCCGTGCGGAAGAGCTCGGTGACGAGGATCGTCGAGCACAGCGAGGTGTCCTTGACGAGGGAGATGAAGGTGTTCGACAGCGGCGGCACCGACACGCGCGAGGCCTGCGGCAGGATGATGCGCACGAGCGCCTGCCCGCGCGTCATGCCGAGCATCGACGACGCCTCCCACTGGCCTCGCGGGATCGAGAGGATCGCCGCGCGCACCACCTCCGCCGCGTAGCCGGCGACGTTGAGCGAGAGCGCGATGATCGCGCTCGGCCACGGGTCGATCGTGAGCCCGATCGACGGCAGGCCGAAGAACACGATGAAGAGCTGCACGAGCAGCGGCGTGCCGCGGATCAGGGAGATGTAGATGCGGGCGATGCCCGAGAGCACCGCGACGCCCGAGATGCGCATGAGCGCGAGTCCCACGGCGAGCACGAGACCGATCGCGAACGACACGAGCGTCAGCGGGATCGTCGCGGTGAGCCCACCGAGCGCGATCGGCCCGATCGACTCGAGGACGAGGTCCCAGTCCATGGCGGAAGCCTACGGCTGGGAGGTCACGCCTCCGGGACGGAGACGTCCTCGCCGAAGTAGCGCTCGGAGATCTCGGCGAGCGTGCCGTCGGCCGTGAGCGTCGCGATGGCCTCGTCGACGGCGGCGACGAGGTCGTCGCTGCCCTGACGGAACGTGACGGCGCTCTCGGAGACCTCCTCGGTCTCGTCGACGATGTCGACGCCGATGTCGCCGCCGCCCTGGGCGGTCTGGTAGTCGAGGAAGGTGAGACGGTCGTTGATGGTCGCGTCGACCCGACCGGTGCGCAGCAGCTCGACGGCCTGGGCGAAGCCCTCGACGCCCTCGACCGTCGCGCCGTTCTCCTCTGCGACCTCAGCCCAGTTCGACGTCAGCGACTGCGCGCTCGTGGCGCCCTCGAGGTCACCGAAGGTCGCGATGTCGCTGTCGGTCGGCACGATGAGCACGCCGGGCGAGTACGTGTACGGCGTCGAGAAGGCGTAGCGCTCCTCGCGCTCGGGGTTGATCGAGACCTGGTTCGCGATGACGTCCCAGCGACCGGAGTCCAGGCCCGCGAAGATCGCGTCCCACTGGGTCTCCTCGAACTCGACGTCGACGCCGAGCTCGTCGGCGATGGCGGTGATGACCTCGACGTCGTACCCGGTGAGCTCGCCCGTGCCGCCGTCGGCGTGGAACGAGAACGGCGAGTACGTGCCCTCGGTGCCGACGACGAGCACGCCGGCCTCCTGCACGTCTGCGAGCGTCAGGCCGCCGGCCTCCTCGGACGCCTCGGGAGCGGAGTCGGACGAGCAGCCCGCGAGGGCGAGGGAGGCGACGGCGGCGGTGACGGCTGCGATGCGCAGCGACTTCGAGCGGAGCATGGGTATCGGCATTCCTTCTTGGGGGTAGAAGGAGATCATACGACGAAGGGGCGCCACCCGCTGACGGGTGACGCCCCACGACGTGCGCGTGCTCGCGGTCGGCCTACTCGAGGTAGTCGCGCAGCGCCTGCGATCGCGACGGGTGGCGCAGCTTCGCCATCGTCTTCGACTCGATCTGACGGATGCGCTCGCGCGTGACGCCGAACGTGTCGCCGATCTGGTCGAGCGTCTTCGGCATGCCGTCGCCGAGGCCGAAGCGCATCTTGATGACGCCCGCCTCGCGCTCCGAGAGGGAGTCGAGCAGCGACTCGAGCTGGCGCTGCAGCATCGTGAAGCCGACGGCGTCGGCGGGCACGACGGCCTCGGTGTCCTCGATGAGGTCGCCGAACTCGCTGTCGCCGTCCTCGCCGAGCGGCGTGTGCAGCGAGATGGGCTCACGCCCGTACTTCTGCACCTCGACGACCTTCTCCGGCGTCATGTCGAGCTCGCGTGCGAGCTCCTCTGGCGTGGGCTCGCGACCCAGGTCCTGCAGCATCTGCCGCTGCACGCGGGCGAGCTTGTTGATGACCTCGACCATGTGCACGGGGATGCGGATCGTGCGCGCCTGGTCGGCCATGGCACGCGTGATGGCCTGACGGATCCACCACGTCGCGTAGGTCGAGAACTTGAAGCCCTTCGTGTAGTCGAACTTCTCGACGGCACGGATGAGGCCCAGGTTGCCCTCCTGGATGAGGTCGAGGAACTGCATGCCTCGGCCCGTGTAGCGCTTCGCGAGCGACACGACCAGGCGCAGGTTCGCGCCCAGCAGGTGGCTCTTGGCGCGCTTGCCGTCGCGAGCGATCGACCGCAGCTCGCGCGTGAGCTTCGGGGCGAGCTTCTCCTCCGTCGCGAGGCGCTCCTCGGCGAACAGGCCCGCCTCGATGCGCATGGCGAGGTCGACCTCCTCGGCGGCGTTGAGGAGCGGCACCTTGCCGATCTGCTTCAGGTAGTCCTTGACGGGGTCGGCCGTCGCGCCCGTGATCGTCGTCGAGTAGACGGGGACCTCGTCCTCGTCGGCCGTCGACAGGATGAGGGCGCCCGTGGGGAGCTTCTCGTCGAAGTCCGACTTCTGGCCGGGCCGGCGGACCGCGCCTCCGTCGTCGTCATCGTCGTCGGCGGCAGCCGCGCTCTGCGCGTCCTCGGCCGCAGCCTCGGCGGCGACCTCGTCGACGGGGTTCACGGACTTCGCCCGCGGCTTGCCCTTGGTCTTCGGGGTCGCTGCGGCCGTGGCCGCCTTCGCCGCCGTCGCCTTCTTCGCCGCCGCGGTCTTCGCGGTCGTCGACGTCGTCTTCTTGGCGGCCGTCGTGGACTTCGTCGCCGTGGTCTTCGCGGCCGTCGTCTTGGCTGCGGTGGTCTTCGTCGTTGCGGCCGGCGTGGTCGCAGCGGTGTCGGTCGCGTCGGCGTCTGCCTTCGCTCGCGTGCTGGTTCGGGTCGCCATGGCGCCTCCTGGAGGTCGGCGGGCAAGGATGCGGCAGCCCGTCGGTCGCGCCGGGATCGATCTCGATCGACCCTGTTGCGCTCGACGGGCGGATGTGTACCATTATAGCGCCGCGGGGCGCTGCGGCATTCCCTCGCGTCGTCAGCGGCGCCGGATGGCCGCCAGCAGCGCCGACCAGAGCGGCGCGACCGTCACACCATCATCCTCCTGCATGCGCCTGCGCGTGCGGTGCCTGGCGTGCAGCAGCATGGCCGAGCCGAGGCCGAGCGCCACGAACTGGATCGACAGCGCGACGCGGAACGCCTCCCAGTCGTACAGGCCAGCCTGCTCCCCCGCGTCGAGCCGGACGTGGTGGATGACGTCGAGCACGATGCCGATGATCGCCATGAGGCAGAACGACGCCGTGAACCCGCCGACGTTGACGAAGCCGTTCGCGGATCCGAGCGAGCGCACGGGGTTGAAGGTGCGGGCGAAGTCGAAGCCGATGAGCGACCCCGGCCCGCCGATGCCGATCGCGACGAGCATCCACACGACGATGCCCGTTGGCGGGAGCCCGGGCCACAGCAGCACGACCGCCCACGCGATGGCCATGTGCGCGACGATCGCGAGCACGAGATTCGACCGGCGAGCGGGGAATCGTGCCGTCAGCAGGCCCAGCAGCGGCCCGCTGACGATGCCGGTGAGCACGATGACGACGACGAGCGCCGACGCCTCGCCGCGCGTGTAGCCGAGGCCGGAGACGAGGATGGGGAAGCCCCACAGCAGCGAGAAGACCGTGCCGGGCGACTGCGTGGTGAAGTGCGCCCAGAAGCCCAGCTGCGTGCCGGGCAGCGCGATCGCCGAGCGCAGCTTGCGCCACCACGACGCCGGCAGCTGGATGCTGTCGGTGCGGGGCGCCTCGACGCCGGGCGGCGCGCTGCGCACGACGACGAGCACGAGCACGGCGACGGCGGCTCCCACGGCGGCGATCGAGAGGAACGACGGCGTCCAGCCGAGGTGCTGCAGCATCCACACGAACGGCACGGCCGACAGCAGCTGCCCCAGCTGGCCGATGTTGCCCGTCCACTGCGACAGCTGCGGCAGCCTCGGCCCCGAGAACCACGACGGCAGCAGGCGCAGCACCGAGATGAACGTCGCGGCGTCGCCTGCGCCCACGAGGATGCGCGCGGCGATCGCGACCGGCACGAGGTCGGTCACCGCGAGCAGCGCCTGGCCGGATGCCATGAGCAGCCCGCCGATGGCGATGAGGGTGCGCGGGCCGAAGCGGTCGACGAGCACGCCGACGGGGATCTGCAGCGCCGCGTACACGACGAGCTGCACGACGGCGAGGCTCGACAGCTGCGCGGCCGTCGCGTCGAAGCGGGCGATCGCGTCGGGCGCGGCGGCCCCGAGCGACGAGCGGTGCAGCGTCGAGACGAGGTACGCCGCGAGGCACACCACCCACGTGATCCAGGCCATCCGTCCGTTCACGAACGCACGCCGATCACTGCTGCGGCGGGTCGGCGCGCCTCCGCGCCAAGTAGCGCTCGAGCTCGGCCGCGATCTCGTCGGCCGTCGGCAGCGACCCGTCCTCGTCGGTCAGCGGCGACCGCACCCCCGCGTTCTCCATGTACGCGTCGTAGCGGGCCTCGAGCGTCGACACGAGGCGCCGCAGCTCCTCGTTCGACTCCATCTGCTGGCTCACGAGCGACTGGAACTCCCGCTCGGTCGCACGCAGCTCCTCGGTGCGGAACACGAGCCCGGTCGCGTTCGTGACGCCGTCGAGGGCCGCGAGGGCCGGGCCTGCCGTGCCCGACTCGCCCACGTAGTGCGGCACGAGCACGACGAACGACGACACGGGCATCTCGGGAGCGAGGCGGTGCTCGAGCAGGTGCATGACGGAGGCGGGCACCGTCGAGGTGGGCTTCCAGACCGAGAAGGCCTCGACGAGGTCCTTGCGGTTGCCGGAGACCGTGACGCCCAGCGGCCGCGTGTGCGGCACGGGCATGGGGATCGACAGCACGATCGTGGTGCGCTGCACGCGCAGCCGTTCCGCGATCATGCGCACGGCGTCGGCGAAGCGCTCCCACATCCAGTCGGGCTCGGGACCCGACAGCAGCAGGAACGGCTTGCCTGCGTCGTCCTCGCACAGCGACACCGTGAGCGCGTGCGGCACGTACTCCGCGATGTGGTCCTCGTCGAACAGCACGTGGGGCCTGCGCGAGCGATGGTCGATGAGCAGGTCGGTGTCGAGCTCGACGACCGACTGGTGCGGCAGCGTGGACACGATCGTCGCGGCGGCGAGCTCGGCGGCGGCGCCCGCATCGGCGAAGCCGTGCATCGCGATGACGAGGTCGAGCCCCTCCGGCACGCCCTCCTCGTCGGAGAACGCGATGAGATCCTCGGGCCTGACCATGCCTCCAGCGTAGCCAGCACCGCAGCGACGCGACGTCGCCCGCGCGCTCTCACGGCGTCCTAGGCTCGAAGCCATGCCCATCCCTGCGCTCTCGCTCATCGCCGCACCGGCCGACGCCACCGCGGACGTCCTCGTGCACGGCGTCCTCGCCGCCGACTCCCCCGCCGTCGCGGGCATCGACCCCTCGCTGCTGGTCGACCTCGGCGTGACCGGGCGTGCGGAGCAGGTCGTGCGGGCCGTCGTCGACGGCCGCAAGGTCGCCTTCGTCGGCATCGGCGCCGCACCCACGACGCGGGCGCTGCGCGACGCGGCCGGCGCAGCGACGCGCGCGCTCGCGGGCACGCCGACCGTCGCGATCGCCTTCCCCGTCGCCGACGCCGACGACGTCGCCGCCGTGCTCGAGGGCGCCGCGCTCGGCGCGTACCGCTTCGACCGCTACAAGGCGGCGGACGACGCCGCCGCGCCGCCCGCCGAGGTCGCCGTCGTCGTCGGCGACGTGCACGTCACGGATGCGGTCGTGCGCTCGGCCCGCATCGTCGCGGAGGCCGTGCACCGCACCCGCGACCTGTCGAACACGCCCCCTCGAGACCTGAGCCCCGCGATCTTCGCCGACCTCGTGCGCGGCGAGGCCGAGGAGTCCGGCCTCGCCGTCACGGTGCGCGACGAGGTCGCGCTCGCGCAGGAGGGCTTCGGCGGGATCCTCGGCGTCGGCCAGGGATCCTCGCGGCCGCCGAGGCTCGTGACGGTCGAGTGGGCGCCGGCCGGCGCGGAGCGCCACGTCGCGCTCGTCGGCAAGGGCATCACCTTCGACACCGGCGGGCTCTCGCTCAAGCCTGCAGACGCCATGATCCACATGAAGTTCGACATGACGGGCGCCGCGACCGTCTACGCCGTCGTGGCCGCTGCGGCCGCGTTGCAGCTGCCCGTGCGCGTCACCGCCTACCTGTGCCTCGCCGAGAACATGCCCTCCGGCACCGCGATCCGGCCCGACGACGTGCTCACGATCCGCGGCGGTCGCACGGTCGAGGTCACGAACACCGACGCGGAGGGGCGTCTGGTCATGGCCGACGCCATCGCGCTCGCGAGCGAGACGCAGCCCGACGCCATCGTCGACGTCGCGACGCTCACGGGTGCGCAGGTCGTCGCCCTCGGCAACCGGTACTCGGGCCTCATGGGCAACGACGACGCGCTCGTCGAGGCGATCCGTGGCGCGTGCGGCGCCGTCGACGAGGACGTGTGGCCCATGCCGCTGCCCGAGGAGCTGCTCGAGGTGCTCGAGTCGCCCGTCGCCGACATCGCCAACGCGAAGGTCGGCAACCGCGCAGCAGGCATGCTCGTGGCCGGCGTCTTCCTGTCGACGTTCGTCGGCGAGCGCGACGGGCGCCCCATCCCGTGGGCGCACCTCGACATCGCGGGTCCGGCGACGAACACGGGTGGCGCGAAGGGCACGGTGCCGACGGGCGCGACGGGCGTCGCGGTGCGCGGACTGCTCCGATCGCTCACAGCGCTCTCCGGAGCGACGCGCCAGGGGGACGTCAGCAGGTAGGGTTGGGAGACGGCGGCGGCGACGCGCCGACGCCCGCTGACGAGACATCCAGGGAGTGCGTGACGTGGCCGAGAAGTTCGACATCGTCGTGCTGGGAGGTGGCAGCGCCGGCTACGCCGTCGCGCTGCGCGCCATCCAGCTCGGAAAGACCGCCGCGATCATCGAGAAGGACAAGCTCGGTGGCACGTGCCTGCACCGTGGCTGCATCCCGACGAAGGCGATGCTCCACTCGTCCGAGGTGGCCGACGTCGTGCGCGACGCAGGGCACGCCGGCGTGCAGGCGGAGCTCAAGGGCATCGACATCGAGGCCGTGAAGGGCTTCCGCGAGGAGATCGTCGCGAAGAAGTTCAAGGGGCTCCAGGGACTCATCAAGTCCAAGGGCGTCACCGTCTTCGAGGGTGCCGGCCGTCTCACGTCGCCCACGACCGTGCAGGTCGGCGACCAGACGATCGAGGCCGGCAACGTCGTGCTCGCGACCGGCTCGTTCTCGAAGTCGCTCCCGGGTCTCGCGATCGAGGGCCGCGTCATCACGAGCGAGCAGGCGCTGCAGCTCGACTGGATCCCCCGCCACGTCATCGTGCTCGGCGGCGGCGTCATCGGCGTCGAGTTCGCGAGCGTCTGGCGCGGCTTCGGCTCAGAGGTCACGATCATCGAGGGCCTCCCCCACCTCGTGCCCAACGAGGAGGAGTCGATCTCGAAGCAGCTCGAGCGGCAGTACAAGAAGCGCGGCATCCAGTTCAAGCTGGGCGCGCGCTTCTCGGGCGTCACGCAGGACGACTCGGGCGTGCACGTCTCGCTCGAGTCCGGCGAGACGATCGACGCCGACCTCATGCTCGTCGCCGTCGGCCGCGGTCCCGTCACGCAGGACATCGGACTCGAGGAGGTCGGCGTCGCGACCGACCGCGGCTTCGTGACCGTCGACGACCGCCTCCAGACCTCCGTGCCCGGCGTCTACGCCATCGGCGACATCACGCCCGGCCTGCAGCTCGCGCACCGCAGCTACCAGCACGGGATCTTCGTCGCCGAGGAGATCGCGGGCCTCGAGCCGCGCGTCGTCGAGGACGTCAACATCCCGAAGGTCACCTACAGCGACCCCGAGATCTCCTCCGTCGGCTACACCGAGGCGAAGGCCAAGGAGAAGTTCGGCGACGACCAGATCGAGACCTACGAGTACTCGCTGGGCGGCAACGCCAAGAGCGAGATCGTCGGCACGAGCGGCTCCGTGAAGGCGGTGCGCGTCAAGGACGGCGCCGTCGTGGGCATGCACATGATCGGCCGCCGCGTGAGCGAGCTCGTCGGCGAGGCCCAGCTCATCGTGAACTGGGAGGCATACCCCGAGGACGTCGCATCGCTGCTGCACGCCCACCCGACCCAGGGCGAGTCGCTCGGCGAGACGATGCTGAAGCTCGCCGGCAAGCCGCTCCACGCCATCTAGGAGACTGACGCATGGCTGACATCACCCTGCCCGCGCTCGGCGAGAGCGTCACCGAAGGCACGATCACGCGCTGGCTCAAGCAGGTCGGCGACACGATCGAGGTCGACGAGCCGCTCGTCGAGATCTCGACCGACAAGGTCGACACCGAGGTGCCCTCGCCCGTCGCGGGCACGATCTCGGAGCTGCTGGCGAACGAGGACGACACCGTCGACGTCGGCGCGGTCATCGCGCGCGTCGGTGGCTCGGCAGGCGGCTCGGCTCCCGCCGAGGCACCTGCAGACGAGGCACCTGCGGAGGAGCCGAAGCAGGAGGAGCCGAAGCAGGAGGCGAAGCCCGCAGAGGCACCCGCCCCCGTGCAGGAGGCTCCCCCGGCGCCGTCGGCGCCCTCGGCACCGTCTGCGCCCACGCAGGAGGAGCCCAAGCAGGAGGAGCCCAAGCAGGAGCAGCCCAAGCAGGAGCAGCCGAAGCAGCAGGAGTCCGCTCCCGCCGCGCCGGCGACCTCGAGCGCCTCGGTCTACGTGACGCCCATCGTGCGCAAGCTCGCGAACGAGAAGGGCGTCGACCTCGGCTCGGTGCAGGGCACCGGCGTCGGTGGCCGCATCCGCAAGGAGGACGTGCTGTCCGCTGCCTCGGCAGCGTCCGCATCGCCCGCATCGTCGGCCCCGGCCGCCGCTGCAGCGCCCGCGCCGATCGAGGACTCGCCGCTGCGCGGCACGACCGCGAAGATGTCGCGCCTGCGCAAGGTGGTCGCGAAGCGTGCGGTCGAGTCGATGCAGACGACGGCGCAGCTCACCACGGTCGTCGAGGTCGACGTCACGAAGGTCGCGCAGCTGCGCGACCGCGTGAAGGGTCGCTTCCAGTCGACGACCGGGCAGAAGCTGTCGTTCCTGCCGTTCTTCTCCCTCGCGGCGGTCGAGGCGCTCCGTGCGCACCCGATCATCAACGCGTCGGACGACGGCGAGGAGATCACCTACCCCGACGTCGAGAACCTCTCGATGGCGGTCGACACCGAGCGCGGCCTGCTGACCCCGGTCATCAAGGACGCCGGCAGCCTCGACCTGCGCGGCTTCGCCGAGCAGATCGCCGACCTCGCGTCGCGCACGCGCGACAACAAGCTCGGCCCCGACGAGCTCGCGGGCGGCACGTTCACGCTCACGAACACGGGCTCGCGCGGCGCGCTGTTCGACACCCCCGTGGTGTTCCAGCCGCAGCGTGCGATCCTCGGCGTCGGCACGGTCGTGAAGCGCCCCGTGGTGATCTCGGTCGACGGTCAGGACTCGATCGCGGTGCGCTCGATGGTGTACCTGGCCCTGTCGTACGACCACCGCATCATCGACGGCGCCGACGCGGCCCGCTACCTCACCCAGGTGAAGCAGCGGCTCGAGGCTGGCGACTTCGAGGGTCAGCTGGGCATCTAGCCGATCCCGGGCCGCTCACGCGGCCCACGCGTCACGCAGCATCCAGCCGGCGTCGGTCCTCACCACGAGGATCGACGCCGGCTCGCTGCTGCTGGCGACGTCGACGAGCACGGCGTCGCCGAGCACGGCGACCTCGGTGAGCGTGGCGTCCTGCGGCAGGCGCCACGTCGACGTCGCGGCGCCGCCGCCCGAGGGGTCGAGGATGCCGGCGAGGCACGCGTCGTCGGCGCGCTCGAGGCACGCCTCGCGTGCGGCGAGCAGCTGCGCTGCAGCCTCCACGGGGGCCACGTCGGATGCCGGCGCGTCCGCAGGCGTGGGCGCGAGCGCCTGTGCGCTCTCCGGCTCCTCCTGCTGCGCGCTCGAGGCGCCCGCACCGCCGAGCGCGAGCGCGACGACGAGCGCTGCGGCGCCCGCACCCGCCGCGATCCAGACGGGTCGGCGCACGCTGCCGAGCTGCGCGAGCGCTGCCTGCGTCCACCGCGCCGGGACCGACGTCGGCGCCGCGGGGCGCTGGCGTGCTCGTCTGCGCAGCGGCGCGCTCGCGGGCTCGACGCGGCCGTGCTCGACGGGCGTCGCCGGCCACGCGGCGAGCATGGCGGCACCTGCCGCCGCGGCGTCGCTGGCGTCGAGGGCGTCGCGCACCGTCTCCGGCAGCTGCTCGCCACCGGCCGCGAGCAGCTCTGCCACGAATGCCTCGAGCCCGGCGCAGTCGCGCGCCACGGCAGGGTCGGACTCCCGCCACGCCGCCGTCGGGCGGTCGGTGAGGACGCGCGCGCCCGCGCCGACGAGCGTCGGCGTGCCGTCGGCGTCGAGCACGACCGCATGCAGGTCGATGCGCCCTGCGCTCGCGCCTGCCGCGTGCAGCGCGCCGACCGCGTCGAGCACGGGAGCGGCGACCGTGACGATCTCGCCTGGGCGCGGCGACTCCCGAGCGAGCAGCCATGCGGCGGCCGTGGTCGCGGGCATGGGTCGCACGAGCACGACCTCGCCGTCGACGGTCGCCGCGTCGAGCACGGGCGCGAGGTGCGGATGCGGCGCGGCGAGCAGGACGGCGGCCTCTGCGGCGAGCTCGGCAGCCGCTGCACCGGCTCCGACGTGCAGCTCGACGGCCTGGTCGCCGAAGCCCGCGAGCACGCGTCGCTCGCCGTCGTCGCGCACGATCCGCACCACTCGGTACCCAGCGATCTCCTCCATGCCGCCACCGTGCACGAGCACGGCGGCGGGCCGCGCGGTCGTCGCGCGGGGTGTGGAGGGTCCGCGCTGTTCGGGAGCGTCATCCGAAGGCCCCCGTGGGCGATATCGTGGAGCACATGGCGCAGCCGAAGGACGCAAGGGAGCCGGGTCGCATCCGGACGATGTGGCGCATCTTCCAGATGACGCGCAAGCAGGACCGGCTCATGCTGCCGCTCATGATCGGCGCCGCGGTGGTGCCGATCGCGCTGGGCATCGTGCTGGCGATCGTCGTCGCCCGCGGCGAGCTGCTCTTCTCGATCCTCTGGATCGTCATGGGCGTGCTCGTCGGCTTCACGCTGCTGCTGTCGACGCTGACGTGGCGCGCGGAGAAGCTCGCGTTCTCGCAGATCGAGGGCAAGCCGGGCGCCGTGGGCGCGGTGCTCTCGAGCGGCCTGCGCGGCTCGTGGCAGACGAGCGAGATGCCCGTCGCGGTGAACACGAAGACGCAGGACGCCGTCTACCGTGCCATCGGCCGGCCAGGCATCGTGCTCATCGCCGAGGGGCCGCAGAGCCGCACGCAGCGCCTCGTGCAGGACGAGCAGCGCAAGATCAAGCGCATCGTGCCGAACGTCGCCATCAGCGTGCTGCACATCGGCCCCGACTCCGAGCTGCCGCTGCGCAAGATGACGCGCCGCATGCGTCGCCTCAAGAACGCGCTCACGCGCGCTGAGGTCATCGCCGTCGGCAACCGTCTCTCGAGCCTCGGCGGCATGCAGATGCCGATTCCCAAGGGCATCGACCCGCGCCGCATGCGCGCCGGTCGCCCTCGCTGACGTCCCCGTGACGCGCCCGCCGGGTGCGCGCGCAGTGCCCCGCTGTCGGCTCGGCCGCGCCATGTAACGTGCCGGAAACAATCGCGTCACGTCCGGGCAATGGCTCGGCCATAGCGTCGTGATCACGGCGCGTTCGCGCCCACCCCCAAGGAACAAGGAGCGACATGTTCAAGGATTCGTCCGAGGTTCTCGCGTTCATCAAGGAGGAGGACGTCAAGTTCCTCGACATCCGGTTCACGGATCTCCCGGGTGTGCAGCAGCACTTCAACATCCCGGCCTCCACGGTCGACGAGGACTTCTTCACGGTCGGCCAGCTGTTCGACGGCTCGTCGATCCGCGGCTTCCAGGGCATCGCGGAGTCCGACCTCCAGCTGATCCCGGACGTCACGACGTCGTACCTCGACCCGTTCCGCGAGTCGAAGACGCTCATCATGATCTTCGACATCTACAACCCGCGCACCGGTGAGATCTACCACCGCGACCCCCGCCAGGTCGCGCACAAGGCGGAGCAGTACCTCGCCTCCACCGGCATCGCCGACACCGCGTTCTTCGCACCCGAGGCGGAGTTCTACGTCTTCGACGACGTGCGCTACGAGGTCAAGCAGAACACCTCGTTCTACTCGGTCGACTCCGAGGAGGGCGCCTGGAACTCGGGTCGCGTCGAGGAGGGCGGCAACCTCGCCAACAAGACGCCCTACAAGGGCGGCTACTTCCCCGTCTCCCCCGTCGACAAGCAGGCAGACCTGCGTGACGACATGTCGCTGAAGCTCATCGACGCCGGCCTCGAGCTCGAGCGCGCCCACCACGAGGTCGGCACGGGTGGCCAGGCCGAGATCAACTACAAGTTCTCGACGCTCGTGCGCTCCGCGGACGACATCCTCAAGTTCAAGTACATCATCAAGAACACCGCAGAGCAGTGGGGCAAGACGGCGACGTTCATGCCGAAGCCGCTGTTCGGCGACAACGGCTCGGGCATGCACACCCACCAGTCGCTGTGGAAGGGCGGCGAGCCGCTGTTCTACGACGGCAACGGCTACGGCGGCCTCTCCGACGTCGCACGCTGGTACATCGGCGGCATCCTCGCCCACGCGCCTGCGCTGCTCGCGTTCACGAACCCCACGCTGAACTCGTACCGTCGTCTCGTGAAGGGCTTCGAGGCTCCCGTGAACCTCGTCTACTCGGCTGGCAACCGCTCGGCGGCCATCCGCATCCCGATCACGGGCACAAACCCGAAGGCGAAGCGCATCGAGTTCCGCGCCCCCGACGCCTCCGGCAACCCGTACCTCGCCTTCGCGGCGCAGCTCATGGCAGGTCTCGACGGCATCAAGAACCGCATCGAGCCGCACGAGCCCGTCGACAAGGACCTCTACGAGCTGCCGCCCGAGGAGGCGAAGAACATCCCCCAGGTGCCCGGCACGCTGGAGGAGGCGCTCGCCGCGCTCGAGGCCGACCACGCCTTCCTGCTCGAGGGCAACGTCTTCACCGAGGACCTCATCCAGACCTGGGTGGAGTACAAGCGCGAGTCCGAGATCCTTCCGGCAGCGCTGCGTCCGCACCCCTTCGAGTACGAGCTGTACTTCGGGGTCTGATCGACTCTTCGTCGATCCCTTGAGACTGGGGCCGGGTTCCTTGGGGGGACCCGGCCCCTTCCCGTGTCGCCGCGACGCCCGGGTGGACCCGTCCACCCGGGCGTCGTCGTGCGCGCACCCGCGTGCGAACCCGGCCGGGCCGTCGATGCGCGGCGCGCTCGATCGTCATGCGGGTGGAGGCGAGCATCTCGTCGCGTCGGTGTGCGCGACCCGTGCGCCGCTCAGGCCCAGAAGCGCTCGTCGAACACCTTGCGCGCGAGCCGCGTCGCACGCAGGTACTCCTCCTCGATCGCCGTCGCGCTCCCCTGCGGCCTGCCCATGAGGCGTGCGACGGTCTCGAGCTGGCCGCGATCGGTGGGCAGCAGGTCGATCGTGCGGGCCTGCGCGAGGGCGAGCGCATTGCGCAGCCGCGAGGCGAGCAGCCACGCGCGTCGCAGGATCGCGGCGTCACGCGCGCTGATGGCCTCGGCCTCGACGAGTCCCGCCAACGCCGTGAGCGTCGTGGCGTGGCGCGCGCGAGGATCGTCGGCCGGCTGCTGCAGCTGCAGCAGCTGCACGAGCCACTCGACGTCGCTCAGCGAGCCGCGCCCGAGCTTGAGGTGCCGCGTGCGGTCGGCGTTCTGCGGCAGGCGCTCGGCCTCGACGCGCGCCTTGATGCGGCGGATCTCGCGCGCCTCCGCCTGCGAGAGCCCCCGCCGGTCGCGCTCGGCGGCGACGACGGTCAGCAGCGCGTCGCCGAGGCCCGCGTCGCCAGCGAACGGCGCGGCGCGCAGCAGGGCCTGACGCTCCCACACCTCGCCCCAGCGCGCGTAGTAGGCGGCGTACGACCCGACGGTGCGCACGAGCGGGCCCTGCCTGCCCTCCGGGCGCAGACCCGCGTCGAGCTCGAGCTTCACGTACGGGTCCTGCACGACGTCGGTGGCCTGCCGCACCGTGCGCATCGCCGCGTCGAGGTCGGCATCGTCGCCGCACACCCACAGCACGTCGACGTCGGAGCCGAAGCCGATCTCGCGCCCGCCCGTGCGCCCCATGCTCACGACGCCGATCGGCACGCCGACGCCCACGAGGTCGAGCGCCGCGTCGATCGCGACGCCCGCGATCTGCGTGAGCCGCTCGCCGGTGGTGAGCACGTCGTCGACGCCGAGCGCCGAGGCGAGCGCCGACCGCAGCAGCTCGCGCCTGCGGAGGGTGCGCAGCGCCGTCTGCGCCGCATCCCGGTCGTCGCGGTGCCGCTCGACGAGCGAGCGCGCCTCGTCGGCGAGCGTCGACTGCGGCAGTGCCTGCAGACGCGCCTCGTCGGCGAGCCAGTGGGCGGCCTCGGGGATGCGCTCGAGGAGCGTCGCGATGAGCCGCGACGACGACAGCACCGTCATGAGGCGCTGGGCGGCGAGCTCCGAGTCGCGCAGCATGCGCAGGTACCAGGGCGACTCGCCCAGCGCCTCCGACAGCCTGCGGAACGCGAGCAGCCCCATGTCAGGGTCCGGCCCCTCCGACAGCCACGCCAGCAGCACCGGCAGCAGCACCTTCTGGATCTGCGACCGTCTCGTGACGCCCGTCGTGAGCGCGGCGATCTGGTCGAGCGCGCCCTTCGGGTCGCGGAAGCCGCTGGCCTCGAGCCTGCGCCGCGCCGCCTCCGACGTCAGCTGCGTCGAGCCGTCCGGCAGCGCGGCGACGGCGGCGAGCAGCGGACGGTAGAACAGGCGCTCGTGCAGCCTGCGCACCTCGCGCTTCGTCGCATGCCACTGCTCGAGCATCGACTCGGCATCCGGGAACCCCGCGGCACGCGCGAGGGAGCGCTGGGCGTCGGGGTCGGCCGGCATGAGGTGCGTGCGGCTGAGGCGCGCGAGCTGCGCACGGTGCTCGAGCACCCGCAGCAGCCGGTAGTCGTCGGCGAACTCCCCCGCCTCGAGCCTGCCGATCATGCCGGCGTCGGCGAGCGCCTCGATCGCCTCGAGCGTGCCGCGGTCTCGCACCTGCTCGTCCTCCGCGCCGTGCACGAGCTGCAGCAGCTGGATGGTGAACTCGACGTCGCGCAGGCCACCGGGGCCGAGCTTCAGCTGCCAGTCGACCTCGTCGGCGGGGATGTTGTCGGTGACGCGCTCGCGCATGCGCTGCACCGACTCGACGAAGCCCTCGCGCGACGACGACTGCCACACGCGCGACCGGATGGCGTCGTCGTACGCTGCGCCGAGCTCGACGTCGCCCGCGATGGGGCGCGCCTTCAGCAGCGCCTGGAACTCCCACGATCGCGCCCAGCGGTCGTAGTAGGCCACGTGGCTGTCGAGCGTGCGGGTGAGCGCGCCGTCCTTGCCCTCGGGGCGCAGGTTCGCGTCGACCTCCCACAGCATCGGCTCGCGCGCCGCCTCGACGCAGCCGGCGGTCGTCTCGCGTGCGAGCGCCTGCGCGATCTGCGCAGCACGCTCCTCGGAGATCGCGTCGTCGAACCCGTGCACCCAGATGACGTCGACGTCGCTGAGCACGTTGAGCTCGCGTGCACCCGTCTTGCCCATCCCGATGATCGCGAGCCGCACCGCGGCGACGTCGTCGGCGCCGAAGCGCGTCGTGACGGTGCGTCGCGCGATCGTGAGGCTCGCGTCGAGGCTCGCGGATGCGGCGTCGGCGAGCGCCGCGCTCACCGCCTGCACGTGCGCGGCGGCATCGGCCTGGGCGAGGTCGAACGCGACGATCTCGGTCAGGTGCCACCGGTATCGGCGACGCAGCGCGACGATCGCGTCGCCGCGAGGCACGTCGGGGTCCGCGACGGCCTCCTGCATGCTGGCGCGCAGCGCCTCCGCGGTCGGCAATGCCTGCGGCACGAGCGCGTCGAGCAGCTCGGGGGCGCGCTCGATGCACGTCGCGAGCCCGGTGGAGGCGCCCAGCACCCGCAGCAGCGACGCGCCGGACGCCGCATCGGCGAGGGTCGCCGCGAGCGGCACCTGCGAGCGGTGGAGCCGCACGACGGCCTGCAGCGCACGGTCGGGGTCGGCAGCGAGCCGCAGATCGTCGACGCGCTCGCCGAGCACGTCCTCGACCTCGGCGAGCATCGGCGCCGCCTCGCTGGGCGCGCGGAATCCGAGCCGCGCGAGGCGCGACGTCGTCGTCTCGGCACGCACGGCGCTCAGCCCGCCAGGGAGATGCGCCGCATCACAGCAGCGTGAGGTTGGCCTCGAGCTCGTACTGCGTCACCTGCGCGCGGTACCGCGTCCAGTCCGCGCGCTTCGACTGCAGGAAGAACTCGAACACCTGCTCGCCGAGCGTCTCCGCCACGAGCTCGGAGTCCTCCATGAGCCCGAGGGCGCGGTCGAGGCTCGACGGCAGCGACTCGTACCCGAGGGCGCGACGCTCCTTGTCGGTGAGGCTCCACACGTCGCTCGTCGCCTCCTCCGGCAGCTCGTAGCCCTCCTCGATGCCCTTGAGCCCTGCGGCGAGCATGACGGAGAACGCGAGGTACGGGTTCGCGGCGGAGTCGATGCCGCGGTACTCGACGCGTGCCGACTGCGGCTTGTTCGACAGCGGCACGCGCACGAGCGCCGAGCGGTTGTTGTGCCCCCACGAGATGTGGCTCGGCGCCTCGTCGCCCGCCCACAGACGCTTGTAGGAGTTCACGAACTGGTTCGTGACCGCCGTGAACTCGGGCGCGTGCTTGAGGAGACCTGCGACGAACTGCTTGCCGGTCTTCGACAGCCGGTACTGGCCTGCCGGGTCGAAGAAGGCATTCTGCTCTCCCTCGAAGAGCGACATGTGGGTGTGCATGCCGCTGCCAGGCTTCGACTGCAGCGGCTTCGGCATGAACGTCGCGTGCACGCCCTGCGCGATCGCGACCTCCTTGACGACCGTGCGGAAGGTCTGGATGTTGTCGGCGGTCGAGAGCGCATCCGCGTAGCGCAGGTCGATCTCGTTCTGGCCGGGGCCGGCCTCGTGATGGCTGAACTCGACCGAGATGCCCAGGTCCTCGAGCATGCGCACGCTCGCACGGCGGAAGTCGTTCGCCGTGCCGCCTGGCACGTTGTCGAAGTAGCCTGCCTGGTCGACGGGCTGCGGGTTCGTCGGGTCGGCGTCGCGCAGCAGGTAGAACTCGCACTCGGGGTGCGTGTAGAACGAGAAGCCGCGCTCGGCCGCCTTCGCCAGCGCACGCTTGAGCACGTTGCGCGGGTCGGCGGCGGCGGCCTCGCCGTCTGGCGTGTGGATGTCGCAGAACATGCGCGCGGTCGGGTCGACCTCGCCGCGCCACGGCAGCACCTGGAACGTCGCCGGGTCGGGACGGGCGATGACGTCGGCCTCGGAGGCCGTCGTGAGGCCTTCGATCGAGGAGCCGTCGATGCCGAGGCCCTCCGCGAACGCGCTCTCGACCTCGGCGGGGGCGATGGCGACCGACTTGAGCGTGCCGAGCACGTCGGTGAACCACAGTCGCACGAACTTGACGCCGCGCTCCTCGATCGTGCGGAGCACGAAGTCACGCTGCTTGTCCATCGGATCCCTTCCCTACGTCGACCCAGGCTATCGGGGCGCGGCCGCGCCACCCGACTGCGGCAGCGCCGCATCGAGCTCGGCGAGCCATGCCGCCGCGGACGCATCCGACGGCATGCGCCAGTCGCCCCGGGGCGACAGCGAGCCGCCCGCGACGACCTTCGGACCGTTCGGCAGCGCCGAGCGCTTGAACTGGTGCTGGAAGAAGCGCGTGAGGAACACCTCGAGCCAGTGCCGGATGGCGTCGATGTCGTAGGCGACGCGCTTGTCGACGGGGTACCCGGCGGGCCACGCTCCCGTCGCGACGTCGCCCCACGCGTGCATGGCGAGGAACGCGATCTTCGACGGGCGGTAGCCGCGGCGCAGCACGTGAAAGAGCGTGAAGTCCTGCAGCGGGTACGGACCGATGGCATCCTCCGTCGACTGGAGGGTGCCCTCCGCCGTCTGCGGCACGAGCTCGGGGCTGATCTCCTGCCCGACGATCGCGGTGAGCACGTCGCCGACGTCGTCGCCGAACTGCCGCGTGTCGACGACCCAGCGGATGAGGTGCTGGATGAGCGTCTTCGGGATGCCGCCGTTCACGCCGTAGTGCGACATGTGGTCGCCGACCCCGTAGGTGCACCAGCCGAGCGCGAGCTCCGAGAGGTCGCCCGTGCCGAGCACGATGCCGCCGCGCTGGTTCGCGATGCGGAACAGCAGGTCGGTGCGCAGGCCAGCCTGCACGTTCTCGAACGTCACGTCGTAGACGGGCTCGCCGGCGCCTGCCGGATGCCCGATCGCCTGCAGCAGGCTCGTCGCGACGGGGCGGATGTCGAGCTCCTCCCACGTGACGCCCAGCGACTCCATGAGGGCGATCGCGTTCGACCGCGTGCCCGCGCTCGTGGCGAAGCCGGGCATCGTGAAGGCGAGGATGTCGGTGACGGGGCGGCCGAGACGCTCGAGGGCCTTCGCGGCGACGATGAGCGCGTGCGTCGAGTCGAGGCCGCCGGAGACACCGATGACGATGCGCGGCGCGTACGCGTCGGTCGTGAGCGCGCGCAGTCGCTGCGCGAGGCCCGAGACCTGGATGTTGTACGCCTCGTAGCAGTCCAGCGCGAGCCTGGCGGGGTCGTCGGGCACGAACGGGAAGCGGTCGACCGTGCGGCGCAGCCCGATGTCGGCGGTCGTGGGCTCGAGGTCGACGTGGATCTCGCGCACGCCAGGCACGCCGATCATCGCGCCGTTCTGGTCGAACGAGCCCTGTCGCATCCGCTCCTGCCTGAGGCGGTCGAGGTCGACGTCGACGATCGTCTCCGCGGGGCCGGACGGGAAGCGCTCGGACTCGCCCAGCAGGTCGCCCATCTCGTAGACCATCGTCATGCCGTCCCATGAGAGGTCGGTCGACGACTCCCCCTCGCTGGCCGCGGCGTAGGCGTAGACGGCGTTGCCGCGCGCCGACGCCGAACGGGCGAGCAGGTGGCGGTCCTCGGCGCGCCCGACCGTGATGGGCGAGGCCGACAGGTTGAGCAGCACCGTGGCGCCGGCGAGGGCCGCGAGCGACGACGGCGGCACGGGCACCCACATGTCCTCGCAGACCTCCGCGTGCACGGCGAGGCCGGGCACGTCGTCTGCGACGACGACGAGGTCGGGACCGCATGGCAGCTCGCCGTCGTCGTCGGCGCCCGGCCAGTGCGGCCGCTGGATCGACGCGGGCGCGCGCGAGCCCTCCGCGAACCACCGCAGCTCGTAGAACTCGCGGTAGTTGGGGATCGACATCTTCGGCACGACGCCCAGCACGACGCCGCGGTGCAGCAGCACGGCGCAGTTGAACACGCGCGTGCCGATGCGCAGCGGGGCACCGACCGCGACGATGGGCGCGCAGTCGGCCGTCGCCTCCGCGAGGTCGACGACCGCGCGATCGACGGCATCGAGGAGGACGTCCTGCAGGTGCAGGTCGTCGAGCGCGTAGCCGGAGAGCGACAGCTCGGGGAACACGGCGACCGCGACGCCCTGCGCGTCGAGCGCGCGCACGCGCTCGGCGATCCGCTCGGCGTTGACGGCGGGCTGCGCGAGCGCGACGGGCAGCGTGCACGCGGCGACGCGCGCGAATCCGTGGGCGTAGGCGCTGCGGAACGCATCCATGGGTCGATCCTCGCAGACGGCGGGCCCGATCCGGGCGGACGGCGCACGGCGTAGGCTCGTTCGCATGGCAGAGGAGTCGAGTCCCTACGGGGGCGCCCCGCAGTCCGCGCCGACGCCGACCCGCAAGCGGGTTCGCACGAGGCACTTCCGGCAGGCCAAGGCCGACGGGGTGAAGATCACCGGCCTCACGAGCTACGACACCCTCACGGCGCAGATCTTCGACCGCGCAGGCATCGACTTCCTGCTCGTGGGCGACTCGGCAGGCAACACCGTGCTCGGCTACGACACGACCCTGCCTGTGACGGTCGACGAGCTCATCCCGCTCACGCGCGCCGTCGCGAGGTCGTGCCAGCGGGCGCTCGTCGTGGCCGACATGCCGTTCGGCTCGTACGAGGTCGACGCGTCGGAGGCGCTCCACACCGCGATCCGCTTCATGAAGGAGACGGGTGCGCACGCCGTGAAGCTCGAGGGCGGCGAGCGCTCTGCCGACAAGATCCGCCGCATCGTCGAGGCCGGCATCCCCGTCATGGGGCACGTCGGGTTCACGCCGCAGTCCGAGCACGGGCTCGGCGGGCACGTCATCCAGGGCCGCGGCGACGACGGCGCCGACCAGCTGCTGCGCGACGCGCTCGCGGTCGAGGCGGCAGGCGCGTTCGCAGTCGTGCTCGAGATGGTGCCGTCGGAGTCGGCGGCGAAGGTCACGGCGGCGCTCGAGATCCCGACGATCTCGGTCGGCGCTGGGCCGCACTGCGACGGGCAGCTGCTCGTGTGGACCGACTGGGCGGGACTCACCACCGGTCGCACGCCCCGCTTCGTGAAGCAGTACGCGCAGCTCGCGCAGACGCTGACCGATGCCGCCATCGCGTTCCGCACCGACGTCGAGTCGGGTGCGTACCCGTCGGCAGAGCACGAGTACGAGTAGCCACGCGATGGCACGCGTCGTCCTGCTGCTGCGCGGCGTGAACGTCGGCGGCGTGACGGTGCGCTCGGCCGACCTGCGAACGCTGCTCGCGGACGCGGGCCTCGGCGAGGTGCGCACGGTGCTCGCGAGCGGCAACGCGATCGTCGACGCCGACGACCCCGGCGACGCGGCACGGATCGCAGAGGCCGCGCTCGAGCAGCGCTACGGCAGGCGCATCCGCGTGCTCGGCCTCGACCTCGAGACGGTCGCGGGCATCGTGGAGGCGTACCCGTTCGTCGAGGACGACGAGCACACCCCGTACGTGGTCCTCGCGCTCGACGACGGCGTGCTCGAACGGCTCGCCGAGACGCAGACGCGCGAGGAGATCGCGCTCGCGCAGGGCGTGCTGCACTGGTCGAACCCCAGGGGCCACACGCTCGACTCGCCGTTCGGCACGGCGCTCGCGCGCGTCGGCAAGGACGCCACGACGACCCGCAACCTGCGGACGCTGCGCCGCGTCGTCGCCGCGGGCTGACCGGTCGCTCGGGCTGGGAGACGCTCGCATCGGAAGTCGATGCGGGACCCCTGGCCAGCAGGATCACCCCAACGATCTGCCACGTCGAGCGCACCGGGAGGCAGCCCCGGCGTCTCGAACGTCGGCCCGGTCGGTGGTGGCCTGTCGACGTACGTGCGTCCGAGTGGCGATCGCCACCGCAGCTCGCCCGGACGAGGTCGACCGACCGTCCGTGCGGTGGCGTGCTGCAGCATGTGGTGCCGTCGGCACAGGTGGGCGAGGTTGCCGAGCGACGTCGCGCCGCCGTCCTGCCACGCGATCGTGTGGTCGGCGTCGTCGTCGCGAGCCTTGGCGCCGCAGCCGGGGAAGCGGCAATGCTGGTCGCGCGCGATGAGCAGGGCGGCGCTGCGCCGCGCTCGGGCTGCACGTGTCGACCTCCACGACCGTGCCACGGATCGGGTCGGTGAGCAGCCGCTCCCAGGTCGCTGCGGCACCGGCGAGGATGCGAGCCGTCTCCGCGTCGACGGGCTGCACGCCGTCGAGGCATCCCGGTGCCTCCGAGATGCACCGGTGAGCGTCGCGACGGGCACGGTGACCTGCACGACCGGCGCGATCGTGGCGAGGAGCCCGGCATGCTCGATGTCGATGTCACCAGCCGTGCGCACGACGGATGGCGCGCCGACGCCGGCGAGGAGCAGCTCGCAGCAGGCGTCGGCCCGCCACTGGTCGATGGTGCGCGGGTCGTCCTTCGACGCGGCCCTCGCCCCGGCCGGCCCGCTGCTCGGGCGAGACGTCGGAGCTCGCGAGCACGCCGCCCGTCTGGGTGATCGCGCGACCACCGACACGCAGTCGACGCCCGGTCGTCGGGCTCAGGCGGTGGAGATCACCGCCTGAGTCAGCGCTCCGCGTCGTCCTCGGCAGCCCACTGTTGGGCGCGCTGCTTGATGATCTCGGGCGCTCGCGCGGCCTCCTCGGCGGAGGTGAACGGGCCGGCGCGATCGTACCCGGGAGAGACCATGCCCTCCTCGACGGCACCCGTCTCGAGGTTGTACCAGTACTCGGTCATCACGTCCCCTTCCCTATGCTGGAGCCTATGCCCAAGGACGCGAGCGGTCACCTGGTGCCCGGCGTCGTCGGGCGGGCTCCGAGCGTGCCCGCGAGCATCGCCAGGCCCGAGTACGTGGGCCGCCTGGCACCCGCGACGCACACGGGCGGCGACGTCTACGACGCCGAGGCGATCGCGCGCATCCGCGCTGCCGGACGCATCGCCGCCGACGCGCTCGTCGCCGTCGGCGAGGCGGTGCGCCCGGGCATCACGACCGACGAGCTCGACCGCATCGGCCACGCCTTCCTCGTCGCGCACGGCGCGTATCCCTCGACCCTCGGCTACCGCGGCTACCCGCGCTCGACGTGCACGAGCGTCAACGAGGTGATCTGCCACGGCATCCCCGACGACACCGTGCTCGACGAGGGCGACATCGTGAACGTCGACATCACGGCGTTCGTCGACGGCGTGCACGGCGACACGAACCGCACGTTCCGCGTCGGTGCCGTCTCGCAGGAGGTCGACGACCTCGTCGAGCGCACCCAGGAGGCCCTGCGCCGCGCCATCCGCGTCGTCGCGCCAGGGCGGCGCGTCAACGTGATCGGCCGCGCGATCGAGGCGTACGCCGGCCGCTTCGGCTACGGCGTCGTGCGCGACTTCACCGGCCACGGCGTGGGCACCTCGTTCCACTCGGGGCTCGTGATCCCGCACCACGACTCCGAGGCGCATGCGACCGAGATCGTGCCTGGCATGGTCTTCACGATCGAGCCCATGCTGACCCTCGGCGGTGCACCCGACCACGACATGTGGGCCGACGGCTGGACTGCCGTGACGAGCGACCGCAGCCGCACCGCCCAGTTCGAGCACACGATCGTCGTCACCGACGACGGTGCCGAGATCCTCACCCTCCCGACGACGCAGGAATGAGCACGCGCCCATGAGCAAGGACAAGAAGTCGAAGAAGTCCGACTCGACGCCGAAGCAGGCGATCGGCGTCGACATCGGCGGCACGGGCATCAAGGCGGCGCTCGTCGACGTGCGCTCTGGCGAGCTGCTCAGCGACCGCATCAAGCTGCCGACGCCCACCGGTGGCGAGCCCGAGGCCATCGCGCAGGTCGTCGTCGAGCTCGTCGCGCAGCTCGACGAGTCGAAGTCGACGCCCATCGGCGTCACGTTCCCCGCGATCGTGAAGCGCGGACGCACCTTGAGCGCCGCGAACGTCTCCGACAAGTGGATCGGCTTCGAGGCCGAGAAGTTCTTCGAGCAGCACCTCGGCCGACCCATCCACTTCGTGAACGACGCGGACGCCGCCGGCATCGCCGAGGACCACTGGGGGGCCGCGAAGGACGTCGACGGCCTCGTGATCCTCACGACGCTCGGCACCGGCATCGGCGGCGCGCTCATCTACAAGGGCGTGCTCGTGCCGAACGCCGAGCTCGGCCACCTCGAGCTCGACGGGCACGACGCGGAGTCGCGCGCGTCGAACAAGGCGCGCGAGCGCGAAGAGCTCACCTACGAGCAGTGGGCGGAGCGTCTGCAGCGCTACTACGCGCACCTCGAGTTCATCTTCTCCCCCGATCTCTTCGTCGTCGGCGGCGGCGTGTCGAAGTCGGCCGACAAGTTCCTGCCGCTGCTCGACCTCGAGACCCGCATCGTGCCTGCGACGCTGCGCAACAACGCGGGCATCATGGGCGCCGCGGCGCTCGCCGTGGGCATCTAGCAGCAGACGCGTCAACGAGGGGTCGCCGCACGACGGCGGCCCCTCTCTGCGTCGCCCCCACCTGCGCACGTCTGTGCTTTCCTTTGTCTTTCTGTGTTTCTGCGCTATCGTCGTGACACGACCGAGGAGGCTCGATGCTGGCAGTGCAGCGGCGCGACGCGATCGCCGAGCGCATCCGCGCAGAGGGGCGCGTGCTCGTCACCCGCCTCGCGAGCGACCTCGGCATCACGCAGGAGACCGTGCGCCGCGACCTCGACGCCCTCGAGGTCGCCGGCATCGCACGCCGCGTGCACGGCGGCGCCGTGAGCGCCGAGCGCGTGAGCCTCGTCGAGTCCGCCGTCGACGAGCGCGTCGGCCGCAACGCCGCCGGCAAGCGGCGCATCGCCGACCTCGCAGCCCGACGCCTCGTCGCCCTCGGAGCCACGAGCCTGCTCGTCGACGCCGGCACGACGACCGCAGCATTCGCGGAGGCCCTCGTGCAGCAGTGGCCGCAGCGCTTCGCCGCCCGCCTCGTCGTCGCGACGCACGCCCCCGCAGTCGCCGCGATCCTCTCGCGGCACCCCGCGATCGAGGTGCACGTCATCGGCGGACGCCTGCGACAGCTCACGGGCGCCGCGGTCGGCGCGCAGACCCTGCTCGCGATCCAGGCACTCAGCCCCGACGTCGTCGTGCTCGGCACGAACGGGCTCGACGACGCGGGGCTCACGACGCCCGACCCCGAGGAGGCAGCAGTGAAGGCGGCGATCGTCGCCTCCGGGCGCCGCGTGGCCTGCCTCGTCGACGGCTCGAAGGTGGGCGCCTCCACCCTGTGCCGCTTCGCCGCGCTCGGCGAGGTCGACGTCGTCGTCACCGACGAGCAGCCGGGCGCCGAGCTCGCCGCAGCCCTCGACGCCGCAGGCACGGAGGTGCACGTCGCATGATCCTCACCATCACGCTCCACCCCTCGATCGACCGCACCGTCGAGCTCGACGCCGCCCTCGAGATCGGCGGCGTCGCTCGCGCGCACGGGCGCACGACGGAGGAGCCGGCAGGCAAGGGCGTCAACGTCGCCCGCACCCTGCTCGCCGCCGGCACCGCGTCGACCGCGATCGTCGTCGCCGACGCCCACGACAGGCTCGTCACGAGCCTCGAGTCGCTCGCCGTGCCCGTGCGGGCGATCGCTGCCGGCGCACCCGTGCGGCAGAACACGGCCATCGTCGACCCCGACGGCACCACGACCAAGGTCAACGAGTCGGGCGCACCCGTGACGGGTGCCGTGCTCGACCGACTGCTCGCCGCCGTCGCCGAGCTCGCAGGCGACGCGCGGTGGGTCGTCGTCGCAGGCAGCCTGCCGCCGTCGACGAGCGTCGACGTCGTGCACGCCATCGTCGCCGCCGTGCGCGCGGCGGGCGCCGCACGCATCGCCGTCGACACCTCCGGCGCAGCCCTCGCCGCCGCCGTCGACGCGGGCGTCGACCTCGTGAAGCCCAACGAGACCGAGCTGGCAGAGCTGCTCGGCCTCGACGCCCACGCGCTCGACGCACCCGACACCGCGATCGCCGCCGCCCGCGGCCTCGCCGGCCGCGTCGCCACGGTGCTGCTCACCCTCGGCGCCGACGGCGCAGCCCTCGTCACCTCCGACGGCGCATGGCGTGCGGCTCCCCCGCCCACCGTCGTGCGCTCCACCGTGGGCGCAGGCGATGCCACGCTCGCCGGCTACCTGCACGCCGAGCGCCTCGGCGCCGGCGCCCCCGGGCGCCTCGCCCAGGCGATCGCCCACGGCTCCGCCGCCGCCGCGCTGCCAGGCACCGGCATCCCCACCCCCGACCTCGCCGACGCGTCGCGCGTCGTCGTCCACGACCTCCGCCACTAGGCGCTCGCGCCGCATCCCTTCCATGTCAGGAGCACCGTTGCCCGTCATCACCCCCCAGCTCGTCTCGCTGGACCGCCCCCTGGGCGCCACGAAGGACGATGTCATCCGCACGATCGCAGGCATGGTCGCCGCGACCGGTCGAGCCTCGAGCGCCGAGGCGCTCGCCACCGACGTGCTCGCCCGCGAGGCGCTCACCGCCACCGGCATGGGCGGCGGCATCGCCATCCCCCACGCCAAGACCGCCGCGGTGTCGGAGCCTGCGCTGTTCTTCGCACGCCTGCAGCCGCACGTCGACTTCGGCGCGTCCGACGGCCCCGCCGACATCCTGTTCATGATCCTCGCGCCAGAAGGCGCGGCGGACACGCACCTGCAGGTGCTCTCCCGCCTCGCCGGCTCGCTCGTCGACGAGGAGTTCACCGCCGCGCTGCGTGCCGCGACCACGCCCGACGAGATCGTCGCGCTCGTGGATGCGGCCGTCGCCGATCGCGAGGAGAGCGCGGCGCCCGTCGCCGCAGGCTCTCGCTCGCTCGTCGCCGTCACGGCATGCCCCACCGGCATCGCCCACACGTACATGGCCGCCGATGCGCTCAAGGCCGCCGGCGAGCGCGCCGGCGTGCGCGTCACGGTCGAGACGCAGGGCTCCGCAGGCGCGAAGCCGCTCGACCCCGCCATCATCGCCGCCGCCGACGCGGTCATCTTCGCCGTCGACGTCGACGTGCGCGACAAGGGCCGCTTCGCAGGCAAGCCCGTCGTGCAGGTGCCCGTCAAGCGCGGCATCGACGAGGCCGACGGGCTCGTCGCCCGTGCGCTCGCCGCCGCCGACGACCCGTCCGCGCCACGCGTGGCGGGCGGCTCGGCCACGTCGTCGTCGGCCTCGGCGCCCTCGAACGAGTCGGTCGGGGCGCTGCTGAAGCGCGTGCTGCTCACCGGCGTGAGCTACATGATCCCGTTCGTCGCAGGCGGCGGCCTGCTGCTCGCGCTCGGATTCCTCTTCGGCGGCTACGAGATCGCGTTCGACGCGCAGGACGTCGCGCTGACGAACCAGCTCTGGAACCTGCCGCCCGAGGGCCTCCTGCACTACCTCGGCGCGGTGTTCTTCGTCATCGGTGGCGCGTCGATGGGCTTCCTCGTGCCCGCGCTCGCCGGCTACATCGCCTACGGCCTCGCCGACCGCCCCGGCATCGCACCCGGCTTCGTCGCCGGTGCCGTCGCGGGCGTCATGGGTGCCGGCTTCCTCGGCGGCATCGTCGGCGGCCTGCTCGCCGGCCTCGTCGCCCGCTGGATGGGCACGTGGAACGTGCCGCGCTGGCTCGCGGGCCTCATGCCCGTCGTGCTCATCCCGCTGCTGGCCTCCATCGTCGCCTCCGGCCTCATGGTGCTCGTGCTCGGCGGGCCGATCGCAGCGCTCTCGACGGGTCTGAACGACTTCCTCACCTCGCTGTCGGGCACGGGCGTCGTGCTGCTCGGCCTCATCCTCGGCACGATGATGGCCATCGACCTCGGCGGCCCCGTGAACAAGGTCGCCTACTCGTTCGCGGTCGCGAACCTCGCGACGGGCTCGCCAGACAACCCGACGCCGTGGATGATCATGGGCGCCGTGATGGCCGCCGGCATGGTGCCGCCGCTGGCGATGGCGCTCGCGACCGTCGTCGACCGTCGCCTGTTCTCCGCTGCGGAGCGCGAGAACGGCAAGGCCGCCTGGCTGCTCGGTGCCGCATTCATCTCGGAGGGTGCGATCCCGTTCGCCGCCGCCGACCCGCTGCGCGTCATCGGCGCCTCCATCCTGGGCGCCGCGACGACCGGCGCGATCGCCATGGGTGCGGGCGTCGTGAGCCAGGCACCGCACGGCGGCGTGTTCGTGCTGTTCGCGATGGACGGCACGTGGCCGATGTTCCTCGTCGCGATCGTCGCGGGCGTCATCGTGTCGGCGCTCGCCGTCATCGTGCTGAAGCGCTTCGTGCGCCGCACCCCTCTCGCCGTCGAGGAGCGCCAGCTCGCCACGGTCTGACGACCGTCGCAGCGAGGCACGGGCGGGTCGCTACTGCGGCCCGCCCGTTCGTCGTTCGCGTCGCAGCCGCGTGCGGTGCTGGAACCACGCTCGCGCGCTCCTCGTGCGCAGCCGCTCGCGCGTGAACATCCAGTAGCCCCCGAGCACGAACACGTCGAACGGCGACTCCTCCTTCGGCCCTGCCAGGAATGCGCGGGTGCGCTCCGAGCCGCGGCGCAGCTGGATCGCGATCACGGCGCACGCCGCACCGATCGCGAGCACGACGGGCGTCATGATCCAGGCGACCACGACGGGGAAGCGATCGGTGGTGGCGGCGAGCAGCCACGGCACGCCACCGGCCACCAGGACGCCGATCGCCGACGCCCAGAGCTGATGGATGATCATGCGCACCTCGCGCGGCGGCTGATCGGATGCCGCGAGGCTCGCCGCGTCCATCGCCTTCGCGCCGCGGAACCACCGCAGCTCGGGGTCGTCGCCGTGACCGCTCGCACCGTGGCGCGCATCGTTCGTCATGGCGTCACGATAGGTCGGCGCGCTGGGCGCCGGCTGCGATGATGCGGGACTGGCCGGCCGATACGCCGGGTTCTGTCGTGGACGGCCATCTCTCTACGACGTACGTTGCCGCACGCCTCCAGCGACCTACCCGAAGGCGGGACGAGCAGCCCCATCGCCTTCTGTCTGGTCTTGCTCCAGGTGAGGCTTGCCTAGCCGCCGTGCTCGCACACGACGCTGGTGGTCTCTTGCACCACCGTTTCACTCCTGACCGGCCGAAGCCGGCGGACCTGCTCTCTGTTGCGCTTGCTCGCGGGTCACCCCGGGTGGACGTTATCCACCACCTTGCTCTGCGGAGCCCGGACGTTCCTCGGCACCCGAAGGTGACGCGGCCGCCTGGCCGACCAGTCCCACACCGATCGTAGCGGGCCCGCCGTGCACGACGCTCGCGTCAGTGGCGGCGCTCGAAGGAGGCGCCCGCATCCATGGCCTCGTTGGCGACGCGGTCGGCGCGGGCGTTCTGCGCTCTCGGCACCCACGTGAAGCGCACCGGCACGCCTGCGAGCAGCTGCCTCGCCTCCTGCGCGAGGTCGGCCATCGACGGATGCTTGATCTTCCACCTGCCGGACATCTGCTCGACGACGAGCTTCGAGTCCATGCGCACGTCGAGGGACGCGTCGGCATCGATGGCGATCGCGGTGCGACAGCCCTCGATCATGCCTCGGTACTCGGCGAGGTTGTTCGTCGCGATGCCGACGAACGTGCCGACCTCCGCGAGGATCTCGCCCGTGGCAGCGTCGATGACGACGGCACCCGAGCCCGCGCGTCCTGGATTGCCGCGAGAACCGCCGTCGGCCTCGACGATGAGCGTGCGAGCGCTCACAGGCCGGAGTCCTCGGTGCGCACGAGGATCGCCGACGACGACGGGCACAGCAGCACGGCGTCGGGCGCAGCCTGACGCACCTCGTGCAGCTCGGCGGAGGTCAGCTGCACGCCGCTCGCCGTCGAGATGCCGCGCGTGAGGTGGCTCGCGCCGAGGCCGTAGCGGGCCCGCTGCCGCTCGTACAGCGCGAGGAGGTCGGCGGGGATCGTCGCCTCGACCGTGGCACGGTCGGTGCGGGCGGCCTCGAGCTCGTCGCGCACGCCGGCGAGGCCCTGGTCGCGGGCGGTCGCGAGCCTGCCGCGGCGGGCGCGCTCGTCGTCGGCGGCCGACCGTGCGGCTGCGAGCTCGCGCTCCGCCGTCTCGAGCCGCTCCATGACCTCGAGCTCGATGTCCTCGAGGTCGCTGCGGCGCTTGTCGAGCGACGCGATCTCGTGCTCCATCGCCGACGCGGTCTTCGCATCCGACGTCTGCTGCATGCGCTCGCGGTTGCGCACCGCACGAGCCTCGACCGTCTGCACGTCGGCCTCGATGCGGCGCACCTCGGCCTGCAGGTCGTCGACGGCACCGAGACGCTCGAGCACCGCACGGTCGAACGCGACGAGCGCGTCGTCGGAGGCGGCGATCTCGGGGTCGTCCTGCAGCACGCGCTCCTTGTGCTCGAACTGGCGGATGCGGGTGTCGACGTCCTGCAGGTCGAGCAGCCTGCGCTGATCGGCGGGGCTCGCGGTCAGTGCCATGCGTCCTCCTTCGCGCGACGGATCGTCGCGGTGCGTGCGTGCGTGATGGTGCCGATCACTGCGGCACCTGGAAGTCCCAGGGATCGGTGCGGAGGTCGCTCACCGCGACCTCGACGCCCGGCAGCTCCTCGCGCAGCTGCTCCGCTGCCGCGTCGAGCCACAGCCACTCGCTGGCCCAGTGCGACACGTCGACGAGCGCGGGACCGGCGCCGAGCGCGTGGCGCTCGCGGGCGTCGGAGGCGGGGTGGTGGCGCAGGTCGCTCGTGACGTACACGTCGGCGCCGACGACCGCGGGCTCACCCAGCAGCGAATCCCCCGCGCCGCCGCACACGGCGACGCGCTGCACGGGGCGGTCGAAGCTGCCAGCGACGCGGATGCCGCTCGCCGTCGACGGCAGGGCGTGCGCGAGCGCCTCCGCGAGGCGTCCGAGGGTCGTCGGTGCAGGCAGGTCGCCGACGCGGCCGAGACCGTCGCCGCCGCCCGTCGCGGCAGGCACGATGGGCTGCTGGTCGACGAGGCCGAGGATGCGGGCGAGCTCGCCCGACGTGCCGCGTTCGACGACGTCGGCGTTCGTGTGGGCTGCCAGCAGCGCGCACCGCGCCCGCAGGAGGCTCGTGACGATGCGCCCCTTCGCGGTGTCGGCGGCGACGGACGTGACGCCGCGCAGCAGCAGCGGATGGTGCACGAGCAGCAGATCGGCGTCTGCGGCGATCGCCTCGGAGGCGGTGTCGAGCACGGCGTCGACGGCGAGCAGGATGCGGTGCACCTCGTCGGCCGGATCGCCCGCGACGAGGCCGACGGCGTCCCAGTCCTCCGCGCCCGCACGGGGCCAGAGCCGCTCGACGGCGTGCTGCACGTCGGCGACGGTCGTCATGCCCTCAGTCTAGGCGCGGTGCATGGGCGCCGAGACTCGGCTCGACTCGTCGACGCGGTCGGCGTCGGAGCCCGGCAGCACGACGTCGCGCAGCAGCTCGAACGGCTCGCACGCTCGACCGGTGCCGAAGCGGGACCAGTACGTCGCCGTCGCGCGGACGAGATCGACGGTGGACGCATCCTGGCTCCATGCGGCCAGCGCTGCGACCTTGTGCTCCATGACCTCGTCGACGTCGACGAAGAGCGTGGGCGCGAACTCGATCGACGACGCTGCGGACTGGAAGCAGGAGATCCTCGAGGCATCGGGCGCCGCCTCCGTCACGGCCTGGAGCACGCGGCGCTGCGTCGACGCCTCGTCGGCGCCAGCGTGCGTGTAGACGACGGCGGGACGGTGCGTCGCGACGATCGGGGCGAGCTCGGACAGGATCGCCTCCTGGGATCCACCGTCGCAGGCGAGGGGCACGATCTCCGCACCGAGCTGCTCGGCGACCGCCGCCGCTGCGTCGCGGCGCGTCGCGTCGTCGAGCTCGTCGAGCGTCGCGACGATCACGCGGTCGCCGACGTCCGCATGCATCCGGATGACGCCGCCGGCACCCAGCAGCACGGCATCGAGGGTCGCCCCGACCACGAGCACGCTCCGACCGGCGCTCCCTTCGCGACGCTGGCGCACGGACGCGGCCACGTCCTCGACCGCCGTCCGCAGCCGCGCGTCGGACACGGGGCCGGGGAAGAGCTCGTCGACGCGTGCGCGCAACGCCAGCACCGCGTCGGCGAGCGACGGCTGCTCGGTGACGATCACGAAGCCGACGGCGACGCCTGCTGCTCGCACCCGCTCGACCTTGCGCGCACCGTCGGCGACGAGCGAGGCATCCCCCACGACGACCATCGCGTCGTGCATGCGCACGGCGGCGACGAGGTCGTCGCCGTCTGCCAGCACGACGACGTGCGCGCCCGGGATCGGCTGGAGGGCCATCGCGAGCCTGAGCCCCTCGGCGTCGTCCTCCGTGGCGATCACGACCGGAACCAGAGGATTCGTCATGATCGCACTGTACCCCGACGACAGCGCGACGTCATGCAGCGGCTCGGCGCGTACCCCACCTCTCAGTGCAACGCGGGCAGCCAGATCTCGAACGTCGTCCCCTCGCCCTCGACGCTCGAGGCGTCGATGCGCCCGGCATGCGCCTCGACGATCGCGCGGGTGATGTTCAGCCCGAGGCCCACGCCCTGCACCGCCTGCCGCGTCGACGTCGTGGAGCGGAAGAAGCGCGTGAAGAGCCGCTGCATCTCGTCCTGCGGGATGCCGAGCCCCGTGTCCGAGACGGCGATGCGCAGCTCGTCGCCGACGCGCGCGAGACCCAGGGTCACGGCCCCGCCGTGCGGCGTGAACTTGACCGCGTTCGACACGAGGTTGTCGACGGCCTGCCCCAAGCGCGTCGCGTCGCCGCGCACCTCGACGGCGTGCTCGGGCACCTCGACGGCGATCGCCACTCCCCCTCGTGCCGCCGAGGGCATGGCGGACTCGGCAGAGGCGCGCACGATGGAGCGCACGTCGAGGCGCGACAGCTCGAGGGGGAAGCGACCGGCATCGACCTGCGCGACGAAGAGCAGGTCGCCCACGAGTGCGAGCAGCCGCCGCGCGTTGCGCTCGGCGACCTCGACGTACCGGGTCTGCGTCTCGCTGAGACCGGCCTCGTCGTCGCGAGCGAGCTCCAGGTAGCCGAGCACCGAGCTCAACGGCGTGCGCAGCTCGTGCGAGATCGTGCCGACGAACTCGTCCTTGAGCCGGGCGGCCTCGCGAGCCTGACGCATGTCGTGGGCCACGAGGATGTAGCCGACCACCTGCCGGTCCTCGTCGAGCCGTGGGCTGTAGGTGACGTCGACCGGCACCGTCGCCCCCGAGCCCGTGCGCACCTCGAAGCCGTCTGCCACCGCATCCTGCTCCGCGAGCCCCAGCAGCGTCTCGAACGCGAGCCCGCGAGCACGCTCGGAGTCCGCCGGCTGCAGGAAGTCGGTCGCCATCCTGCCGACCGCGTCGCCGCGGGGCATCTCGAGCAGCCGCTCCGCACCTGGGCCCCACTCGACGATGCGACCGACGACGTCGGTGATGACCACCGCCTGGTGGCGGATCGCCTCCCAGACGCTCAGGTTGAAGGCCTCGACCCTGCGCAGCTCGTCGTTCGCCCGCGCACCCTCCTCGGCGATCGCCGTGAGCTCGTCGACCTGCCTGCGGCCGTGCGCTGCGAGCTCGTTGACGACGGCGGCGACGGTCGCGAACACGATGGGGGTCACGAGCACGCGCAGGCCCTGCGTCGCCACCCACGTCTGCGTCTGCAGGATGTAGGGCATCGCCATCGCGAGACCGGTGCCGACCGCGGCGATCAGGATGACGACGCGGCCGCGCTCGGCCGCGATCCAGATGACGGGCAGCAGCAGCAGCGACGCGAACACGGACTGCGTGCCGCCCGTGGCGGCACGCAGCAGCCCGAACGCGAGCAGCGAGACGATCGGGATGACGAGCACCCAACGCTCTGGCAGCCGCTCCCAGGGCACGACGATCGCGGCACCCTGCGCGACGACGAGCACCGCCGCAGCGATGGCCAGCAGTGGCAGGTCGACGGGGATGCCGGGGATCGCGACGAGCCCGAGGAGCGCGAGCAGGAGGCCGAGGACGGAGGCGAGCTGCCGCACGGCGGGGCGCGCGGTGTCGAGGAACGCCAGCGACAGCCGCGACCTCACGAGGCGGGCCGATCCGTCAGCAGCATCGCCAGCTCCTGCACCGAGAAGGGCTTCGTCACGTGCGCGTCGGCGCCGACCTGGGCAGCCGTCGACTCGAGCAGGTCGACGCTCGCCGACATGAGCACCGCGAACGGGCGCCGGTCGGTGCGCTGCGCCCGGACGGCGCGCACGACGTCGCCGCCGGTCATGCCCGGCATCGCGTGGTCGAGCACGAGCACGTCGGGATCGAGCTCGAGCGCGTCGGCGAGCACACGACCGCCCTCGGCGTGCGAGGCGACGATCGTGAGGCCGGCGCGTCGGACGGCGACCTCGATGAGCATGCGCACGTCGTCATCGTCGTCGGCGACGATCGCGGTGCCGCTCATCGCCTGCCGGTCTCGAGCCTGGCGACGAGCGCGCGGACGTCGGATCCGCTGAAGGGCTTCGGCAGCGTGTGGTCGGAGGCCGGGTAGTCGGCAGCGTCGAGGACGGAGGCGATGACGAGCGCCATCTCCGGGTGGTCGCGCCGCAGGCTCGCGAGCACGGACCAGCCGTCGGAGGTCGGCATGAGGAGGTCGACGATCGCGGCGTCGGGCACGCACTGCGCGACGGCGTGCTCGAGGCTGCTCGTGTCGCTGATGGCGTGCACCCGGCATCCCGCCCGCTCAAGGTGCGTCCGCAGCAGCTCGCGCTGGTCCTCGACGTCGTCGACGACGAGCACGCTGAGCTGCGCGGTCATCGCAGGATCCATTCCCGCAGCACCACGAGGGCGGCGACGACGACGAGCGCGAGGAGCGCCTGCCAGACGAGGCGACGCTCCGATCGTCGATCCTGGTCGATCTCGGCGAGCTCCGCTCGCTCCTGCGCATCGCTCATCCGGCCACGCGTCCCGTCTTCTCGGTCTTGTCCCAGCGCTGCTCGAGGCGGCGAGCCTCGGCCACGTACGCGGCGAAGGTGACGGCGCACAGCACCGGTCCGAAGCCGACGAGGTAGAGCAGCGGCACCGTGAGCCACCGCGCGCGCGTGCGATCGACGTGGCGCACGCCCCACGCTGCCAGCATGCACAGGCTGATCCACGCGTACGAGGCGAGGTCGAACGTGGTGCGCAGCGCAGGCGTCATCTCGACGCCGAGCACGTCGGCGAGGAGTCCGTCGACGAGGCCGGGGAAGAACGCGGCGATCATCACCACGAGCGAGATGATGCCGGGGAACAAGGCGATCTCTCGCCAGGCGATGCGGCCGATCTCCCCGTCGAGCTGCGCGGCGAAGAGCATGCTGAAGGCGTACGTGCAGCCGACGACGATCCACAGGGCGCGGAACACGACCGACGCCAGGTCGGAGTCGAGCAGCGAGAGGCCGATGAGCCCCACCGAGGCGCCGATCATGAAGGCGGGGAGCAGGAACACCGAGAACCACGACAGGCCGAAGGCGAGCGATCCGAGACCGTGGGTCCGCGAGGGGCGGAACCAGACGCGCCGGCTGCGGAGGGTCAGCTGCACGTTGCCTCGGCCCCACCGCAGCCGCTGCTTCCACAGCGCATCGAGGCTGCCGGGCTCCTCGGCGAGGACGACGGCGTGCGGGTCGAAGACGACCTTGCGTCCGCGCAGCTGCGTCTCGAACGTCGTGACGGTGTCCTCCGCGAGCGTCGAGGTGTCGACGGCCCCGCCGAGCGCCTCGATGTTCTCGCGCGAATGCAGCTGGGCTCCGCCCGCGAGGCACGCCACGGCGCCGACCACGTTCTGCGCTCGCCGGCTCGCGATCTGCGCGAGCACGTACTCGAAGGCGATGAACCGCGTGACGGCGTTCTTGCGAGCGCTGCCCTCGCGCACGTAGCCCGTCACCGCTCCGACCTCGGGGTCGGCCAGGTGCCGCGTCATCTTGCGCAGCGCGTCGTGCCGGTAGATGACGTCGGCGTCCATGATGAGGAGCGCCTCCATCCAGTCGTCCTCGAGGAGCAGGCGGATGCCGTGGTTCAGCGTGTGCGCCTTGCCCTCGCCGCCCTGCTCCCTGCGCATGTGGACGACGACGCCCGGGTTCCTGGCAGCGCGATCGCGCACGATGTCGGGCGTCTCGTCGGTCGAGGCGTCGTCGACGACGCAGATGCGCAGGCGATCCTTGGGGTAGTCGATCTCGAGCAGGCGGTCGATCGTCGCACCGATGACGAGACCCTCGTTCCAGGCCGGGATCACGATGGCGACGCGCGGCGCGTAGGGTCGCGCCTTGCCGTAGTGGTTGATCCACGCGTGGAACGGGATCGCGAGGAAGTGGAAGCCGGCGACGAGGGCCGGGACCGCGCCGAGCGCGACGAGCGTCACGAAGACGATCGAGAGGGCGGCGACGACGACGTCGAGGATGCTCATGCGCGTCCGCCCTCCAGCATGCCGATCACGCGATCGTAGCGGCCGACGTCGCTCGCGACGTGGCTGTCGGTCGACGCGACGAGGCGGACGCCTGCGGCGGCCAGGGCGTGCAGGGTGCGCGCGCCTGGGCACGCCCACTTCTCGTTGACCTCGACGAGCGTCTCGGTGCTCGCGAGCTCGTTCGCCCACCATGCGAGGCGCTCGTCGTCGACGTCGTCGTCGCCAAGACCGATCTTGGGCAGGATGGAGAAGGGATGCGCGATCTGCGCGCGCCCCGGGATCGTGCGCGCTGCCCGCACCGTGCCCTCGAGGATCCAGTCGACCACCTCGGCGGCCGGCAGCCCGTCGGCGAGCGCCTCGGTCGTGCGCCGCGGCGACCATGGGCCGTGCGGTGTGGGCACCTGGTGGTCGGCGAGCAGGACCGCGTCGACGCCCCCGGCTCCGAGCACGAGATCCGATGGCACGTCGATGGCGCCCGCCGTGTCGAGGATCTTCGCCTCGACGCCCGTGTGCAGCCGAAGCCCGGCAGGCACCGTCAGTGCGCGGACCGCCGTCACGAACTCGGGCACCCAGGTCGTCGACGCCCGCACGTGGTCGACGCACCGCAGATCCCGCAGGCCTGCGGCTGCGGCGGCTGCGACGTTCTCCTCGAGCGTCGAGACGGCGTCGTCGGAGAACGTCGAGTGGACGTGCCAGTCGCCCAGCAGCAGGTCATCCACGGTCGAGCCCGAGGATCTCCTCGCGGTCGACGAACACGTCTTCCAGGTAGCGCACGTTCGCGATCTCGCGGAACGGCACCGATGCGGGCGTCGGCCGGCCGAGGGCGAGGTCGAGCGCGATCGAGGGCATGTCGACGCCAGCTGCGATCGTCAGCGGCATCGCACCCGAGAATCGCGGGTTGATCTCGAGCAGCGCCGCCGTGCCGTGGTCGTCGCGGCGCAGCTGCACGTTCGCCACGCCCACGATGCCCGCGGATCGCGCGCATGCGATCGCCGTCGCCTCCAGCTCGTCGTCGTGCACGGTCAGACCGGCGACGGCGACGCCCGAGTCGACGCGGGCGCGAAGCCTCGGGACCGCGGCGATCGCGACGCCGCCCTCCCCCATGAGCACGTCGACGGAGTACTCGTCGCCTGGCAGGTACTCCTGCACGATGATGCCGTCGTCGAGGTCGAGCGACTCGAGCGCCGCGCGGTCGTCGATGCGCGCGACGCCGCGCGAGCCGGCGCCGCGACGGGGCTTGACGATCACGGGGAACGCCCAGTCCTCGGCGACGCCGGCAGCGTCGAGGATCCTCGTGCGAGGCACGGGGGCGGCCGAGGCGCACGCCTGCACGAGCGCCCACTTGTCGAGGCTCGTCTCGAGCGCGGCATCGCTGGCCGCGACGATCGCGGCGGCGACGCGGTGCCGTTCGCCTGCGAGCGCGAGCAGCTCGACGTCGACCGTCGGGACGACCGCGTCGATCGCGTCCTCCGCCACGATGGCGGCGAGGCGCTCGACGAAGTCGTCGGCGAGTCCGGGCGGCACGATGCGGCGAGCGGAGGCGGGCACGAGGTAGAGGCCGCTCGCCCACCCGTCCATGTCGGCCGCGAGGACCTCGACGTCGGGCCGGCGCAGCAGCGAGCGGATCACCGCGACGCCTGCAGGCCCTCCCGCTCCGGTGACGAGCACGCGAACGGTCATGCTGGCTCCTGCCTGGCTCGGGTGATGGTGCGGGCCCTGCGGCCCGCCGCCGGTGCGACGCCGCCGGCGTCGCGGACGATCTCGAGCGGCTCGCAGCTGCGGCCGGTGCCGAACCGGGACCAGTAGCGTGCGGTGGCCACGACGAAGTCGGGCTCGAGGTAGCTGCGGATGCCGGCCTGCGACGTGAAGCACTCGAGGAGCGCGAGCTTCGCGTCGACATGCTCGTCGATCGTCACGAAGCGCGACGGCCGGAAGTCGATCGTCGACGACGGGCTCTGGTAGCAGGCGACCTCGGCGATGCCGCGGGTCGCGATGAGCGTCGCCTCGTGCACGGCGCGGTGATCCTGATGGCGCTCGTGCCCGGTGTGGGTGTAGACCACGTCGGGCTGCACCTCGGCGACGATGCGCTCGATGATGCCCACCGTGGGGTCGGTCGCGGGGATGTGGGTGTCGACGAGATCCTCGAGGAAGAGGCGGGCGGACAGCAGCTCGGCGCTGGCGAGGGCCTCGTGCTGGCGGTCGTCGGCGACGCCTCCGCGAGCGCCTCGAGACAGGGTGAGCAGCGTGATGGCGTCGCCGGCGGCCGCATGCGCGGCGAGGGCGCCGCCCACGCCGATCTCGATGTCGTCGGGATGCGCGCCGATCGCGAGGATGGAGCGTCGGCTGGAGGCCAGCTGCAGCGCGCGCTCGGTCGCGAGTCGCTGCACGACCGCGACGAGCGCCGCGGAGTCGAGCGGCTTCTGCAGGAACTCCGACACGCCGTCGCGCAGGGCGCGCACCGCGTAGTCGACGGATGCGTGGGCGGTCATCACGACGATCGGCAGGTCGGGGTGCATCTCGCGCACCGCCTGCACGAGCTCGAGCCCGTGCACGCCCGGCAGCTCGAGGTCGGTCACGATCACGTGCGGCGACAGGCTGCGGACGTCGTCGACGATGGTGCGGCCGTCGTGACGCACCTCGACCTCGAGCCCTCCGGATCGCTGCAGCACCACGCGGACGTACTCCGCGACGTCGACGTCGTCCTCGATCACGAGGATTCGGCGGGGCTCAGGAGGCATCAGGGCTGAGCGTATCCATTCCTTGTCCCCCACGCGCATCGCCGTGCCGAGACGTCTCCCGTCTGGCTCGTCCCCCGAGCGCCGAGGGATGCGTCCAGGGAGGTCGGTCAGGATCATGCGGTGACGACCGACGCTCCCGCCACCTCCCCCTCCGACGCCACGAGCGACGCCGCGTTCCCGCGGCCGGACGCCGATCCCTCGCACCGGGTGCCGCCGTGGCGCGCGCGGCTCGTCGCGCTCGTCGAGCATCGCTGGTTCCAGCGCACGATCATCACCCTCATCGTGCTGAACGCGATCCTCATCGGCCTCGAGACGTACCCGGGCTTCCACGACGCCGGCGGCGGCCTCCTCCTCGCCGTCGACGCCGCGATCCTCGCCGTCTTCACCATCGAGGTCGTGCTGCGCATCTCGGCATACGGATGGCGGTTCTTCCGCAACGGCTGGAACCTCTTCGACCTGTTCGTCGTCGCCGTCTCCTACGTGCCCTCCGGCGGTGCGCTGCAGGTCCTGCGCGTGCTCCGAGTCCTGCGCGTGCTGCGGCTGCTGTCGCAGGTCCCGTCGCTGCGTCGCGTCGTCGGCGCGCTCGGCTCGGCGATCCCCGGCATCTCCGCCATCGGAGGGCTGCTCGTCATCATCATGTACGTCTACGTCGTCGCGTGCACCATGCTCTTCGGCGACATCGCGCCGCCGCTGTTCGGCGACCTGGGAGCGTCGACCGTGTCGCTCTTCCGCCTGCTGAACGGCGACGGCTGGGGCGAGATCGTGCCACCGCTGCAGGCCGAGCTGCCGTGGGCGTGGGCGTTCATGATGGGCTACGGCCTCATCTCGACCTTCGTGATCCTCAACCTCTTCATCGCCGTGACGTGCGAGGCGCTCGAGAGCCAGAAGGAGGAGGAGACCGAGCTGACGTTCAAGGAGCGCCAACTCATGGACGAGGTGCAGGAGCTGAAGGCGATGGTGCGCGCGATCGCCGACGACCGACGCTCCGCGGCCGACTGACGATCACGCCTCGACGCGTCGCCGACGGAGGGCTCGGCGGTGCATCACGGCTGCGTGCGCTGCGTGCGACGGGCTACCCTCCCGACATGCCCGTCGCACTCGTCACCGGCGCCGCGCGCGCGAGCTCGATCGCCGCGGGCATCGTGCCCCGGCTCGCCGCCGACGGCTGGCAGGTCGTCACCTCCGACCTCGCCGCGGGCGACGTGCCGTGCGACCTGTCGAGCGCCGACGGCCCCGGCGTCCTCATCGAGCACGTCGTGCGCGAGCACGGCCCCATCGGAGCGCTCGTGCTGAGCCACGCGCACGGCGTCGAGTCGGGCATCCTCGACACCACCGCCGAGAGCCTCGACCTCCACCATGCCGTGAACACCCGTGCGAGCCTGCTGCTCATCGCCGCGTTCGCACGCCAGGTGCCGCGCGACGGCGGGGCCATCGTGGCGCTCACGAGCGACCACACGACCGGCAACCTGCCGTACGGGGCGTCGAAGGGTGCGCTCGACCGCATCGTCATCTCGGCGGCACGCGAGCTCGGGCCGATGGGCATCTCGGCGAACGCCATGAATCCCGGCCCGATCGACACCGGATGGATGGATGCCGAGCTGCGCGGGCAGCTCGCCGACCACCATCCGCTCGGCAGGCTGGGCACTCCGAGCGACATCGCGGACGTCGTCGCGTTCCTCGTCTCCCCCGCTGGCCGTTGGATCTCCGGCCAG
The DNA here is from genome assembly GCF_979255995.1 of Agrococcus sp. AC640b. Lineage (NCBI taxonomy): Bacteria > Bacillati > Actinomycetota > Actinomycetes > Micrococcales > Microbacteriaceae > Agrococcus > Agrococcus sp. AC640b. The sequence continues at coordinate 204,379 of NZ_CEEDMM010000029.1, forward strand.
CTGCTGCAGGCCGACGGCGGCTTCTCGGCCCGCTACTGACCGCTGACCGGTCACGGTCGCACCGAGATGGCGACCGGTCAGGTGCGTTTGCGACCAGTCGGCACCCGAGCGTCGTGCGTCGCGTCCGCTCACGGCGCAGCGACATACAGGACCGAGTCCAGGAACGCTTCTAGGATCGGATGGTGACCAGCGCCCCCGCCGCAGCATCAGGCTCCCCCGCTCCCGCATCCGACCTTCCCGAGGGCGGCCCGACCATCCGTCAACGGCGTCGCTCGATGCTCGCGTCGGCCGTCGGCAACGGCCTGGAGTGGTTCGACTGGAACATCGCCGTCGTCTTCTCCGGCGCACTGAGCGCGGCCCTCTTCGATCCGGCCGACCCCACGAGCGCGCTGCTGTCGCTCTTCGCGGTGCTGGGCGTCGGCTTCCTCTTCCGCCCCCTCGGCGGCATCCTCTCCGGGTGGCTCGCCGACCGCTTCGGGCGCCGCACCGTCATGGTCGCGACGATGCTCACCATGAGCGCGGCCTCGCTCGGCATCGCGCTGCTGCCGACCTTCGAGCAGGCAGGCGTGCTCGCGTCGGTGCTGCTGCTGATCGCCCGCCTCATGCAGGGCCTCGCGCACGGGGCGGAGTCGACCGCCGGCTACGCGTACATCGCCGAGATCGCGCCGCGGAAGCGGCGCGGGCTGTGGTCGTCGACGCTCGCGATGGGCGTGCTCGTGGGTTCGATCCTCGCGTCGGCGATGGGCTTCGGCCTCAATGCGACGCTCGGGGTGGAGGCCGTCGCCGAGTGGGCGTGGCGCATCCCGTTCGCGATCGGTGCGGCGCTCGCGATCGTCGCGCTCGTGCTGCGCATCGCGATGATCGAGTCCGACGTGCTGCGCACGGCGCAGGCGGAGGGCGAGGTCGGTCGCGCCGCCGACGCGCCCGCCTCCGCCGACGAGCGTCGCGACGCGGTGCGCTCGGGCGTGAAGGTGTTCTTCTTCGTCGCGCTCATCTCCATCGCCTTCTACACGTGGTTGACGTCGGCGTCGTCGCTCGCGACCGCGCAGCACGGCATGGATCCGACGGCGGCGTTCGCGTCGAGCCTCGTCGCGCAGCTCGTGTGCGTCGCGGTCATGCCGTTCGCCGGCATCCTCTCGGATCGCATCGGGCGTCGTCCGATCGCGTTGACGTTCACGATCGGCTTCGCCGTGCTCACGGCGCCGCTCACGCTGCTCATCTCCGACCAGGCGTGGACGCTGCTCGTGGCCCAGACGGTGGCGCTCGTACTCGTCGCCGGCGGCAACGGCATCTACTCGGCGCTGCTGTCGGAGCAGTTCCGCACGCGCCACCGCGCACGCGGCATCGGCATCGCGAACTCGCTGTCGGTCGCGATCTTCGGCGGCACGGCGCTGTACGTGAACCTGTGGCTGTCGTCGATCGGCGCCTCGTGGCTCTTCATCGTCTACGTGTCGCTCGTCGCCGTCGCCGCGTCGATCGCGGTGTGGCGCATGCGCGAGACGAGGGGCGTCGACCTGACGGCGTGACTTCCCAGCGAGAACCGTCATCATCCACAGATGCGCAGCGCTCGATCACCGGCAGATATCGGCAAGGCACTGCTGTCCGGCTGGTCGGGTCCGCATCTCGCGGTCTTGCTCATCTGCGTTGCCGTCGTCGCGACGACGACCTGGTCGCTCGGCGCATGGTCGGCGTGCGGTGCTGGCTGCAGCTTCGACGTCGCTCTGTTCGATGCGATCGGCACCTGGATCGGCGGCGTCGCACTCGTTGCGGTCGGGGCAGGAGCGGGACTCATCTCGCGATCGCGAAGCGACGCCCAGCGCCTCGAGCACGCACTGGCACGGGCACGACTGTGCACCCTTCGCTACCGCGCCATCAGCAAGGGCAGCAACCCGTTCGATCGTGTGAACCTGCGATTCAGCAATCCGCTGGACGAGCCTGTGCTCCACCCATCGGTCTACCTCACCGACGGAACGCACATCGCCAGCGACCACGTGGTGGCCGCTGATCCGACGAAGATCTGGGGTCCGACGCTGGCCTTCGCATCGCTGAGCATCCCGACGACGCACGACGAGATCGAGGCGAACAGGATCGTGAACGCGCAGGTTGCTCCGCGCATGCTCTTCGCGTTCACGGTGGCGAACGAGCGGTTCGTGCGCCTCGCCACCACCGTCTACCACCAGGCGAAGGTTCCCGATGAGTATCGGTTCGCACTGGAGGTGCGAGCACGCCAGTGAGCCCGGGCGGGATCGAACCGCCGACCCCCGCGGTGTAATCACGGTGCTCTGACCGACTGAGCTACGGGCCCGCGTCGACGATACGCGACGCCGAGCCGGCGCCCGCGCCCCGCCACGCGAGCGCCGCGACCGGGGCCGAGAGCGCCAGCACCACCGCCAGCGCGACGACGCAGCCGAGCCACCCGAACGACAGATAGACCGGGCCGAGCGCGACCGCCGCCGCGGCCCCGCCCAGGTAGTACGCCATGAGATAGAGGCCGACCGCCGACGACCGCGCGACCACCACGTGGCGGGCGACGAAGCCCGTCGCGCACGACTGGCCCGCGAACACCGCGACGCACGTGAGCGCGAGGCCCGCGACGATCATCCACGTCTCCCCCGCGGCGCCGAGGGCCGCGAGCCCCAGCCCGACGAGCCCGACGACGACGGAGGCGACGAACGTCGCGACGAGCCCGACGCGGCCCACGACGGCGCCCACGCGCGGCGTCACGACGATCGCCAGCAGGAACACGACGAACACGAGCGACACCTGCCACTCCGCGAGCCCGTGCGGCGGCGCGACGAGCGCGAGCGAGCCGTACGTGAACGAGCCCACCTGCAGCGCGAGCAGCGCAGCGCCGACGAGGCACGTGGCGAGGATGCGGCCGTCGCGCAGATGCCGACCGAAGCCGCGCACGCCCGCGCCCACCGACGGCGACGCGGCGAAGCCGCGATCGCGAGGCAGCCACGCGACCACGGCGAGCGTCGCGACGCCCACGACCAGCGCGACCGCCACGAACGACCACCGCCACCCCAGCGGCGCCGCGAGGCCCGACGAGAACCGGCCGAGGAAGCCGCCGAGCGCCGTGCCCGCGACCTGCAACGCGCCCAGGCGCACCGACAACGGGCCCGGCCACGCCTCCGGGATCATCGCGATCGACGTCGAGAACACGAACGGCACGAGCATGCCCTGCACGATGCGCATGGCGACGAGACCCCACAGCGTCGGCATGACGGCGCACAGCAGCGTCGTGACCATGACGCCCACGAGCGCCCAGACGATCACCGCACGGCGGCCGAGCCGGTCGGACACGGCACCCGCGACGGGTGCCGAGAGGGCGACGCCGAGCGTCGAGCCCGCGATCGTCCATGCCGCCGCCGACTCGGAGGCTCCGAGGTCGCGCGCGAGGGCGTCGAGGATCGGCTGGGTCGCGTAGAGCACCGACAGGCCGCCGACGCCGGATGCGACGACCGCGAGCCGTTCGCGGAGGGTCGCGTGCGACCCTCCTGGCAGCGCGTCAGTCAAGCGTCGCGAGGGCCTCGCGGTACGCGGCGATGGGGCGCGCCTCGCCCGGCTCCGTGCGGAACGACGCCGCGATGAGGCCCTTGGCGTCGATGAGGAACGTCGCCCGCGTCGCGATGCCGCGCTGCGGCAGGAACGCGTCGTATCGGTTCGCGACCTCGCCGTGCGGCCAGAAGTCCGACAGCAGCCGGAAGGTGTAGCCCTCGACCTCCGCGAACCGTGCGAGCGTCGCCTTCGAGTCGACCGAGATCGCGAGCAGCTCGACGCCCGCGTCGTCGAACAGCTCGATCGAGTCGCGCAGCTCGCACAGCTCGCCCGTGCACGTCCCCGTGAACGCGAGCGGGAAGAACACGAGCGCCACCGGCGTGCCGCGCAGCTGCGAGAGCGTGACCTCCTCGCCGCGGTGATCGATGAGCGTGAAGTCGGGCGCGATGTCGCCCACGATCGGTGCCATGCGCCCATCCTGCCACCGGCGCGCCAGCGCCCGACGCGGCACGGAGCTGCTCCACGAGCCATCCGTTGCGAGGTGCGCGTCTCCAATAGAGGTGCGCTGCGAGCCGCACCTCTATTGGAGAAGCGCACCTCGCAGCGGGCAAGCGCACCTCGCAACGCACGATTCCGCCACCGGCGCAGCACCCCGCAGGCGGCATCCGGGCGACGACTAGAGTGGTCGGGTCTGCGGTTCCGGCGAACCCGGTCGCACGACGACGCAGTCCACGAGCGATGCAGGAGTCAGCAGTGCCGGTGAACGACCAGGATCCCTACTCGGTGCACACGATGGACCGGGATCCCGAGGAGACCGCGGAGTGGCAGGAGTCGCTCACCCAGCTCGTCGAGGCCCACGGCCACGAGCGCGCGCGAGAGATCATGCTCAGCCTCCTGAAGAAGTCGAAGGACCTGCACCTCGGCGTGCCGATGGTGCCGACGACCGACTACATCAACACGATCGCGGCCGACGACGAGCCGGAGTTCCCCGGCGACGAGGCCGTCGAGCGGCGCTACCGCCGCTGGATCCGCTGGAACGCCGCCATGACGGTGCACCGTGCGCAGCGCCCCGGCATCGCCGTCGGCGGCCACATCTCGACGTACGCCTCGAGCGCGTCGCTGTACGAGGTCGGCCACAACCACTTCTTCCGCGGCCAGGACCACGAGTCCGGCGGCGACCAGATCTTCTACCAGGGCCACGCCTCCCCCGGCATGTACGCCCGCGCCTACCTCGAGGGTCGGCTCACGACCGACCAGCTCGACGGGTTCCGTCAGGAGAAGTCGCACGCGGGCGGCGGCCTCTCGTCATACCCGCACCCGCGCCTCATGCCGGAGTTCTGGCAGTTCCCGACCGTCTCGATGGGTCTCGGCCCCATCAACGCGATCTACCAGGCGCAGGCCAACAAGTACCTCACGAACCGCGGCATCCTCGACCGCTCCGACAGCCGCGTGTGGGCGTTCCTCGGCGACGGCGAGATGGACGAGGTCGAGTCGCGCGGCGCGCTGCAGCTCGCCGCCAACGACGGCCTCGACAACCTCACGTTCGTCGTCAACTGCAACCTGCAGCGCCTCGACGGCCCCGTGCGCGGCAACGGCAAGGTCATCCAGGAGCTCGAGTCGTTCTTCCGCGGCGCCGGCTGGAACGTCATCAAGGTCGTGTGGGGTCGCGAGTGGGACGACCTGCTCGACCGCGACGACGACGGCGCGCTGCGCGACCTCATGAACGTCACGCCCGACGGCGACTACCAGACGTACAAGACCGAGGACGGCGCCTTCGTGCGCGAGCACTTCTTCGGGCGCAGCCCCCAGGCGCTCGAGCTCGTGAAGGACATGTCCGACGACGACATCTGGAACCTCAAGCGCGGCGGCCACGACTACCGCAAGGTCTACGCCGCCTACAAGGCAGCCGTCGAGCACACGGGCCAGCCGACCGTCATCCTCGCGAAGACGATCAAGGGCTACCAGCTCGGCAAGACCTTCGAGGGCCGCAACGCGACCCACCAGATGAAGAAGATGACGCTCGAGGACCTCAAGGGCTTCCGCGACCAGCTGCAGCTGCCGATCTCCGACAAGCAGCTCGAGGACGACCCGTACCTGCCGCCGTACTTCCACCCCGGCGAGGACTCCGACGAGATCCAGTACATGCACGAGCGCCGCAAGGCCCTCGGCGGGTACCTGCCCGAGCGTCGCACGACCGCGACGACGATCCCGCTGCCCAGCGACGACACCTACCGGCTGCCGAAGAAGGGCTCCGGCAAGCAGGAGGTCGCCACGACGATGGCGTTCGTCCGCCTGCTGAAGGACCTGCTGCGCGTCGACGGCTTCGGCAACCGCATCGTGCCGATCATCCCCGACGAGGCGCGCACGTTCGGCATCGACGCGTTCTTCCCGTCTGCGAAGATCTACAACCCGCACGGTCAGAACTACACGTCGGTCGACCGCGACCTGCTGCTGAAGTACCGCGAGGCGCCCGACGGGCAGATCGTGCACGTCGGCATCAACGAGGCCGGCGCGATGGCGGCGTTCACCGCCGCGGGCACGTCGTACTCGACGCACGGCGAGCCGCTCATCCCGATCTACGTCTTCTACTCGATGTTCGGGTTCCAGCGCACGGGCGACGCCCTGTGGGCTGCGGGCGACCAGATGGCGCGCGGCTTCATCATCGGTGCCACCGCGGGCCGCACGACGCTGACGGGCGAGGGCCTGCAGCACGCCGACGGCCACTCGCACCTGCTCGCGTCGACGAACCCGGCGATGGTCTCGTACGACCCGGCGTACGGCTACGAGATCGCGCACATCGTGCAGTCGGGCATCGAGCGCATGTACGGCTCGAGCCCCGAGAACGTCATGTACTACCTCACGGTGTACAACGAGCCGTACGTGCAGCCGGCCGAGCCCGAGGGCGTCGACGTCGAGGGCATCGTGCGTGGCATCCACAAGGTGTCGACCGGCGGCGACCAGGAGCTGCGCGTGCAGCTGCTCGCATCGGGCGTGGGCCTGCCGTGGGTCGTCGAGGCGCAGCAGCTGCTCGCCGACGATTGGGGCGTGGGCGCCGACGTGTGGTCGGTGACGTCGTGGACCGAGCTGCGTCGCGATGCGCTCGCCGCCGACGAGCACAACTTCCTGCACCCGCAGGAGGATGCGCGCGTGCCGTTCGTCACGGCGCGACTGTCTGAGGCCGAGGGTCCGTTCATCGCGACGAGCGACCACATGCACGCCGTCTCCGACCAGATCCGCCAGTGGGTGCCCGGCGACTACCTGACGCTCGGCGCCGACGACTTCGGCTTCTCGGACACGCGCGCGGCCGCACGCCGCTACTTCCACATCGACAGCCACTCCGTCGTGGTGCGCGCCCTCGAGGCGCTCGCACGGCAGGGCAAGGTGCCGCTGGGCACCGTGCAGCAGGCGATCGACAAGTACGCGCTGCACGACGTGAACGCCGGCACGTCCGGCACGGCCGGCGGCGAGTCGTAGCCCGCGTTGGATCGCACGAAGGCGCAGCAGCTCGCCTGGCTGCGCCGCATCGCGGGAGATCTGTCGTCGCAGGTCCTCAAGGAGCTCGACGACACCCTCCCGTGGTACAGCACGATGCCGCCGTCGCGGCGCAGCGCGGTCGGCTCCGTCGCGCAGTCGGGCATCACGTCGTTCATCGAGTGGTACGAGGATCCTGACGCGCAGCCGTGGATCGCGGCCGACGTGTTCGGTGCGGCGCCGCGCGAGCTGCTGCGCTCGGTGAGCCTGCAGCAGACGCTGCAGCTCATCCGCGTCGTCGTGTCGGTGTACGAGCGCCGCATCGCCGGCGAGGACGTCACGATGCGCGAGCCGATCCTGCTGTACTCCCGTGACATCGCATTCGCAGCGGCCGACGTGTACGCGCGAGCCGCGGAGTCGCGGGGGCTGTGGGATGCGCGACTCGAGGCGCTCGTCGTCGACTCGATCCTCACGGGCGAGTACGACGAGGAGCTGCCGTCGCGCTCGGCAGCCCTCGGCTGGGCCGGGCATGGCGACTGCGCCGTGCTCGTGGGCGTCGCGCCACCGCAGGTCGACGTCGACGTCATCAGACGCGTCGCGAGGCATCACGACGCCGACGTGCTCGTGGGCGTGCAGGGCGCGAGGCTCGTCGTGGTCATCGGCCGCGTCCTCACCGACGACGAGTCGACGCACGCGTTCCTCGACATCGCCGCCGCGCTCGAGCCCTCGTTCGGCGCAGGCCACCTCGTGCTGGGCGATCCGGTCGCGAGCGTCGTCGAGGCGTCGCGCTCGGCGAAGACGGCCCTCGCCGGCTTCGCCGTCGCGAAGGCGTGGCGCAACGCGCCGCGGCCGGCGCGCGCAGAGGACCTGCTGCCGGAGCGTGCCCTCGCCGGCGACCCCATCGCCAGGCAGCAGCTCGTGCGCACCATCCACCGGCCGCTCCAGGACCACTCGAGCGACCTGCTCACGACGCTGTGGGCGTACCTCGACAACGGGCGCTCGCTCGAGGCGACGGCGCGCGAGCTGTTCGTGCACCCCAACACCGTCCGCTACCGCCTCAAGCGCATCTCCGAGCTCATCGGCTGGGATGCGACGGGCGCGCGCGAGTCGTTCATGCTGCACGCCGCGCTCATCCTCGGCGCCATCCAGGGCGGCGAGCCGCGTCGATGACCGGCATCCCTCCCGCTGCGCGCATGCCCCGCGGCATGCCTGCGGCATCACGCCCACTGTGCAAGGGTTGACTCCGTGATCGTCGTCGTGGCTCCAGGACAAGGCTCACAGGCCCCCGGCTTCCTCTCCCCGTGGATCGAGGAACCCGCCGCCCGTACCCGGCTCGAGCAGCTGGGTGCCGCGGCAGGCGTCGACCTCGTGCTGCACGGCACCGAGTCGGATGCCGAGACCATCAAGGACACGCAGGTCGCGCAGCCGCTCATCGTCGCCGCGGGCATCCTCACCCTCGATGCGCTGCTCGGCGAGGTCGGGCGCCGCGAGGCGGTCGGCGGCATCGCGGGCCACTCCGTCGGCGAGATCACCGCCGCGGTCGGCGCAGGCGTGCTCACGCCGCTCGATGCGATGGCGCTCGTCGGCGAGCGCGGCCGTGCGATGGCGGAGGCTGCCGCGGAGGTCGCGACCGGCATGGCCGCGGTGCTCGGCGGCGACGCCGATGCGCTGGCGGCGAGGCTGGCCGAGACGGGGCTCTCCCCCGCCAACTACAACGGCGGCGGCCAGGTCGTCGTCGCGGGGCCCCTGGAGGGCATCGAGGCGCTCAAGGCCGATCCGCCCGCCGGCGCGCGCATCATGCCCCTCAAGACTGCGGGCGCGTTCCACACGTCGTACATGGCCCCCGCCGTGGAGCGCCTGCGCGCCAAGGCAGCCGACACGGCAGCGGCCGTGCCGAGCCTGCGGCTGTGGACGAACGCCGACGGCACCGAGGTCGTCGGCGGCCGTCACTACCTCGACCTCATCGTCGGGCAGGTCGCGAACCCGGTGCGCTGGGATGCGTGCATGGACGCCTTCCTCGCCGCCGGCGTCACGGGCATCATCGAGCTCGCGCCCGCCGGGGCGCTCGTCGGCCTCGCCAAGCGCGGCCTCAAGGGCGTGCCCGCGGTGGCCGTGAAGACGCCCGCCGACCTTCCCGCCGCCATCGAACTGCTGGAGACCGCATGACCACCCTCCGCATCCCCGAGATCCGCGCCGGATCCCGCATCCTCTCGATCGGGGCCGCGCGCGGCGACCTCGACGTCGTGAACGACGACCTCGTGGGGCCCATCGACTCGTCCGACGAGTGGATCCGCCAGCGCACCGGCATCATCTCGCGCAAGCGCGCCTCGCCCGACGTGACGCTGCTGGACCTCGCGCAGGCCGCCGCCGAGGAGGCCATCGGCAAGTCCGGCCTCGACGCATCGCAGATCGGTGCCGTCATCATCTCGACCGTCTCGCACCACGTCGCGACCCCGTCGCTCGCATCGCTGCTCGCCGAGCGCATCGGCGCGACGCCTGCAGCGGCGTACGACATCTCCGCCGCGTGCGCCGGCTACGCCTACGGCATCGCGCAGGCCGACGCGCTCGTGCGGTCCGGCACGACCGAGCACGTGCTCGTCATCGGCGCCGAGCGCATGAGCGATCTCATCGACCCCACCGACCGCTCGATCTCGTTCCTGCTGGGCGACGGCGCTGGCGCCGTCGTCATCGGCCCGAGCGACACGCCCGGGATCTCGAAGAGCGTCTGGGGATCCGACGGCTCGAAGTGGGACACGATCCGCATGACCTCGTCGTACGACGAGGCCATCGCGTCCGGCGTGCGACCCACGCTGCGACAGGACGGCCAGTCGGTCTTCCGCTGGGCCGTCTGGGAGATGGCGAAGGTCGCCAAGCGCGCCCTCGACGAGGCTGGCGTGACGCCTGCCGACCTCGCCGCGTTCATCCCGCATCAGGCGAACATGCGCATCGTCGACGAGTTCGCGAAGCAGCTGCAGCTGCCGGACACCGTGGCGATCGCGCGCGACATCGAGACGATGGGCAACACGTCCGCCGCCTCCATCCCGCTCGCCACCCACCGACTGCTCGAGGAGCACCCCGAGCTCTCCGGCGGCCTCGCCCTCCAGATCGGCTTCGGAGCCGGCCTGGTCTACGGGGCGCAGGTCGTCGTCCTGCCATAGGCTCATAGCCGCTACCGAACTGAAGGAGAGAACGATGGCACTGACCAACGATGAGGTCCTCGCCGGGCTCGCAGAGCTCGTGAACGACGAGACCGGCATCTCGGTCGAGAACGTCCAGCTCGAGAAGTCGTTCACGGACGACCTGGACATCGACTCCATCTCGATGATGACGATCGTCGTCAACGCCGAGGAGAAGTTCGACGTGAAGATCCCCGACGACGAGGTCAAGAACCTCAAGACGGTCGGCGACGCGGTCACGTTCATCACGAACGCCCAGTCCTGAGCATCGCGTGGGGCGGCCGCGAGGCCGCCCCACAGCCATGCAGGGCGCGATGACGCGCCCCACGAACGAGAGAGCCCCTGCATGACGAAGAAGATCGTCGTCACCGGCATCGGCGCAACGACGCCGCTCGCCGGGACCGCCCCCGAGACCTGGCAGCAGCTGCTGGCCGGCGCGTCCGGAGCCCGATCCCTCGAGCACCCCTGGGTCGCCGAGCTCGAGCTGCCCGTGACGTTCGCCGCCGAGGCGGCCGTGCGCCCCGACACCGTGCTCGAGCGACCCGTCGCGAAGCGCCTCGACCCCTCGAGCCAGCTCGCGCTCGTCGCCGCCAAGGAGGCCTGGGAGGACGCAGGCAGCCCCGACGTCGCACCCGAGCGCCTCGGGGTCGACTGGGCCACGGGCATCGGCGGCGTGTGGACGCTGCTGGACGCGTGGGACACGCTGCGCGAGAAGGGCCCGCGCCGGGTCCTGCCCATGACCGTCCCGATGCTGATGCCCAACGCGCCCTCCGCCGCCGTGTCGATGCACTTCGACGCGCGTGCGTTCGCACGCACCGTCGCCTCCGCGTGCGCGTCGAGCACCGAGTCGATCGCGATGGCGTACGAGCACCTGCAGGCGGGCCACGCCGACGTCGTCATCGCAGGCGGCTCGGAGTCGGCCATCCACCCCATCACCATCGCGTCGTTCGCGTCGATGCAGGCGCTGTCGCGCCGCAACGACGACCCTGCCCACGCCTCGCGCCCCTACGACGTGTCGCGCGACGGCTTCGTCATGGGCGAGGGTGGCGCGGCGCTCGTGCTCGAGACCGAGGAGCATGCGCTCGCGCGCGGCGCCCGCATCTACGCGGAGCTCGCGGGCGCGGGCGTCACCGCCGACTCGTACCACATCACCGCTCCCGAGCCGGAGGGGCTCGGCGCCAGCCGTGCCGTGCACGCCGCGCTCGCGCAGGCGGGTGCGACGGTCGACGAGGTCACGCACATCAACGCCCACGCCACGTCGACGCCCGTCGGAGACGTCGCCGAGGTGCGCGCCCTGCAGCGCGTGTTCGGCGAGCGGGCGCTCGAGATCCCCGTGTCGGCCACGAAGGGCGCGCACGGGCACCTGCTCGGCGGCACCGGTGCCCTCGAGGCCGCATTCACGGTGTACGCGCTGCACCACCGCCTCGCTCCCCCGACGATCAACGTCGTCGAGCAGGACCCGGAGGCGCCGCTGTCGATCTCGTCGCAGGCGGTGCCGCTGGGCGACGGACCGCAGCTGGCGATCTCGAACTCGTTCGGGTTCGGCGGCCACAACGCCGTCGCCGCGTTCCGCAGCGTCTGAGCCACGCGCGAAGGCCCCGCCGTATTCGGCGGGGCCTTCGGTGACTCTGCGAACCATGGTCGTCGGCGGAGCCCTCGACGGACGCTGCTCGAGCCGTGCGTCGGTCATGAGCAGCGGGCCATGGCCGCGGCGCGTCAGCCGGCCTTGTGCAGCCAGATGACCGGGCTCGCGTCGCTCGCGTGGCGGAACGCCTCGAGCTCGTCGTCCCAGTCGGTGCCGAGCGCGCAGCGCAGCTCTCGGTGCAGCGCCTCGAGGTCGCGGCCGGCGAGCTCCATCGCCGCACGCACGCGGTGCTCGGAGACGAGCACGGTGCCGAGCGCGTCGACCGTCGTGCGGGTCATGCCGAGGCTCGGCGTGTGCATCCAGCGCGACCCCTCGACGCCGCCCTCCTCGGTGACCTCGAAGCGCACGTCGGGCCAGCCGCGCAGGGCGCTGGCGATCGCGGCGCCCGAGCCCTCTCGGCCCTCCCACGGCACCTCGGCGCGACGCGCGCCTGGCAGCACGGGCTGGTCCTCCCACCGGATGGGCGCGGGGTCGCCGAGGGCGCGCCCGATCGCCCACTCGATGTGGGGGCACAGCGCCTTCGGCGCAGCATGGATGAACACCATGCCACGGGCAGCGTCTGCAAGCAGCGCATTCATCTGTCGACCTCCGTTCGATGCGGCTTCCCCTCCGACCGAACGTGTCGAGTGTCAGTATGCGCCAGCGACCCCGCGAATCACAACCCTGTGACGCACGGCCCCAGTGGATCGCGACCCTTCCTCGGGTGCGTTTCGCAGGCGATCGCAGGGGTTCGAGGGAAGATACCCCTCGAACCCCTGCGAGCGCCTGCAAGACGCAACATCATGGATGGCGTGACGTGGGCGCAGCGCGCGGGCGGGCGCGCTCGCCCGGGGGTGGCGTCAGACCGAGTCGCGCAGCAGCGGACGTCGCTCGCCGGCACGCACCGGGAACGGGAGTCGGTTCTGCGCGGGCGGCAGCGGGCAGTCGAACTGGTCGCTCATCGCGCACGGCGGCACGACGGCGCGGTTGAGGTCGAGCTCGACCGTGCCGTCACGGCGCGGGCGCACGAACAGGAAGCGGCCGACACCGTACGTCTCGTCGCCCGTCGTCGCATCCGCGAACACGATCTGCAGCGCATCGCCGTCCGGCAGGGCCAGCAGGTCGACGTCGTGCCCGTCGTGGTGCAGGCGCACCGTGCCCGCCATGCGCTCGACGCGCTCGCCGCCCTGGCTGCGACCCACCGTCGCCTCGATGCCGGTCTCCGCGGGCTCGAACGTGCCCTCGAGCACCCACGACGCGTCGAACGGGTACGCCTCGAACCCCTCGAAGCGGGCGATGGCGTCGGACTCCGCATCCCAGATGCGCACGCCCATGCCCTCCGCGCGGGTGAGCACGAACGCCGAGCGCGTGTCGTCGAACCGCACGCGGCTCGGCGTGATGCCGTCGTGCGGGTGCACCACGACCGTGCCGTCGACGATGCGGCCGTCGACCGTCACGTCGTCGTCGACGGACGCGGTGAGGGCGATGCCATCGCCCGCGGGCGTCGGCGCCCACGTGCCCGGCACGCCGTCGATCGTCGTCGGCTGGTCGATCCACGCGGTGCGCACGAGCGCGAGCGCCCCCTGCGCCGCCTGCACGCTCTGCTCACGCCGACGGCGGAAGGCTGCGTGGTCCTGCTCGGAGCTCATGCGACCAGCCTAGGCGTCGGCCGAACGCCGACGTGGCACATGCACTGGCGTGCTCAACCGGCGTGCGCGAGCCACAGCGCGACGACGCCGAGGCCCACCGTGACCGGTGCGACGACGAGGCTGAGCAGCATGTAGCGCCCCCACGGCAGCCGCACGCCCATGGCCGTGAGCCGGTCGTGCCACAGCAGGATCGCGAGCGACGCCCACGGCGTCACGAGCGCGCCCGCGTTGACGCCGACCAGCAGCGCGGCCATGCGCAGCGGATCCGTCGCGAGCGGCTCGAGCGCGAGGTACGCGGGCAGGTTGTCGACGCCGTTGGCCAGCAGCGCACCCGAGCCCGCGAGCCGCAGCAGGTCGCCGAGCCCGTCGCCCGAGCCCACCAGCGGCTCGAGCAGCGTCGCGAGACCGCGCGCGTGCAGCGTCTCGACGACGAGGAACAGGCCGACCGCGAGCAGCACGATCTGCCACGGCACGAGCGCGAGGCTCAGGGCGCCGCGGCGACGCACGGCGACGAGCGCGAGCAGCAGCGCGGCCGCGATGCATGCGGGGATCCACACCTCGATGCCGCTGACGAGCGCGGGCACGAGCGCGGCGAGCACGATGCCCGCGCCGACCGTGAGCACGCGGTCGGGCTCCGGCTGCACCGGCTGCCGATCGAAGCGTGCCGCGAGGCTGCGGCGGTACGCGACGGCGACCACCACGGCGGGCACGACGATGCCGACGACGGCCGCGGGGGCCATGAGCGCGGCGAACGACGCCGGCCCGAGTCCCAGCCGATGCTCCGCGAGGAGGTTCGTGAGGTTCGACACCGGCAGCAGCAGCGACCCGGTGTTCGCGATCCACACGGTCGTGAGCGCGAACGGCAGCGGATCGAGCCTGAGGTGCCGTGCGAGCAGGAGCACGACGGGCGTCAGCAGCACCGCGGTCGTGTCGAGCGACAACATGATCGTCGCGACGGCGGCGAGCGCGAGCACGAGCAGCCACACGACCCAGGCGCGTCCGAGGCCGACGACGCCGAGTCGCTCCGCGATCGCGTGGAACACGCCGGCGACGGCGGCGAGCTCGGCGACGATGGTCGCGGCGACGACGAACAGCAGCACGGGCCAGGTGCGCTCGCCGATCTCGGCTGCGGCGTCGAGCGGCAGCACGCCCGTCGCGAGCAGCGCGACGCCCGCGACCACGAGCACCGCGCCGGCGATGCCGATCCACGGCAGGTCGTGCAGGCGCTGTCGCAGGGGCTGTCGTGCCGAGCCGACGTGCTGGACGTCGTCGCGCACGAGACGCATCGTACGCCCGCGCGCATGCCGGATGCGCGGTCGTGGCTGCGCGGTCGCGACGGCGCGGTCGCGACTGCGCGGGCGTCAGCGCCGCGGGTCGACCTGCTCGGCTGCCGGCTCGAGGCCGTCTGCCTCCGCGACGGGCACCGACTCGCGCTGGCCCGCGTACTGCGCGGAGAGCACCCGGTACGAGCGGGTGAGGAATCCGCCGACGCCGAGCAGCACCGTCGCGAACCCGGCGAAGAGGAACACGAGCGCGATGCCTCTGGCCGAGCCGTCGCCCAGCAGCCAGCCGAACGTCGCCTGCCCGCTCGCGCCGTCCATGTAGGGGATGATCGCGAACTCCGCGATCGGGGCGATGAGGAACGCCGTGATGGGTGCGGCGGCCGACTCGAACGCCTGCGCGAACCCGAAGACGCGGCCCTGCCGCGTGAACGGCACGACCTTCTGGATGACGGTCTGCTCCGCCGCCTCGACGGCCGGCACGAGCGCCATCCACCCCCAGATGCCGACGGCGTACAGCAGCCACCACTCGCGGATCGTGAAGAGGGCGCCGAGGATGCCCATGCCGACGACGATGAGCAGCATGGTGCGGATGGGGTTGCGGCCGAGCCCCGTCTTCGCGATCACCAGGCCGCCGACGATGAATCCCGTCGAGGCGACGCCCAGCACGATGCCCCAGATCTGCACGTCGAACAGCTCGAGCCCGTACGGATCCATGAGCGCCATGTAGACGCCGCCGACGAGGTTGTTGAACGTCGAGAACACGATGAGCGCGAAGAGCCCGGGCGCGGCACGCACCGCCGTGATCGCGCCGCGCAGGTCGATCGCAGGCCGGCGCTCGCCATCGGACTCGGGCATCGCCTCTGGGATGCGCACGACCACGAGGTGGGCGAGGGCGACGCCGGTCGCGACCACGGCGATGCCGAGCGTGATGCCCATGCCGAGGAAGCCGATCGCGAGGCCCGAGAACACGCTCGTGACCATGAACGCCACGCCCTGCACGGTGCCGACGAGGCCGTTGGCGTTGACGCGGCGCTCCTCGGGCACGAGCAGCGTCACCGTGGTCGACAGCGCGATGTTGCGCATGTTCTCGACGACGGCGCCGAACAGGATGATGCCGGAGAAGAGCCAGAACCACGGGCCGCCGATGTCGAGCAGGACCGACTCGGGGAACAGCAGGTAGAGCACGCCGGCGACCGAGAACGACGCGAGCGTGACGACGCTCGAGAGCACCATGACCCGGTGCTTGCGATGCCGGTCGACGATCGTGCCGAACAGCATCGCGAAGACCGCCACGAGCAGCATGTACGCGCCGCCGATCACACCCGTGGCGAGCACCGAGCGGGTCTCGAGGTACACCCAGAACGTCAGCGCGAACCAGAGGAAGCTCGTCGTGACGTTGGCGACGAGCGTGTTGACGAGCACGTGGCCGAAGCGGCGCATGCCGTCTGCAGGCACGTCGGGATTCGAGGCTGCTGCAGGCTGGGCGGAGGCGGCCTGCGCGTCCGCGCCCGAAGTGGGCTCGCTCATGGTCGCAGCATAGGCGCGACGCCCGACACGCGGGAGTGTCGGCGAGCGTCAGGCGCCGAGATCGCCGAGCACGACGCGCGCGACGCGGTCGCCCGACACGAGCGCACCCTGGATCGAGGCCGTGTCGCGATGGTCGCCCGCCACGTAGGTGCGCTCGCCGACGCGTGCGGACGACGTCGTGCGCAAGGGCGGCGACTGCGCCGGCAGCGCGTGCACCACGTCGTCGCGACGCAGCAGGCGCCAGGCGCCCACGTCGACGCCCCAGATGCGCGCGAGCTGCGCACGCACGTCGGCCTCGGAGGGTGCGTCGCGCTCGAGCAGCGCCGTCGCCTCCACGAGGAACCGGCCGCGCGGCGCCGCGGCGGGCACCGTGCCCGACACGACCGTCGTGTGCAGCACGGGCCCGGATCTCGTGCCGTCCACGTGCAGCATGCGCGACCGCGTCGGCGACGCGGGCGCATCGAACCACCACGTGCGCAGCCCACGCGTGGCGGGTGCCGGCTCGCCGGTGAGCCCGCCGACCGACTCCGCGTCGACGGCGACGACGACGGCCGAGGCGTGCACGGCGTCGCCGCCTGCGACGTCGACGCGCACGCCCCCTCCCTCGTCGGCGATGCGCTCGGCCTCGTGGTCGAGCCGGATCGCAGCGCCGGCGTCGCGCGCGGTCGCGGCGAGCTGCTCGGGCAGCGCCTGGATGCCGCGCGCAGGCAACCCCGGCCGGCCGAGGACGAACATGCGCACGAGAAGCCGCACGAACGCGTCCGAGGTCTCGAAGGCGCCGTCTGCGACGACGCTCGCCAGGAACGGCTCGAGCACCTCGCGGCGCAGCGGCCCTCGCACGCCGAGGCGATCCCATGCAGCGCGCAACGAGGCGTCGGAGCCGTGGATCGCGGCGCGCGGGCGCACGAGCGTCGGGCCCGCCCACGCTGCGAGGGCGGCGAGCTCTGCCGGGCGCAGCAGCCCGCTGCCGAGCGTCGCACCGATGCGCGAGGGATGCCGCAGCGGATGCGCGAGCTCGACGAGCCCTGCGTCGCGGCGCACGCGCACCCCCACGGGGAACGGACGCAGGTCGAGCGCGTCGACGTCGACCCAGCGCTGCACCGCCGGATACGCGGGGTTCAGCACGTGGAAGCCGCGATCGAGCCGGAACCCGTCGACCGCGTCGGTGCGCTGCCTGCCGCCGACGGCGTCGCCCGCCTCGAGCACGACGACGTCGAGGCCCGCGCTCGCGAGGCGGCAGGCGGCGCGGAGGCCGGCGAGCCCGGCACCGATGACGACGACGTCGTGACGATTCATGCTCCGACGCTACGGGGCTGCGCGATCGGGCGGAGGGGGTGGACACGTCGGGTGGTGCGGCGCGCTCCCTTCGAGGCTCGCTCCGCTCGCACCTCACGGAGCGGGTGGTGCCGCTCCGCTCGCACCTCACGGAGCGGGTGGTGCCGCTCCGCTCGCACCTCACGGAGCGGGTGGTGGGCCGGCCGGCCGAGGAGGCGGCGAGCCGCGGCCGGCTCAGCCGGCGAGCGCGAGCGCGAGCCGCACGTAGGCGCGCGCCGCGGTGCCCAGATCGGCGATGCGCACGTGCTCGTCGGGCTGATGCGCCTGCCCCGTGATGTCGCCTGGCCCGAGGATGATCGTCGGGCACCCGTGGTGCTCGGCGACGAAACCGCCCTCGCACGCGGCCGTCCACGCCTCGACGGCGCTCGCATGGCCTTCGCCGGCGAGCGCCGCGACGGCGGCGCCCGCGAGCGGGTGCGCCGCATCCGTCTGGAATCCCGGCATCGCCATGAGCGTGCGCCCCTCGACCGTGCATCCGAGCGCCTCCACGCGTGGTCGCACGTCGTCGAGCAGTGCGGCGAGCACCGTCGCGGCGTCCTCGCCGGGCATGAGGCGGCGGTCGGCCAGCAGCGTGCACCGGTCGGGCACGATCGACGTGGCGTGGCCTCCGTCGATGCGGCCGACGCTCCACGACGCCGACCCGAGCTGCCCTGCCGCACCGGCGCGCAGCCTCGCATGGTCCGCGAGGATCGCATCCACGACCGCCGCGGCGCCCGCGATGGCGCTCGCACCGTCCTCTGGCCTGCCCGCGTGCGCAGCGCGACCGTGCACGACGATCTCGTGGTTCGACGCGCCGCGGCACGCGACGACGGTCGCGAGGTCGGTCGGCTCGGCCACGATGCACGCCCGGTACGGGCGCGGTGGATGGCGCAGGTGAGCCGCCATGCCGATCGCGAGATCCTCCTCGTCGGCGGTGACGAGCAGCTCGAGCGGCACGTCGGGGCGGATGCGGTGCACCGCCGCCATCGCCTGCAGCACCGCCGCGAGACCGCCCTTCATGTCCGTCGACCCGCGGCCCACGAGCGTGCCGTCGACGACGGTCGGGGCGAACGGGTCGTGCGTCCACCCGGGCCCTGCGGGCACGACGTCGCTGTGGCCGAGGAACAGCAGGCCGGGCTCGTCGGGGCCGAAGCGCACCGACACGTTGGGTCGATCGGGTGCTGCCTGCTCGACGACGACGCGGCCTCCGAGCCGAGACGCGATCGCCGCGAGCGCGCTGGCGGCCCGCGCCTCCGTGCCGCCGGGGTTCTCGCTCGCGGCGAGGATGAGGCTCGACGCGTCGGCGACGATCGTCGCCTCGTCGACGAGCGCGACCGCGGCGTCGGCGACGGCTCCTCCCTGCACGGTCATCGCACGACCAGCTCGCGCGGCACGGTCGCGAGCACCTCGACGCCCGTCTCGGTCAGCACGACCGACTCCGACAGCTCGCAGCCGTACCCCGTCATCCACATGCCCGCGATGACGTGCAGCGCCATGCCGGGCGCGAGCACCGTGTGGTCGTCGCCGCGCACCGACACCGTGCGCTCGCCCCAGTCGGGCGGGTAGCCGATGCCGATCGAGTAGCCCAGCCGCGACGCCTTCTCGTAGCCGGCGCGAGCGAGGTGCGCCTGCCACAGCGCGTGCACCTCGGCGAGCGTCGCACCGGGTCGCATGCCGCCCAGCACGAGCTCGAGGCCCGTCGCCGTCACGTCGGCGAGGGTGGCGAGCTCGCGGCTCGGCGCGCCGAGCGACACGGTGCGGGCGAGGGGCGCGTGGTACCGGGACGCGACGCCCGCGATCTCGAACGACACCGCCTCTCCCGCCTCGAGCACGCGACCCGAGTACGTCATGTGGGGCGTGTCGGCCGACTCCCCCGTCGGCAGCATCGGCACGATCGCCGGGTAGTCGCCCGCGACGCCGTCGACGCCCATGGCCTGCGCATGCGCGACGACGGCTGCGAGCTCGTGCTGCCCCATGCCCGGCCGGATCGCCTCGAAGCCCGCGAGCATCGCCGCGGTGCACACGCGACCAGCCGCCCGCAGGAGGTCGAGCTCGGCTGCGCTCTTCACGAGCCGCACCCAGTTCACGAGCTCCTCCGCGTCGACGAGGGTCCACTCGGGCGCCGCCTCCTGCAGCGTCGCGAACGAGCGCACCGTGAGGAAGTGCGCCTCCGCCTCGTACCCGACGCGGCCTGCGCGCACGAGGCCGCGCTCCCGCAGCGCCTCCACGATCCACGCGAACGGGTGGCGGTCGCGCTGATGCACCCACGACTCCGGGTAGCCGAGGATGCGGGAGGCGGGCAGCTGCGCCGTGCGGTGCGCGCCATGCGCGTCCATCGACCGCAGCGCGAGCACGGGATCCTCGTCGTGGGTGACGAGCAGCAGCTGCGGCATGTAGAACGACCACGCGTCATAGCCGGTGAGGTAGTGGATGTTCGCGGGGTCGACCACGACGAGGGCGTCGAGGTCTGCGGCCGCCATGCGCGCCCGCACGGCGTCGAGTCGGGCTGCGAGCTCCTCGGCGGCGAACGGCATGCGGCTCCCATCGGTCGATCCCGTCACGCTACCCGCCGTCGAACGCGCGCAGCAGCGGCCCGCCGAGCGACTCCGCGTCGGGTCTCGTGCAGCCGCGACGCTCCGAATGGGGCACGGCACGGGGAGCGCCGGATCATCCGATGGGATGAGGAGGGCCGACCTCGCGCACGACGACCGCAGGAGCCGCGCAGCGCAGAGTGGGTGCATGCCCATCAGCACCTCGCTCGCCGCCCCCGAGCTGCGCGTCGACCTCGACGCGCTCGGCGCGAACGCTCGCGCCTTCCGCCAGCGCTCGCGGGGCCTCGTCGCGGTCGTGAAGGCCGACGCCTTCGGCCACGGCGACGTCGCCGCGCACCTGCTCGCGAACGGCGCCGACTGGCTCGGCACGACGTCGCTCGACGAAGCCGTCGCGCTGCGGCAGCGCACCGGGGCTCGCACGCTCGCGTGGCTCTCGTCCCCCGCCGCCGACTTCGACCCCGCCGTCGCCGCAGGCGTCGACGTCGCCGTGGCGTCGCTGGCGCATCTGCGCGCCGTCGTCGCGGCGGCGAGAGCCACGGGTGTCGCAGCGCGCGTGCACCTGCACGTCGACCTCGGCCTCGCCCGCGACGGTGCGCCCCGTGCGTCGTGGCGCGAGCTCGTGACGTTCGCAGGCGCGCTCGCCACGGTGGGCGTCGTCGAGCCCGTCGGCGTCATGGGGCACCTGAGCCATGCCGCGCATCCCGACTCGCTGCGCAACCGCACGGAGCGGATGCTCTTCGACAACGCCGTGCGCACCGCCGCGCGCCGCGGGTTCGTGCCGCAGGTGCGGCACGTCGCGGCCACGGCTGCCGCGCTGCGCGGCATCGGCACCGAGTACGAGCTCGTGCGGGTGGGCGCGGGCCTCTACGGCATCGACCCCGTCGGCGGTGACGCCCTCTCGCCCGTCATCGGCCTCGCGGCCCCCGCCGTCGTCGTGCGCGACATCGCCGCCGGCACGGGCGTGGGCTACGACCACGCATGGGTCGCCGATCGTCGCACGCGGCTCGCGACGATCCCCGTCGGCTACGCGGACGGCATCCCTCGCGTCGCCTCGGGTCGCGCGGAGGTGCTCGTGCGGGGTCGCCGCGCTCGCGTGGTGGGTGCGGTGTCGATGGATCAGGTGGTCGTCGACGTCGGCGATGCGGGCGTGGAGTCGGGCGAGCAGGTGACGATCGTGGGCACGCAGCCGCAGGCGCCCACGCTGGGAGACTGGGCGAGCTGGTCTGGCACGATCGCGCACGACATCGTCACGCACCTGGGCGCGCGGTGGCAGCGGTCGTTCGTGGGAGGTGCAGCATGCGCGTGATGGTCGTCGGTGGCGGGGTGTCGAACGAGCACGACGTGTCGCTCGCGAGCGCGGCGGCGGTCGCGGACGCGCTCCAGGCGCGCCACGACGTCGTGCGGGCGACGATCGCGCGCGACGGGTCGTGGGCGGTCGACGACGTGCGGCGCTCGCCTGCCGCGCTCGTCGAGGCGCTCGCAGGCGTCGACGTGGTCTTCCCCGCGCTGCACGGCGTGGGTGGCGAGGACGGCACGGTGCAGGGATTCCTCGCGACGCTCGGCGTGCCGTTCGTCGGCTGCGGCGTGGAGGCGAGCGCCGTGTGCATGCGCAAGGACGTCACGAAGGCCGTGCTGGCCTCGCACGGCGTCGAGACCGTCGCCGGGCGCGTCGTGGCCTCCCCTGCGGCTGCGGAGGAGGCGATCGCCGCGCTCGGCGCGCCCGTGGTCGTGAAGCCGCTGGCCGACGGCTCGAGCGTCGGCGTGCTCGTCGCGTCGACCGCGGCGGAGGTCGCCGCGGCGTGCGCGGCGACGCCGATGCTCGTCGAGCGCTACGCGGGCGGGCTGGAGGTCGACGTCGCCGTCGTCGAGCTCGACGGCGTCGTCCGCGTGGGCGCTCCGTTGGAGATCGTGCGTGCGCCAGGAGGCGTGTTCGACGCGTCGGCGAAGTACGGGGGCGAGCCGCCGTTCGTCGTGCCTGCCCGGCTCGCACCGGACGTACGCGCTCGGATCGACGCGGAGTCGCTGCGGGTGTTCGCCGCCCTCGGCTGCCGCGGCCTCGCGCGGATCGACTGGTTCGTCGACGGCGACGCGCTCGTGTGCAACGAGGTCAACACGATGCCGGGCATGACGCGGCTGAGCCAGGTGCCGCGCATGCTCGCGCAGGCGGGCGTGCCGTTCGACGACCTCGTCGACGGGCTCGTGCGCGGCGCGGTCGCCGACACCGTCGGCAGCCGCGGCGCCTAGGGCAGCTCGACGATCTGACGCAGCGCGGCACCCCTCGCGAGCGCATCCATGCCGGCTGCCACGTCGTCGAGGCCGATGCGGCTCGACACGAGCACGCCCACGTCGAGGCGACCCTCGCGCCACATGTCGGCGTAGCGCGGGATGTCGCGCGACGGCACGGCCGAGCCCAGGTAGCTGCCCACGAGCGAGCGGCCCTCGCCGACGAGCGCGGTCGGCGAGAGCGCGAGCCGCGCATCCGGATGCGGGAGACCGACCGTGACCGTGCGCCCGCCTGGCGCCGTGAGCGCCACGGCAGCCTCGAGGGCGGGGACGGCGCCCGCGGCCTCGACGACGTTCGCGAATCGCTCCCCCGCGTCGCGCAGGTCGTCGGCCGTCGCCGAGCGGGCGCCGAGCCGCGTGGCGAGCGCGCGCTTCTCGGGCACGGGGTCGACGGCGACGACCTCGACGTCGGGCACGCCGAGCGCCACGAGCACCGCGGCCATCCCCACCCCGCCGAGACCCACCACGGCGAGCGTCGACCCCGCCTCGGGCCTCGCAGCGTTCAGCACGGCGCCGCCGCCGGTGAGCACGGCGCAGCCCAGCAGCGACGCGACGTCGGCGGGCACGTCCGCGTCCACCCCGACGACCGAGCGGTGGTCGACGACCGCGTGCGTCGCGAAGCCAGACACGCCCAGATGGTGATGGATGGCCTCGCCGCCCATCGTGAGACGTCGCTCGCCGGAGAGCAGCGTGCCCGCCGCGTTCGATGCGCTGCCGCGCTCGCACGGGCTCGCGCCGTTCGACGCGCACCCGCTGCAGTCGCCGCAGCGGGGCAGGAACGTCATGACGACCCGGTCGCCGACCGCGATCGCAGGCACCGACGCGCCGACCTCCTCGACGATGCCGGCAGCCTCGTGGCCCAGCAGCATCGGCACGGGCCGCGCGCGGTTGCCGTCGACGACCGACAGGTCGGAGTGGCACAGCCCAGCGCATTCGATGCGCACGAGGATCTCCGTCGCCCCTGGGCGCTCGAGCTCGAGCGACTCGACGCGCAAGGGCCGCGAGCTGGCGTAGGGGCGCTCGGCGCCGATCTCGTGCAGCACCGCTCCGCGGATGGACGTCGTCGTCATGCGTTCGAGTCTGCCAGGGGCGCCCGCAGCGTGGTCGTCGCGGCGTGCGGGTCGTCAGCCGTGCGCGAGCACCTGCAGGCCGATCGTCACGAGTCCCAGCACCGCCTCCGCCCCGAGCACGACGATGCGCTGCCACCACGTGATGCGTGCGCGGCGCACGGCGAGCCAGCCGATGACGACGAGCGCGACGATGAGCGCGACCGACGACGCGTGCAGCGCCCGGACGGGCTCCCACGCGCCCGCAGCCGCGAGCGCGAGGAAGACGAACGGCAGCACGACGCCGCCGATCGCCCCGAGCAGCGTGCGCAGCAGATGCACCATGTCGGCGCGGGTGGGCAGCGACTCGTGGACGACGATGTGCGAGACGACGTCGGCGGTGAAGACCGCGAGCACCGTGCCCGCCATCGTCACGCCGAGCGTCGTGAGCGCCTCGCCTGCGGTCGGCTGCCCGTGCGCCGACAGCGCGAGCACGACCGCGAGCGCCGCGAACGTCAGGTAGATGCGCTCCTTCAGCACCGCCGCTCGCCCCTCGCGGCCCGCCTCGGTCTCGTCTCGTGCGCGCACGCACTCACGGTACGCGAACGTCTCCGCCACCCCTGGTGCGGGCGGCGGCGGGGTCGAGAGGATGGAGGCTCAGACGGATCGGTCGGAGGAACCCATGGTGGATGCGGATCGCTACGACGTCGTCGTCATCGGCGCAGGACCGGGCGGCACGGCGGCCGCGCTGCGCGCCGCCGATCTCGGCGCCCGCGTCGTCGTGCTCGAGGCTGCGAGGCTCGGCGGCACGTGCGTGAACTCGGGCTGCGTGCCCACGCGCGTGCTCGCGCGGGCCGCACGGCTCATCCGCGACGCTCGCTCTGCGCACGAGCACGGCGTCGTCGTGGGCGACGTGTCGCTCGACTGGCGCGTCATGGTCGACAGGGTGCACGCGCGCGTCGACGAGGTGCGCGCGATGAAGCGCGAGGCGGAGCGGTTCGCCGCGGCGGGCGTCGATCTCGTGCAGGAGGGTCGCGCGCGGTTCGTCGACCAGCACACCGTCGAGCTCGACAGCGGGCGCCGCATCGCAGGCGACAGCATCCTCGTGTGCGTCGGCGGGCATGCGCGGCGGCTGCCCATCCCCGGCGCGGAGCTCGCGATCCTGCCGGACGAGGTGCTCGACCTGCCAGCGCTCCCTGGCCGCGTCGCCGTCATCGGCGGCGGCAACACGGGCGCGCAGCTCGCGACGGTGCTCGCGGCCTTCGGCGCCCACGTGACGCTGCTCGACCTCGCCCCGCGCATCCTCATGCCGTCGGATGCCGACATCTCCGCCGAGATCACGCGCTCGTTCGTCGCGCGCGGCGTCGACGTGCGGTGCGGCATCGGCGGCGTGTCGAGCCTCGCACGCTCGGCGTCGGGTGCGATCGACCTCGTGATCGTCGACGACGGCGCCGAGCAGACCCTCGAGGTCGACGGCGTGATCATGGCCACCGGATGGCCTGCCGACGTCGCCGACCTCGGCCTCGAGCACGCCGGCCTCGCGGTCGAGCGCGGCGCGATCCCCGCGGACGACTACCTGCGCACCGCCGTGCCGCACGTGTTCGCCGTCGGTGACGCGAACGGCCGCGACATGCTGGTGCAGGCGGCGCAGTTCGAGGGCGAGGCCGCTGCCGAGAACGCCGTGCTCGGCGCGTCGGTGCGCGCACCCCATCGGCTGCTGCCCGCCGGCGGGTTCACGGACCCCGACTACGCGGGCGTCGGCTTCACCGAGGCGGAGGCACGCGAGCGCGACGCGCAGTGCGTCGTGGCGACCGTGCGCTACGACGCGCTCGACCGTGCTGTGATCGACGACCGCGACACCGGGTTCCTGAAGCTCGTCGTCGACCGCTCGCGCTCGACGGTGCTGGGGGCCCACGCCGTCGGCGAGAGCGCCGTCGAGGTCGTGCAGGCGCTCACGACCGCCATGGCAGCTGGCGTGCGCGTGCAGACCCTCGCCGAGGTGCGCTTCGCGTACCCGACGTACTCGGCGATCATCGGCATGGCGGCGCGGGCGGTGCTCGCCGCGCGCTGACGCGGGCGTGCCGCAGACCGACGCACGGGCATCCAGGCGGCTCGCACGCGTTCCTGGTTGGCTGGCGGTCATGACGAGCGCACCTCCCCCGCCCAGCGCGCCACGAGCGGTCGCGACGAGGTCGTGGACGATCGTCGCCGGCATCGTCGTCGCCAGCATCGGCGCAGTGGTCGCGATGCTCCCGGTCGGAGCAGGCATCGCCATCGTCGCGGTGTTCGCGCTCGCGGGCGACGAGCCCGTCGTCGCGATCGGGTACGCCGCGGCGTGGCTCGTCGTCGCGGCGGCGTTCCTCGCAGCGCTCATCGCCGCGGTGCGCGCGCGGGGATGGTCGCGGACCGTGCTCGCCCTCCTCGCCGCGCTCGTCGTCCCCGTGGCGATCGCGATGGAGCAGGCGCCGGTCGGCTCGATCCTCGTCGCCGTCGCCGTCGTGCTGCTGTCGGTGCCCCCGTCGCAGCGCTGGTTCGCCGATCGATCTCGTGCACGCACGAGCGTCTCCGCCCGCGTCGGCGCACCGGGCGCCGCACCGTGACCACGGGCCACGAACCCGATCGGTGGCCGTACCTCGGGCGCGATCGGCGCACGCAGGCGTCGGAGGCGCCCAGGCGTCACACGGCCGCGTACCAGGCGGAGCTCGACGGCCTCATCGACCGGTTGAACACCGGATCGCTCACGATCCGCTCGAGCTGGCGATGGCAGCTGTGGACAGCGCTCGCATGGCTCGCAGCGCTGCCGATCCCCATCGCGATCCTCGCGGCGCGCGTGGCGAGCAGCCACGACCTGCTGACGCCCCTCGACGTCGCGATGGGCGCCATCGTCGTGCTGGTCCTGGTCGTCGAGGCTCGCCTGGTCGTGCGCATGGCGACCGGCACGCCGAGGTTGACGATGACGCGCGAGGGGTTCTCGCTCGGCGGCGGCACGGCGTCGTGGCTGCACGTGCTGGCCGTCACCGCCCCCGCCGCGCGACGGCGCCTCGCCGGTCAGCCGCTCACGGCGTTCCTCGTCGATGGTCGCCTCGACGAGGCCGCCGCGGCGCTGCCGCTGGGTGCCCGCCTGCGTCATCGCCTCGGCCGCGTCTTCGATCGCGCCACCGTCCGCTCGACGGCCCGTGACCCGCGGACGAGGTTCCTGCCCCTCATCCGGCACCCCGACGCCTCCGCCGACGTCGTCGCCGACCTCGCGTCGTTCCTCTGCCTGCGCGCGCGGGACTGAGCACCCCGCTCCCGCGCACGCGGCATGCAGCCGACGCGCAGGGGCGCCCGATGCGCACGGCCTAGCGTGCAGGTCGGGACCATCGCGGGAGGCATCCCGCCCGAGGGACGAAGGTGCGTGATGCGAAGGCGAGCGAGACGCGCGCACCGGTCGAGCGCGGGGCCGCTCCTCATCGGCGGTCTCGTCGTCACGGTGCTCGTCGCCCTCGGCATCGGCTTCGGCGTGCCGTTCCTCCCCTGGAGCTCCGACAGCGCCGTCGCCGATGCCGAGGAGCGCGTCGCGGCGCTGCCCGGCGTCGTCTCCGTCGAGACGGAGCTCGACCACGAGCACCCCGGCTACCGGCGTCACCGACACCTCACGGGCGACCGACCCGACGGCGAGGTGCTCCTCTCCGTGACGGTCGGCGCGGCGGTCGAGGCCACTGCGCTCGCCCGCATCCTCGACGCCGCGCGGTCGTCGCTGCACGACGATCGGCTCGACGAGCACATCGTCTCGATCGTCGTCGTGCAGCAGCACACCGGCAGGCAGGTCTTCGACGGCTGGTGGCATCGCAGCGACCCCAGGTCGCTCTCGTCGGACGAGCTGCAGGACATCGCGACCCTGGTGCTCTCGCTCCCGGACGACACCTGGCTCGACCTCGACCCGTCGACGTCCGAGCAGGGCGCATTCGGCGTGATCGGCGGACGCAGCATCGGCGAGCTGGTCGACGAGGTCGACGGTGGCTTCACCCTCACGGTCCCGGTCGCGACCGACAGCGCCACCGTCCTGCTCTCGGAGTCGGTGCGGATCGCCGACGCGGCAGCCGCGCTGCTCGACGGCTCCACGGCGATCGAGCTGCAGACGCCGGACGGCATGGTCGTGCGCACGGCGACCTCGCCCGCTGCGATCTCCGACGCCCTCGCCGAGCTGTCGACGCTCGTCGCCGCGCTCCCCGACTCGGAGGGCCTGCGCGTCGACTACGAGGCCGAGCTCGACTGGAGCATCGCCGACGGCGAGGTGCACGTCACGCCGTCCGTGCGCGTCACCATCGATCTCGGCGGCGTCTCCGAGTGCGACGCAGCCGTCGCGAGCCACGACCAGCTGGTCACCGACGTCGGCCGCGCGCTCGACGCCCACGAGCTGCAGCACACGCTCGTCGTCGACCGCTGCGACGCGGCCTGACCCACCCCTCGGACCGCGCCTCGGCGACCGTCTCGTAGGGCGGACGGGACTTGAACCCGTGACCGACGGATTATGAGTCCGCTGCTCTGACCAGCTGAGCTACCGCCCCGCGCAGGAGCCTACCGACGCGCCGCTACCGCGACTCGTCCGCAGGCGCCGCGTCGGCATCCGCGTTCGCACGGTCCGTCGCCGACGTGTCCTGCAGCGCACCATCCGCGTCGAGCTCGATCGTGCCGGAGTCGGTCTGCAGGCGCGGCAGCTCCGTGACGGGATCGGCGACGTCCTCGCCGCGGTACAGCGCCTCGAACGTGTCGAGCGTCGTCTCCATGTCGTGCGGTGCCACCATCTGCAGCGAGCGGTGCCGCATGCGCAGCCACTCCTCGTCGCTCGCGCGCAGCACGCGCTCGAGCTGCGCCGCGAGGTCGGCGTCGTCGTCGGGCGCGAAGAGGTAGCCGTTGCCGTCGACGAGGTGCGGCAACGCCATCGCGTCCGCCGCGACGACGGGCAGGCCCGAGGCCATCGCCTCGAGCGTCGCGATCGACTGCAGCTCGGCCGTCGACGGCATCACGAAGACCTCGGCGCCCGTGAGGCGGCTGCGCAGCTCGTCGACCGGCACGAGGCCCGTGAGCTCCACCCGGTCGCCGACGCCCAGCTCGCGCGCGAGCGCACCCAGGTGGTCGAGCAGGTCGCCACCGCCGACGATCACGAGCCGGGCATCCAGGTCCTTCGGCATTCGTGCGAGGGCGCGCACGGCGGTCTCGATGCGCTTCTCGCTCGTGACGCGGCCGACGAACACGATCGTGCCGCGATTGCGGGTGGTCGACACCGTGTAGTCGCTCGCGCGGATGCCGCAGGAGATCGCGTGCACGTGGTCGAGGCCAGCCATGCGCTCGAGGTAGTCGGCACTGCGACGCGTCGGCGTCGTGACGGCGTCGCAGCGGCCGAACACGCGGCCGGCATCGCTCCAGAGCGCACCGATGACAGGACCCTGCAGCACGCCTGGCACGTTCGAGTGATCCATGAGGTTCTCGAACATGATGTGGTTCGTGCCGATGAGGCGGATGCCGCGCGCACGCGCCGCAGCCGCGAACCCCCTCCCGACGACGAGGTGCGACTGGAAGTGCACGACGTCGGGCTTCAGCGCATCCAGCAGCGAGCCCGCGTTCTGCACGATGCGCCACGGCTCGGCGAACCGCAGCCAGTCGTGGCCCGGGTAGCCGAGCGACCGCAGGCGATGCACCGTGAAGCGCACCCCCTCGTGCTCCTCGATGCGCGTTCCCTGCCTGCCGCGTCCCGTCGCCGATGCCACGACGTGGATCTCGTGCCCGCGCCTGACGAGGCCCGCTGCGAGCTGGGTCGCGAACGTCGCCGCGCCGTTGACGTCGGGCGCGAAGGTGTCTCCGGTGATGAGGATGCGGAGAGGGTCCGTCACTCGTCGTCCTCCAAGTGGGTCGAGGCCTGCAGCTGCGGGTGGTGCCTCGCGAGCTGGAACACGCCGAACACGGCGAGCCCGCCCGCGAGCACGAAGACGATGAGCGCCCACGGCGGCGTCTGGGCAGCCTCGCCCAGCACCGTCACGCCGATGAGCACCGCGATGAGCGGATCGACGACCGTGAGGCCCGCGATCACGAGATCCGGTGGGCCCGAGGCGTGCGCGAGCTGCACGAAGTAGCCGCCGAAGACGAGCGCCGCGAGCACCCCGACGAGGCAGAGGATCGTGAGCCACTCGAAGTTGCCGGTCGTGAGCCGGTTCAGCACGACCTTCATGAGCGTGACGACGAAGCCGTACAGCACGCCGGCTGCGATGACGTAGAAGATCGCGCCCGCCTTGCCGCGCCAGCGCCACCATGCGAGGCCGAGCCCGATGCCGACGACGAGCAGCAGGCTCAGCACCGTCAGCAGCTGCCGGTCGCTGATGGGATGCTCGACGGCGAAGACGGCGGCGACGGCCACGAAGATGCCGATGCCGATGAGGCAGAAGAGGATCGAGTTGATCGTCGGCGAGTCGAGCCTGTGCCGTGCGACGCGTGCGTTCACGATCGCCGTGACCACGAGCGCCACGGCGCCGAGCGGCTGCACGACGATGAGCGGCGCGAGCGACAGCGCCCACAGCTGCATGAGCGCCGCGACACCGAGCATCGCGGTGCCGAGCACCCACGACGGGCGGCGCACGAGCATCCCCAGCTGGCGCATGTCGATCTTCGCGCCCGACGTGGTGTGCGCACCCGCCTTGCCCTCGACGAGCGCGACCCCACGGTGCTGGAACTGCGTGCCGAGCGACAGCACCACGGCACCCACGATCGCGATCGGGATGCCGAGCGCCTGCAGCGGCGTCAGCGAGATCTGCTCGGTCAGATCGGAGAGGTCGGCCAGGCGCACCCCTCGACAGTAGCGGCGTCGCACCCTCGATACCCTGGGCGACATGGCCGTGCTCCCGATCCGCATCACCGGCGAGCCGGTGCTCCACACCCCAGCCCTCGAGGTCGCGACGATCGACGACGAGGTCCGCACGCTCGTCGCCGACATGGTCGAGACGATGCACGCCGCGCCCGGCGTCGGGCTCGCAGCCCCGCAGGTCGGCGTGGGCCTGCGCCTGTTCGTGTGGTCGTGGACCGACGCAGAGGGTGCGGAGTCCTCCGGCGTCGCCGTGAACCCCACGCTGTGGATCGCTCCCCTGCCGCTCGACGAGCTCACCGAGGACGACGAGGAGGGCTGCCTCTCCATCCCCGGCGAGCGCGAGCCGCTCGTGCGATCGCTCGCGGCGATCCTCGAGGCGACGGACCTCGACGGCGAGCCGTTCCGCATCGAGACGACCGGCTGGCTCGCCCGCATCTTCCAGCACGAGTACGACCACCTCGACGGCGTGCTCTACGCCGACCGTCTCGCGCATCCCGAGCGGAAGGCGATCGACAAGGCCATCAAGAAGGCCAGATGGGGCAGGCCCGGCCACTCCTGGACGCCCGGAGTCGACGACATCGAGGCGTGAGGCGGCACCCGCCGCGTGCACGACGCGTCTCGGATCGGTGCTAGGCTAGCCGGGCTGTTCCCAGCATTCCTCGATAGCTCAATTGGCAGAGCAGCCGGCTGTTAACCGGCAGGTTGATGGTTCGAGTCCATCTCGGGGAGCAGCGAGAAGGCCCCCACCCACCCGGGTGGGGGCCTTCTGCATGCCCGCGGAGTCGAGGGGGGCTCGCGGTCAGGCGGCCGGCAGCTCCGTGCGCGCGAGCGCCGCGACGAACGGGTGCCGGGGGTCGGCGAGCAGCTCGTCGATCGGGCCCGCGCCCACGACGCGGCCGCGGTGCAGCACGACGGCCGTGCCGCCGATCGCCCGCGCCTGATGCGGCGTGCGCACCGCCGCGACGACCGCGCGCGAGCCGGCGAGGTCGCGCAGGGCCCTGAGCACCTCGGGCGCGACCACCGGATCGAGGCCCGAGATGGGGTCGTCGACCACGAGCGCTCGTGGGTCGAGCACGAGCGCTCGCGCGAGCGACACCCGCTGGCGTTGGCCGCGGGAGAGCTCGAAGACGTGCCGATCGAGCATGCCGAGCGGCAGGCGCACGCGGTCGAGCGCGCCCGCGACGGCGATGCCCGCCTCCTGGCGATCGAAGCGCGGATCACGGTCGAAGATCGGGCTCGCGATCACGTCGCTCACCGTGAGCGTGCCGTCGAGCCGCTCGGAGCCTCGCTGCTGCGCGTGCCCGACGAACGCGAGCAGCCGCGTCCGAGCGCGAGCGCCGAGCGTGCGCGCATCGTGGCCCAGCACCGAGATCGTGCCCCCGTGCACCTCGGGCCCAGCCTCCTTGGGCGTGCGCAGCGCGATCGCATCCAGCAGCGTCGACTTGCCTGCACCCGTGGGTCCGAGCAGCGTCACCGGCGAGCCGGGCTCCGCCACGAACGTCGCGCCGCGAACGACGAGGGTGGAGGTGCCGGGGTGCGCGAGCGACGCGTCATGCACGCGGATGGCAGCGTGGGTGGGCTCGGTCATCGCTGCTCCTCCAACCTCTCGCGCTCGACGTCGAGCTCGCCGATGCGGCGATGGATCTCGCGAGCCCCCTCGGGGTCGCGCGGCGCGAGCCGCATCGCCTGCCCGAGCAGCTCGCTCTTCTCCCTCAGGATGTCACGGTGCACGAGGTTCACGACGTAGCCGCGCACCGACGCGGCGATGCCGCGCAGCCCCTCCTCCATCGGCGTGATCGCGAGCTCGCGCACCAACCCGCGGAACGGCTCGGGCACCGTCGCCGCCACGCGCTCCGAGAGGCCACCGCTGCCGGTCTGCAGCTCGACGAGCAACGCGTCGCGGATGGTGCGCAGCGTCGCGTTGTCGAAGTGCGCCGTGAGCGCGCGGTCCCGCAGCTCGGCGGGCACCTCGGATGCCTGCTGCAGCATCGCGACGATCGCACGCATCTCGACCATCGTCGCCGGGTCCCTCGGCAGCTGCCGCATCGTCACCGTCGGCTCCGCGGGGGCCACGCCGGAACCCTGCCCAACGGCGCCCGACGGCGCGCCCTGTCCCGGTCGGCTCTGGTGCCCGCCCTGGCCGGGCCCGCCCTGCTGGGCGCGCGCGTCGCGCTGCTGCTGCCCCTGGTGCGCCCGCCACGCCTGGAGCGCTCGCTGCACGTCGCGCGGATCGACGCCGAGCCAGCCGGCGAGCTGCCGCTGGTAGCCATCGGCGAGCGCGCGGTCGCGGATCGTCGCGAGCACGGGTGCCGCGGCCCGCGTCGCCTGCACGCGGCCCTCGACGGTCTCGAGGTCGAACGCATCCACGACGCGACGCAGCATGAACTCGAACATGGGCCTGCGCGTCTCGATGAGCCGCCGCACCGCATCGTCGCCGCGCTGCAGCCTGAGGTCGCACGGGTCGAGCCCGTCGGGGGCGACGGCCACGAACGTCTGCGCAGCGAAGCGCTGCTCCTCGGCGAACGCGCGGCTCGCGGCCTTCTGCCCTGCCTCGTCGGGGTCGAACGTGAACACGACGCGACCGAGCGCCGTCGTGTCCGACGTCGACACGTCGCCCAGCACGCGACGCAGCACCTTGATGTGGTCGACGCCGAACGCGGTGCCGCACGTCGCGATCGCCGTCGTCACGCCCGCGAGGTGGCAGGCCATGACGTCGGTGTAGCCCTCGACGATGACGGCCTCGCGCTGCTTCGACACGTCGCGCTTGGCGAGGTCGAGCCCGTAGAGCACCTGCGACTTGTGGTAGATCGCCGTCTCAGGGGTGTTGAGGTACTTGGGGCCCGGATCGTCGTCGAGCAGCTTGCGCGCGCCGAAGCCGACCGTCGCGCCCGTGACGTCGCGGATGGGCCACACGAGTCGCCCGCGGAATCGGTCGTACGGTCCGCGCTGACCCTCCGAGAGGAGACCTGCGCGCAGCTGCTCGTCGTCGGTGAAGCCCAGCGCGCGAAGGTGCGTGCGCAGCGCCTCGAACGACTGCGGCGCGAACCCGACGCCGAAGCGCTGGGCGGCGGCGAGGTCGAAGCCGCGCTCCCCCAGGAACCGCTGCCCGGGCTCGGCGGCCGGCGTGAGCAGCTGCGCCTGGAAGAACTCGGCAGCCGCCTTCGACGCCTCGAGCAGCCGCATGCGCGAGCCTGCCTCGATCTGCGGCGCGCCGCCGTCCTCGTAGCGCAGCGTCACGCCCAGCTGGGCGGCGAAGCGCTCGACGGT
Source organism: Agrococcus sp. AC640b (assembly GCF_979255995.1). Classification (NCBI taxonomy): domain Bacteria; kingdom Bacillati; phylum Actinomycetota; class Actinomycetes; order Micrococcales; family Microbacteriaceae; genus Agrococcus; species Agrococcus sp. AC640b. The sequence goes on from NZ_CEEDMM010000029.1 coordinate 237,910, forward strand.
CTCGGCGAACGACGTGTGGTCCATCGCCATGACGAAGCCGATGACGTCGCCGTCCTCGCCGCATCCGAAGCAGTGGTACCTGCCGATCGCGGGCCGCACGTGGAACGACGGCGTGCGCTCGTCGTGGAACGGGCACAGCCCCTTGAGGCTGCCGACGCCCGCCGACTTCAGCGTCACGTGGTCGGAGACGACGTCGACGATCGACATGCGGCTGCGCACCTCGTCGATGTCCTCCCTGCGGATGCGCCCGGCCATCAGACCACCTGCTGCGCGTGCCAGGCGACGGCCGTGTGGTCCGAGAGGCTCGCGACCTGGTCGACGACGACCCGGCGGCGCTCCTCGTCGGTCGACGCCGCGCGCCAGTCGCCTGCGAACGTCGCGTCGAGCGCGCCCTCGCCGACGTCGAGGAGACGGTCGGCCAGCTCGCCGAGGATCGTGCGCTGCTGCTCGTAGAGGGGCTGCCGGTGCTCGACGTCCATGACGAACGCCGCGACGGTGCCCTTGAGCACGGCGATCTCGGCTCGCACCTCGTCTGGCACGACGACGCTGCCGCCGAAGCGGGCGAGGGGGCCGGAGTAGGCGTCGCGCGTCGCGGCAGCCGCCCGCGTCGCGAAGCGCCCGATGAGCCGCGACGTGAGGTTCTTCAGCCGCGCCTGGTCGCCGCGGCCGCCGTCGAACGAGTCGAGCCACGTGTCGAGGTCGTCGAGCCGGTCGAATGCGGCCAGCAGGTCGTCGCGCGGCACGTCGCCCACCCACCGCGCCATGCGGTCGACGAGCGCGTCGTGGTCGGCGCGTCCGGCGAGCGCGCGCGGGTCGATGAACCCGTTCACGACGGCGTCCTCGAAGTCGTGCACCGAGTAGGCGATGTCGTCTGCGAGGTCCATGACCTGCGCCTCGATGCAGCGCCGCGCGTCCGGCGCACCTTGGCGCACCCACTCGAACACGTCGCGGTCGACGGCGTAGAAGCCGAACTTCACGCGTCCCGACCCTGCGTCGAGCATCTCCTGCTCCGCAGGCCACGGGTACTTCGTCGCGGCGTCGACGCTCGCACGCGTGAGATTGAGGCCGTAGTCGCGGTCGCCGACGATCTTCGGCTCGAGCCGGGTGATGACGCGCAGCGTCTGCGCATTGCCCTCGAAGCCTCCGATGCTCTTCGCCCACTCGTCGAGCGCGCGCTCGCCGTTGTGCCCGAACGGCGGATGCCCGATGTCGTGCGCGAGGCACGCGGTGTCGACGACGTCGGGGTCGAGCCCGAGCGCGCCGGCGAGCTCACGGCCCACCTGCGCGACCTCGAGCGAATGGGTGAGGCGGTTGCGGGCGAAGTCGAGCCCCGACGTCGGCGACACGACCTGCGTCTTCTGCGCGAGCCTGCGCAGCGCGCTGGAGTGCAGCAGGCGCGCGCGATCGCGCGCGAAGTCGCTGCGGCGCGTCGAGTGCGTCTCCGGCCACCAGCGCTCGCGGTCGTGGCCCACGTAGTCAGCCGCCACGCGTGTCGCTCTCGTCCTCGATGAGCGACGCACGCTGCGCGGGCGTCAGCTCGGGGCTGTCGAGCCAGCCGTCGGGCAGCGCGGGGCGCTTGGGGCTGCCAGCGCGGCCCCGCTGCCCCTCGACGCCCGCCGCGTCGTACGGCGCGTCGGGGATGGATGCGATGAGCTCGTCGATCTCGTCGAGGCTCGACACGGCTGCGAGTGCGCGGCGGGTGTCGCCGCCGATCGGGTAGCCCTTGCCGTACCAGGCGACGTGCTTGCGGATGTCGCGGCAGGCGCGGTCCTCGTCGCCGAAGTGCTCGACGAGCAGCACCGCGTGCCTGCGGAACACGGCGAGCGCCTGCTGCAGCGAGGGGCGGAAGCGCTCCTCGCTGCCTTCGAACGCCGCGACGAGATCGCCGAACAGCCAGGGCCTGCCGAGGCAGCCGCGGCCGACGACGACGCCGTCGCAGCCGGTGACCTCCATCATGCGCACGGCGTCCTCCGCCTGCCAGATGTCGCCGTTGCCGAGCACGGGCACGCTCGTCACTGCCTCCTTGAGGCGTGCGATGGCCTCCCAGTCGGCGGTGCCGGAGTAGTGCTGCGCAGCGGTGCGGCCGTGGAGCGCGACGGCGGCGACGCCTGCGGCCTCGGCGGCACGACCCGCCTCGAGATACGTGAGGTGGTCGTCGTCGATGCCCTTCCGCATCTTCACGGTGAGCGGGATGTCGCCTGCGGCGCGCACGGCGCGCTCGACGATCGCCCGGAACAGCTCATGCTTCCACGGCAGCGCCGAGCCTCCGCCGCGGCGCGTGACCTTCGGAACGGGGCATCCGAAGTTGAGGTCGATGTGGTCGGCGAGGTCCTCGTCGACGATGATGCGCACGGCCCGCTCGACCGTCGCCGGGTCGACGCCGTAGAGCTGCACCGAGCGCGGCGTCTCGGACTCGTGGTGCGAGAGGAGCCGGAACGTCTCCTCGCCCCGCTCGACGAGCGCACGCGACGTCACCATCTCGGCGACGTACAGCCCTGCGCCGTGCTCGCGGCACAGCCTGCGGAACGCCGTGTTCGTGATGCCCGCCATGGGGGCGAGCACCACGGGCGCCTCGAGCTCGATCGGGCCGATCCGCAGCGCCGGCGCCGTGGTCGCGCTCGTCGTCTGCGTGCCGATCACGTCAGGCTCCGAGAAGCGCCTGCGCCAGGAAGCCCTCGAGCTCCGCGATGGCCACGCGCTGCTGCTGCATCGTGTCGCGCTCGCGCACCGTGACCGCCTGGTCCTCGAGCGAGTCGAAGTCGACGGTGATGCAGAACGGCGTGCCGACCTCGTCCTGACGGCGGTAGCGGCGACCGATGGCGCCCGCGTCGTCGAACTCGATCGCCCAGTGCTTGCGCAGGCTCGCTGCGACGTCGCGAGCGAGCGGCGAGAGCTGCTCGTTGCGCGACAGCGGCAGCACGGCCGCCTTGACGGGCGACAGGCGCGGGTCGAGGCGCAGCACGGTGCGGGTGTCGGTGCCGCCCTTCGCGTTCGGCACCTCCTCCTCGTCGTACGCCTCAATGAGGAAGGCCATGAGGCTGCGGGTGAGGCCGAACGACGGCTCGATCACGAACGGCGTGTAGCGCTCGTTGGCCGCCTGGTCGAAGTACTCGAGCTTCTTGCCGGAGGCCTCGGAGTGCGTCGACAGGTCGTAGTCGGTGCGGTTGGCGACGCCCATGAGCTCGCCCCACTCGCTGCCCTGGAAGCCGAACCGGTACTCGAGGTCGATCGTGCGCGCCGAGTAGTGCGCGCGCTCGCCGTCGGGCACGTCGAGGTGGCGGATGTTCTCCGCCTTCAGACCGAGGTCGTGGAACCACGCCTCGCAGTCCGCGACCCAGCGGTCGAACCACTCGGGCGCCTCGGCGGGCGGCACGAAGAACTCGATCTCCATCTGCTCGAACTCGCGCGTGCGGAAGATGAAGTTGCCAGGCGTGATCTCGTTGCGGAACGACTTGCCGACCTGGCCGATGCCGAACGGCGGCTTGCGGCGCGCGGTCGTGACGACGTTGTTGAAGTTCACGAAGATGCCCTGCGCCGTCTCGGGGCGCAGGTAGTGCAGGCCCTCCTCGTCGTCGACGGGGCCGAGGTAGGTCTTCATGAGGCCGGAGAACGAGCGCGGCTCGGTCCAGGAGCCCGGCTGGCCGGTCTCGGGGTCCTTGATGTCGGCGAGGCCGTTCTCGGGCGGGTGGCCGTGCTTGGCCTCGTACGCCTCGATGAGGTGGTCGGCGCGATAGCGCTTGTGCGTGTGCAGCGACTCGACGAGCGGGTCGGTGAACGTCGCGACGTGGCCGGAGGCGTGCCACACCTTCTGCGGCAGGATGATCGACGAGTCGAGGCCGACCATGTCGTCGCGACCCTGCACGAACGTCTTCCACCACTGGCGCTTGATGTTCTCCTTCAGCGCCACGCCGAGGGGACCGTAGTCCCAGGACGACCGCGAGCCGCCGTAGATCTCACCGGCCTGGAAGACGAATCCGCGACGCTTCGCGAGATTGATGACCTGGTCGAGACGGCTCGTCGGCATGGTGCTCCTCGATCATGCGCACCGGGTCGTGCGCTGAAGTTGGTGGGAAGATCCAATCCTACCGGTGCGCTCAGGGGGTGCGGCACGTGCTGTGCACGTGACCGTCGTCGCCCGCGACCGACAGCGGCAGGTCGCGCAGCACGCTGAGGTGCGGCACGTCGCCCGCATCGCACAGCGCCTGGAAGGCGTCCTCGTCGACCGACTCGGCGTACTCGACGTCGAGGTGCCGGTCGCCGTAGAGCGCCGCGTACGCCGCGCACTCGTCGTACCGACCGCACTCCTCGGTCACGACCATGTCGAAGCCGGCGTCGACGCCCGCCTGGCCGACCTCGAGGGCGTTCTTCTGCGCCGCCCAGAGGCCGCGCTCGTGCGCGGCGTCGACGAGCAGGGAGGCGAGCGCGAGGTTGCCCTCCATCGTGAGCCCGTCGAACCGCGTCCACGAGTCGAGGTTGTCGAGCTCGATCGCGTCGTAGCCCGCAGCCGCGCAGTCCGCGATCCAGGGCTCGACGATCGCCGCGATGCCGGCGCGCGACTCGGGGCTCGACGTGTCGAGCGCCATCTCGTCCGGCCAGCCGGGGTCGATCATCGACTCCCCCGCGGCATCCCGCAGCAGCAGGTCGGGGTGCTCGTCGAGCCAGAGGGATGCCTCGTCGGGCTGCGTCTGGAACCCGTTGAGGTAGCAGATCGAGAAGGTGCCCGGCGCGGGCGGGTCCGCGGCGTCGCGCACCACGACGGTCGTGCCGGGCACCGGCTCGTACGCGCCGCCGAGCTGATAGTCGACGGCGCCCTCGGATGCCGCACCCCAGCGTGCGGCGGCGTCGTCGCCCGTCACGGTCGGCGTCGCCGGTGCCGAGCATGCGACGAGCGTCAGCGCCGCGACGGCGATCCAGAGCGACGAGCCGATGCGCATGCCTCATCGTCGCAGCACGACGCATGCGCAGAGCGCATGCGACCGGCTGCCATCCGCCGTGAGGCGATGACGATGGGTCAGGCGACGCGGCGCGACGCGACGGCGACGCCGGTGCCGATGAGTGCCAGCGCGGCGAGCGCGAGCAGCCATCCGGGCTCGCCGCCGGTCTCAGGCAGCGTGCCCGATGCGCCGCCGGGCGCGGTCGTCGGCGGGACCGTCGCGTCGACGACCTCGACGACCGCGACGTCCGTGAGTCCGGACGCCGAGTCGGTGGCCGTGATGGTGTGCGGGGAGGCGCTCGTGAAGGTCACTGCGAGACCGTCGACGACGTCGCCGGCGACGCTGGAGACGAGCGTCGTCGTCGCGGCGACGTCGGTGGGGTTGCCCTCGGCATCGGTGCCCGCGACCGAGAAGGTCACGGTGCCGCCGACCCGGATCCTGTCGACGTCCGACGTCATCACGTACGACGACGTGGGGCCGGCGACCACCGAGATGACGACGGTGTGCTCGGGGTCGGGGCCGACGCCGTAGACCGGCGCGTACGTGCCGACGAAGTCGCCGAGCGCACCGGTGGGCGTGCCGAAGATCTCGCCGTTCAGCGGGTTCACGGCGAGTCCCCCGGGCAGCCCGTAGACGCCGAAGAGCGACTGGGGCGTGCCGGGGTCGACGGTGGGCACGTACGAGAACGGCACGCCGATCTGCGCGATGGCGGTCGGCGCACCCTCGATCGTGGGCGGCGTCTGCACGCTCAGCTGGAAGGTCGCCGGCTCGGAGTCGCCCGTCGCGTCGGATGCGACGACGTCGAAGCGGAAGTCGCCGTCCTGCGTCGGCGTGCCGGCGAGCGTCCCGTCCTCCGCGAGCACGATGCCCGGCGGGAGCGCGGCGGGGTCGACGGCCGCGTAGGCGATGGGGGCGACGCCGTCGGCGACGATCGACGCCGCGTAGACCGCTCCGAGCCTCGCGACCGGCAGGGGGCCGCCTGCGAGCGCGGGTCCGGCCTCCTGGATGGTGATCGACGCGCCGAGCAGGCACAGCGGGGCGCCGACGGCGGCGTCGGTCGCGGTGAGCGTCCACTCACCGGCCGACGACTCGCCCGCGAAGGCCGCGAGCGCCTGGGAGGGCCGCACCGCACCGACCGTGGGCGTGCCCGATGCGGCAGCCGCAGCCGCGTCGTCGAGCACCACGACCGATCGTGCCATCGCCGCGTCGCCCGAGTAGGTTCCCGGTGCGACGAGCTGCACCGTCGTGCCGGACGGCGACTGCAGCGCGAAGCCGGTCTCGGCGTGCGCCGCGGCGCCCGAGGTCGGTGCGGCGCAGGCGCCCTCGGTCTTCAGGAAGTCGATGGCGATCGTGACCGACGCGATGGTGACGTCGTCGGCGACGACGAGCGATCGGTCGACGGACGCGCCATCGACCTCGGCGGTCTCGGACGTCGAGCCCCCTGCGGTCGCGGCGACGGCGATCGACGGCGCGGAGACGATGAGCAGCGAGGCGGCAGCGACGAGGGCTGCTGGGGCGAGGAGGCGGCGCACGCTCAGACGGTACATCGTGTGGCAGAGAGCTGGCTGCACATCCGCCGAAGGCGGTCTCCGACCCCGGGCTGGGAGCGCCCTAGACGGTCGGCGCGTCGATCGCGCCGCCGAAGCGGCGCTCGCGCCCCGTGTAGACGTCGATCGCCCGCCACAGGTCGAGGCGCGAGAAGTCGGGCCAGAGCGTGTCGAGGAAGACCATCTCGGCGTATGCGCCCTGCCAGGTGAGGAAGTTCGAGATGCGCTGCTCCCCCGACGAGCGCACGTAGAGGTCGACGTCGGGCACGTCCGGCAGGTACATGCGGCTGCGGATGAGACGCTCCGTCACGCCAGAGGGCTTGAGCCTGCCGGCCGCGACGTCGTCGGCGATCGAGCGCACCGCATCGGCGATCTCCACGGTGCCGCCGTAGTTGATGCACATCGTGAGCGTCATGCGCGTGTTCTCGGCCGTGAGCCGCTCGGCCACCTGCAGCTCGTCGAGCACCGAGCGCCACAGCCGCGGCCGACGGCCGGCCCAGCGGATGCGCACGCCCCAGTCGTGCAGCTGGTCGCGCCTGCGGTGCAGCACCTTGCGGTTGAAGCCCATGAGGAAGCGCACCTCTGCGGGGTCGCGCTTCCAGTTCTCGGTCGAGAACGCGTACACCGACAGGTGCTGCACGCCGGCCTGGAGCGCGCCGGCGACGACGTCGAGCAGCACCTCCTCGCCCGCCTGGTGCCCCTCGATGCGCGTCTTGCCCTGCCGGTTCGCCCAGCGGCCGTTGCCGTCCATGATGACGGCGACGTGGCTCGGCACCGAGCCGGGCTCGTATGCGGGCGGATGCTGCCCGGTCCAGTCGACGGGCCGCGACGCGACCGCGTCGGGATGCCTCGGGATGCGTCGCTCGCTCATCGAGAGAGAGGCTACTCGGCGGAGGATGCCGGTGCGGTGCGCACGCGGTCGACGTGCTCGAGCCCGCGCAGGCCGCGCTCGAGGTGCCACTGCACCCACGCGCCGACGATGCCGGATGCGCGTGCACGCGCGCGATCGCCCGTCGCGTCGGCCACGGCCCAGTCGCCCGTGAGCAGCGAGGCCAGCAGCGCGACGGTCTCCGTGTCGAGCCGCGCGACGCCGGGCGGAGCGTGCCGGTCCGAGACCATGCCGCCCAGCTGCGGCACGAACGCCGTGTGCGGCCCTGGCTCGCCCGAGACGGCGCAGTCGCCGAACGTCGGCGCCCATCCTGCGATCGCCATCGCACGCAGCAGGTACGAGTCGAGCGTGAGGCTCGGATCGTGCTCCGCGCGCGACAGCGAGCGCAGCGCACCCACGAGCAGCAGGTACTGCTGCACCGAGGCGTCGTGATCGGTGAGGCGATCGGCGGTCTCGACCATCACGGCAGCCGCCGTGTACCGCGGGTAGTCGATCATGATCTGGTCGGCGTACGACCCGATCGTCTCCGCCTGCGTCACGATGTCGAGGCTGCGACCGACGGCGAGCTGCAGGTCGGCGACCATGAACGGCTCGAGGCGTGCGCAGCCCGCGGTTCACGGCCGACACGATCGCGCGCAGCGACGCGTACGACGTCGAGTGGTCGATGCCCACGCCCCAGAACCGCTCCCCGCCGAGCTCGAGCTCGACGTACGACGCGGCCTGCGCGTCCTGGCCGGCTGCCATCGTGTGCTCGACGTAGTCGAGCAGCGACACCTCGACGCCCTCGGCGCGCAGCAGCGACAGCAGCGCGTCGATGGGGCCGTTGCCCGACGCCTGCGCATCGCGCAGCGTCTGCTCGTCGCGCAGCGTCACCGTCAGACGCGTCTCGCCGCGCAGCGACGACTGCGTCGCGACCTCGCGCAGCTCGAAGCGGCCCCACTGGTCCTCGGCCTCGCGCGACGGGTTCGGCAGGTACTCGTCGCCGAAGATGCGCCAGATCGCCGAGCTCGACACCTCGCCGCCCTCGGAGTCGGTGCGCGCCTGCACGATGTTCGAGAACTCGATCTGCAGACGTCGCGGCAGGTCGAGGCCGTGGTCGCTCTTGAGCAGGTAGGCGACGCCGCCCTTGCCCGACTGCGAGTTCACGCGGATGACGGCCTCGTACGAGCGGCCGACGTCCTTCGGGTCGATCGGCAGGTACGGCACGGCCCACGGCATCTCGTCGACGTGGCGGCCCGCCGCCTCCGCGTCGGCGGCCATGCGCTCGAAGCCCTTCTTGATGGCGTCCTGGTGCGAGCCCGAGAAGGCGGTGTACACGAGGTCGCCTGCCCACGGCGAGCGCTCGGGCACGCGCAGCTGGTTGCAGTGCTCTGCCGTGCGGCGGATGCGGTCGAGGTCCGAGAAGTCGATCTCGGGGTCGATGCCCTGCGTGAGCATGTTGAGCCCCAGCGCGACGAGGTCGACGTTGCCGGTGCGCTCGCCGTTGCCGAACAGGCAGCCCTCGATGCGGTCGGCGCCCGCCATGTAGCCGAGCTCGGCGGCAGCGATGCCCGTGCCGCGGTCGTTGTGCGGATGCAGCGACAGGATGACCGACTCGCGGCGCGCGAGGTGGCGGTGCATCCACTCGATGGAGTCGGCGTAGACGTTGGGCGTCGCCATCTCGACCGTCGCGGGCAGGTTGATGATGACGGGACGCTCGGGGCGAGCGTCCAGCACCTCGATGATCTCGTTGCAGACCTCGAGCGCGTAGTCGAGCTCGGTCCCGGTGTACGACTCGGGGCTGTACTCGTAGCGCACCTGCGTGTGCTGCAGCATGCCCTCGAGCTCGAGGCACAGGCGGGCGCCGTCGACGGCGATCTGCTTGACGCCCTCGCGGTCGGAGCGGAACACCACGTCGCGCTGCAGCACGCTCGTCGAGTTGTAGATGTGCACGATCGCCTGCTTCGCACCGTCGATCGCCTCGAACGTGCGGCGGATGAGGTGGTCGCGGCACTGCGTGAGCACCTGGATCGTGACGTCGTCGGGGATGAGGCCCTCGTCGATGAGGTTCCGCACGAAGTCGAAGTCGGTCTGGCTCGCCGAGGGGAAGCCCACCTCGATCTCCTTGTAGCCCATCTCGACGAGCAGCTGGAACATGATCCGCTTGCGGTCGGGCGTCATGGGCTCGATGAGGGCCTGGTTGCCGTCACGCAGGTCGACGGCGCACCACAGGGGTGCGCGGTCGATGCGGCGGTCGGGCCACGTGCGGTCGGGCAGGTCGACGCGGATCTGCTCGTGGTACGGGACGTACCGGTGCGCCGGCATGCCCGACGGCTGCTGCATGCTCTTCATGCTGTGCTCCTGGGGTCGAATCGACTCCGGGCTGCTGCGCGCGACTCCGCGGCGAGGATGGCCCGGTGTCTAGGCCTCGCCGCGGCGAAGAAGGAGGAGCAGCGAGGAGCGCATGCGGGCAACACTACACCCGCACGCGCTCCCCGCTCGTGCGCTCAGGCTGCGCGCAGCGCCTCGACCGGGGCGATGCGGCGGGCCCTCGCCGTGGCCGGTGCGGCCGCGACGAGCGCGACGACGCCGGAGGCGACGGCGGCGCCTGCGACGAGCATCGGCGACACCGACGGCACGATGGGGCCGACGCCGTACGACGAGCCGAACATCGTCCACACGGCGATCCAGCCGAGCCCGATGCCGAGCACGAGCCCGCCGACGAGGGCGACGAGCGCGATCGCGACGGTCTCGGCCGTCACCATCCACCGCACCTGCGCGCTCGTCATGCCGAGCGCGCGCAGCAGCCCGATCTCGCGGGTGCGCTGGCGGATCGCCGTGAGCATGCTCGTGACGAATCCGAGGACGGCGACGACGGCGCTCGAGCCGACGACGATCGCGAGCACCGCGACGATCGAGTCGACGAGGGCGGTGATCTCCGCGACGACCTCCGGCGTCCTGTCGATCGCGATGAGCGCGTCGCGCATCGTCGCCCCCGCGGTCGCGAGCAGCACGACCGTCGCGACCCCGACCATGAGCGCGAGCACGAGGCCGCTCGTGCGATCCCTGGCCGACTGCGCGGAGCGCACGGCGGCGCGGGCAGGCACCGAGCGGCCGAGGATGCGGCCGACGACGGCGAGCACGGGCACGAGCGCAGAGGGCGCGATGCCGATGATGCCTGCCGAGAGGATGACGCCTCCGACGACGGCGATGAGCACGGCAAGCGGCGTCACGGGCCCGAGGGCGACGGCGCCGCCGAGGACGAGCGCCGCGAGGGCGAGCAGCACGATGGCGGCGACGGGTCGCGGAGCGCGACGAGGCTGCGCCGTCGCGGCGCCGAGCGCCTCGATCGGCGGGACGCGCAGCACGCCGCGCGTGCCGATGCGCGTGACCACGACGACGGCTGCGGCGATCGCGACGACGGGTGCGACGGCCGTCGCGGGGGCGACGACCAGCTCGACGCCGTCGAGCGTGCCTGCCGACCGCAGCGCGAGCTGCGCGACGAGCGAGACGCCGAGGCCGACGACGGCACCGGCGAGGGTGCCGGCGAGCCCGGCGAGGGTCGAGCGGCGCAGCACCCGCGTGCGCTCCTGCGCCGCCGTGGCACCCAGGAGTCGGCGCAGCGCGATCTGCGGACGCTGCTCCTCGACGACGTGCTGCACGGTCGTGAGCGTCACGATGGCGCTCACGAGCATCGACACGACCGTGATGCACACGACCGCGAGCCCCGCGAGCACGCCCGCCGTGCCACCGCCGAGCGCCTCGTTCGAGAGCACGAGCGTGAACATCGTCTCGGTGAGGCCCGTGAGCATGACGGCGAAGCATGCCGCGACGGCCGTGACCGCGACGGTGGGCACGTGGGCGCGGCTCACGCGGCACGCTCCTGCAGCCGCAGCATGCGCGTCGCGATCTCGGCGCGGTCGAGCCCGCGCTCATCGCCGCGGATGCGGCCGTCGGCGAGCAGCACGACGCGGTCGGCTGCCTCGGCGGCCACCGGGTCGTGCGTCACCATGCAGATCGCCTGCCCGTGGGTGCGCGCCGCCTCCTGCAGGATGCGCAGGACGTCGGCGGCCGTGCGGGAGTCGAGGTTGCCGGTGGGCTCGTCTGCGAAGACGATCGTCGGCCGCGTCGCGAGGGCTCGCGCGATCGCGACGCGCTGCTGCTGCCCGCCGGAGAGCTCGCCGGGGCGGTGGTCGATGCGGTCCGCGAGGCCCAGCCAGTCGACGAGGTGACCGATGAGGGCGTCGTCGGGCGCGCGGCCGGCGAGGTCGGACGGGAGACGCACGTTGTCGCGGGCCGTGAGCGTCGGCACGAGGTTGAACGCCTGGAAGACGAAGCCGACGCGGTCGCGCCGCACCCGGGTGAGCGACGCGTCGTCGAGGCCGACGAGCTCGGTCTCGCCGATGCGCACCGAGCCCGACGTCGGGGCGTCGAGGCCGGCCGCGAGGTGCATGAGCGTGGACTTGCCGGAGCCGGAGGGACCCATGATGGCGACGAACTCGCCGGGGTCGATCGCGAGCGAGACGCCGTCGAGCGCGACGACGGCGGCGTCGCCTGCGCCGTAGCGGCGCGCGACGTCGGTGAGCTGGAGTGCAGGAGCGGAGTGCATGCGTCCATCCCAGCCGCGCACCGCGTCTCGCGCGTCGTCCGCGCGTCCCGACCCGGTCATCCTGGCGGATGAGGTCGCTCGGCGTCGACGACCGACGTGCGTCAGACGATGCCGTGCGCGTGCGCGAACACGACCGCCTGCACGCGGTCGCGCAGGCCGAGCTTCTGCAGCATGCGCGACACGTGGGTCTTCACGGTCGTCTCGCTCACGAACTCGGTCTGCGCGATCTCCGAGTTCGACAGCCCACGTGCGACCTGCAGCAGGATCTCGTGCTCGCGCGGCGTGAGCGTCGCGAGCGACGCTGGCGGCGGCGCGGGCTGCTCGGCGTGCCTGGCCAGCAGCGTGCGCGTGGCAGAGGCTGCGACGACCTCGCTGCCGCCGTGCACGGCACGGACGGTCGCGAGCACGAGCTCGGGGTGCGCATCCTTCAGCAGGAAGCCGCTCGCCCCTGCGCGCAGGGCGCGCGCGACGGCCTCGTCGAGGTCGAAGGTCGTGAGCACGACGACGCGCGCTGCGCTGCCCGCCGCGACGATCTCGGTCGTCGCGTCGATGCCGTCGAGCACGGGCATGCGCACGTCCATCAGCACGATGTCGGGCTGCAGCCGCAGCGTCTCGCGCACCGCCTCTCGGCCGTCGCCCGCCTCGCCGACGACCTCGAGGTCGCGCTGGGAGTCGACGAGCATGCGCATGCCGCTGCGGAACAGGGCCTGGTCGTCGACGAGCAGGACGCGGATCATGCGGGTGCCTCCCAGCGCGGCAGCACGGCCCGGACGACCCAGGCGCCGCCGGAGGGTCCGACGTCGACGTGCCCTCCGGCGATCCTCGCACGCTCGCGCATTCCCACGAGGCCGTGGCCCGACTCCCCCGGCGCCTGGCGCAGCGCGTTGCGCACCGTGAGCTCGAGCTGCTCGCCGTGCACGATCGACACGAGCACGGGATGCGTGCGCGCGCCGTGTCGCAGGGCGTTCGTGAGCGCCTCCTGCACGATGCGGTACGCCGCGATGTCGGCGGCGCGCGGCAGCGGTCCCGGCACGCCCTGCTCGCGCACCTCGACCGCGAGCCCCGCGGCGCGCACGCGCTGCACGAGGGCGGGCAACGTCACGAGCGACGCGTCGGGGTCGGCCGCCTGGGCGTGGCGCAGCCGCTCGAGCAGTCCTCGCACGTCGCTGAGCGCCGACGACGCCGTCGCGGCGATCTGCTGCAGGCTCTCGTCCTTCGCCTCGGTCGAGTCGGCGTAGCGGGCTCCGTTGGCCTGTGCGATCACGACGGCGAGGGAGTGCGCGACGACGTCGTGCATGTCACGCGCGATGCCCGTGCGCTCCTGCTCGACCTCCGCGCGCTCCCGTTCGAGGCGCGTCTGCCGCGACAGCCCCTGGCTGCGCACGATCTCGCCGACCAGGATGCCGGTGACGAGCGCGAGGCCGAACAGCAGCGCGAACCCGAACGCGGCGAGCGCGAACGGGAAGAGCACGTCGACGAGGCCGCCGGAGAGCCCGACCCCGTAGCCGTAGCGCACGAACCAGACGGCCACGAGCGCGGCGCCCACGAGCGCGACCGTCGCGCCGAGCACGCGCTGCAGCCCGTCGCACCATCTGCCGACGGTGTACAGCAGCACGAGCACCTGGAACCACAGCGGCGTGAGCACCGTGAGTCCCGCGAGGATGAAGGCGACGCCCATCACGAGCGACGCGACGAGCGTGAGCATCGGCGCCGCCCTGCGCAGCGCGACGAGGCTGCCGAGCCCGAGCGCCGTGAGCAGCACCCACGGCAGCTCCGGACCGGCGCCGATGAGGATCGACGGCGCCCCCAGCAGGAACCCGAGCCCGACGGCGACGGAGACGTCGAACGTCAGCTGCAGACGCGTGAGGGAGCGGAGCACCCCATCACGCTACGGCGCTCGCGGCGTGCCCGCGCGGTCGGCGGTGCGGAATCATCCGCTCGGACGACGGTCGCCCGGGGACCGACGCGCGTGCACGACGAAGGGGGCCGGCGAGCGCCGGCCCCCTTGCGCATCCCACGTGTCGATCAGGCCTGCGCCTCCTGGTACGCACCCTGGATGACGGAGCCCCAGTACGGGCCGTACATCACGCCGGGCTGCGCGTCGTACCCGAAGCTGTTCACGGAGTTCTGCACGCCGCTCGGGCCCGAGCCGATGAACCAGGGGCCGCCGGAGGAGCCGCCGGTCATGTCGCAGCGCACGCCCTGCGACGTCGTGCCGCCGAGGGTGTCACGCGATGCGGTGCCCGCGCACTGCTGCAGCGTCTGACCATCGAATGGGCTCGCCGCCGGGTAGCCGTAGAGCGTGTACGACAGGCCCGTCGACTGGTTGAAGGAGACGCCGGACGCACCCACGGCGTCCGCGAGCGTGCTGCCGCCCTGGCTCGCGACGACCGCGAAGCCCGTGTCGTAGTTGATGTCGCCGCCGTCGGTCCACTGCGTGGGCGCGACGAGCTCGACCGCGGGCCACTGGCCGTAGGGCGCGCTGCCGTTCTCGTAGGCGGGGACGAAGACGAACTCGGAGGCGAAGTCGCCCGGGCCCTCGTTGAGGCAGTGGCCGGCGGTCGAGACCGTGTTGCCGTTGGCGGACGACACCGAGTTGGCCGAGCACACGTAGTCGAGCCCACCGATCGTGAAGAACACCTTGCCGATGTGCGACACCGGGCTCACCCGCGTCGCCTGGAGCACGGGCGCCTCTGCCGCGTACGTCGTCGCGGCGCCGTCGGGCACGCCTTGCTCGAGCTGGTCGATCTGGTCGATCACGAGCGTGTCTGCGGGCGTCGCGGCCTCCATGCGCTCGGGGCTCCACGCCGTCGCCGCCGCCGCGGTCTCGGCCGCGGGGACGCTGAACGCATCGACGTCGGCGTCAGCGGGGGCGGGTGCTGCGACCGCCATGCTGCTGCCGAACGCGAGCATCGCTCCTGCGATGGTCGCCGTGGTGATGGCCTGGATGCTGCGTCTCATAGGGATCGTGTCCTTCCGTCGACTCACCGGCCCAGCGCCGGTGTCGTCGATCCTGGACGGCGGCATTCCCGCGTGGCTCCGGTTTCGTGAGGATCGAGAAGCACTCCGTGCGCATCGAGAGATCTCTGCCACCGCCCCGGACGCGGGGCTATCCTGAGAAGGACGGCCACACCTGCTGAGCGAACCTCACACTTCCCCGAGGGATCGTCGAGTGTCCGCGCTCGTCGCAGCGCGCATGCGACGGCCCGTGCGCAACGCCGAGATCAGAGCCCGGGCTCAGAGCCTGCGCTCAGAGCCCGAAGCGTCCCAGCTGCTTCGGGTCGCCCTGCCACTCCTTGGCGATCTTCACGCGCAGGTCGAGGTGCACCTGCTGGCCGACGAGCGCCTCGATCTCGGCGCGCGCATCCTTGCCGATGCGCCGCAGCCGCTCGCCGCCTCGGCCGATGACGATGCCCTTCTGGCTGTCGCGCTCCACCCACAGGTTCGCGTACACGTCGGTGATGGGCTTGTCCTCGCGAGCGACGACGTCGTCGATCGTGACGATGATCGAGTGCGGCAGCTCGTCGCGCACGTCCTCGAGCGCCGCCTCGCGGATGAGCTCGGCGATGCGATCGTCGAGGCGCTCCTCCGTCGACGTCCCCGCGTCGTACAGCGGCGGCGACTCGGGCAGCAGCCGCGCGAGCTCGGTCAGGAGCACGTCGAGCTGCGAGCCCGACACCGACGAGATGGGGATGACGGCATCCCAGTCGCGCAGCGCCGCGATCTCGAGCAGCTGCTCGGCGACCCGCTCGCGCGAGGTCGCATCGACCTTCGTCACGAGCGCGACCTTGCGGGCGCCGGGGAAGCCCTCGAGCTGCTGGTCGATGTAGCGATCCCCGGGGCCGAGGCGCTCGTTGGCGGGCACGCAGAGGCAGATGACGTCGACGTCGCCGAGCGTCGTCTGCACGACGGCGTTGAGCCGCTTGCCCAGCAGCGTGCGCGGCTTGTGCATGCCGGGGGTGTCGACGATGACGATCTGCGCGTCCTCGAGGTGCACGATGCCGCGGATCGCCCGACGCGTCGTCTGCGGCTTCGACGACGTGATCGCGACCTTCTCGCCCACGAGGGCGTTCATGAGCGTCGACTTGCCCGCGTTCGGCCTGCCGACGAACGTCACGAATCCACTGCGATGCGTCATTCGGCCTCCACCTCCGCGGGCGCGAGCCGCTCCACGCGCACCCGCCCCGCCTCGCGTCCTCGACCGTCGATCCGCTCGACCGCGAGACGCAGCCCGTGCGTCTCGACGACGTCGCCCACCTCGGCGATGCGGCCGAGCGCCTTCTGCAGCAGCCCGCCGACGGAGTCCACGTCGTCGTCGTCGAGCTGCATCTCGAACAGGTCGCCGAGCTCGTCGATCTGCAGGCGCGCCGACACGACGAAGGTGCCGTCGCCGAGCGCCACCGCCTCGGAGCCGGCGCGATCGTGCTCGTCGTGGATGTCGCCGATGAGCTCCTCGATGAGGTCCTCGAGCGTCACGAGCCCTGCGATGCCGCCGTACTCGTCGACGACCATCGCCACGTGCACGCGTTCGAGCTGCATGTGCGCGAGCGTGTCGTCGGCCTTCTTCGACTCCGGCACGAGCAGCGCGACGCGCGCGAGCGAACGAGCGGTCTCCTGCTCGTCGGGACGCATCGTACGGCTGCGCACGACGTCGCGCAGGTACAGGATGCCCTCGATCTCGTCGAGCGACTCCCCCGCGACGGGCATGCGCGACAGCCCCGAGTCGAGGAAGCGGCGCAGCGCCTCCTCGGCCGTGAGGTCGGCCTCCGCCACGACCATGTCGGTCCTGGGCACCATGACCTCGCGCACGAACGTCTGGTTGAAGTCGAAGATCGAGTGGATGAGCTCGCGATCGTCCTCCTCCAGCACCGAGCGCGTCGTGGCCTCGTCGACCATCGACAGCAGCTGCTCCTCGCTCGTGAACGCCGTCTCGCGCTGCCTGCCGGGCGTGATGCGGTCGCCGACGGTCACGACGAGCGTCGCGAACGGGCCGAAGAGCACGCGCAGCGCACGGATGGGGCGCGCGCTGACCCGCAGCAGCGTGCGCGAGTTGGCGCGGCCGACCGCGCGGGGGCTCGTGCCCACGAGGATGAACGACGTCACGGCCATGATCGCCACGGCGACGACGAGCGCCCACCACCAGTCGAGCAGCCTCGTGAGGCCGATGGTCAGCAGCACGGCCGCCGTGGTCTCGAAGAGGATGCGACCGAACTGCACGACCATGACGTGGCCCGTGAGGTCGAGCGCGATGCCCTCGAGCGAGCCGCGCCCCCTGCCCTCGTGCGCCATCTCCTGCAGGTCGCGCGTGCTCGTGACGCCGAGCGCCGCATCGCACGCGGCGAGCCACGCGCCGACGACGACGAGCACCGCGGCGATCGCGAAGAGCGCGACCTCAAGCATCGGAGGCTCGGAACCGCGCGAGCAGCTCGTCCTGCAGCGCGAACATCTCGTCGCGCTCGGCGGGCTCGGCGTGGTCGAAGCCCAGCAGGTGCAGCATGCCGTGCGTCGTGAGCAGCTCGAGCTCGGCCATGAGCGAGTGGCCGGCGTCCGCGGCCTGCGCCTCCGCGACCTGCGGGCACAGCACGATGTCGCCCAGCATGCCCGCCGGCGTGGGCCGGTCGGCCGTGCCTGGCCGCAGCTCGTCCATCGGGAACGACAGCACGTCGGTGGGACCGGGCTCGTCCATCCACTGCACGTGCAGCTGCTCCATGGCGGCGACGTCGACGAGCACGACGCTCACCTCGGCCTCCGAGTGCACGAACAGGCCCTCGAGGTCGAACGACACCAGGCGTGCCAGGCGCGCCTCGTCGACGTCGACGCCCGACTCGTTCAGCACGTCGACGCTCATCGGCGGCCCTTCCGCTGCAGGTGCTCGCGGCGCTGCTCGCGCGTGCCGCCATCCTGCATCATGACGCGCGCCTCGTGGGCCGTGTACGCGTCGACGATGCGGCCGACGAGCGTGTGCCTGACGACGTCGGCGCTCGTGAGCTGCGAGAAGTGGATGTCGTCGATGCCGCCGAGCACGCGGCTCGCGACCTGCAGGCCGCTCGTGCCCTCCGGCAGGTCGATCTGCGTGATGTCGCCCGTGACGACCATGCGAGAGCCGAAGCCCAGGCGCGTGAGGAACATCTTCATCTGCTCGGGCGTCGTGTTCTGCGCCTCGTCGAGCACCACGAACGCGTCGTTGAGGGTTCGACCGCGCATGTACGCCAGCGGCGCGACCTCCACGACGCCCGTCGCGAGCAGCTTCGGCACGAGCTCGGGATCCATCATCTCGTTGAGCGCGTCGTACAGCGGTCGCAGGTACGGGTCGATCTTGTCGGTGAGCGTGCCCGGCAGGAAGCCGAGCCGCTCGCCCGCCTCGACGGCGGGGCGGGTGAGGATGATGCGCTGCACCTCGCGGCGCTGCAGCGCCTGCACGGCCTTCGCCATCGCCAGGTACGTCTTGCCGGTGCCGGCTGGGCCGATGCCGAACACGATCGTGTGCTCGCCGATCGCGTCGACGTAGGCGCGCTGCCCCTCCGTCTTCGCACGGATGCTCTTGCGCCCGGTCGACAGGATCGCGTCGCCTGCGACGTCGGCGAGGGTCACGGGCGAGTCCTCGCGGATGAGCCGTGCCCCCTCGCCCACCTCGGACTGCCCGAGGTCGGCGCCGTTCGCGACGAGGTCGGCGAGCTCGCGCACGAGTCGCTCGGCCTGCTCGACCTGCTCGGGGTCGCCGTCGAGCGTGACCTCGTTGCCGCGCACGACGACCGTCACCTCCGGGTACTCGCGCTCCAGGCGCGTCAGGAGGCGATCCTGCGGTCCGAGCAGCCGCACCATCTGGATGCCGTCGACGTGGATCTCGGCATGTGCGTCAGGCAAGGGACTCCTCGGTGAGGTCGGCGCCCGCGAGCACGTGCGCGTGGACGTGGAAGACGGTCTGGCCCGCCTGCTCGCCCGTGTTGAACACGAGCCGGAAGTCGCCATCCGCACGCTCGAGCGCGATCGCTCGCGCCGCACGCACCATGGCGGCGAGCAGGTCGGGGTCGCCTGCTGCGAGCTCGACGACGTCGCGGTAGCGGGCCGTCTTCGGCACGACGAGCACGTGCATCTCGGCCTTGGGCGCGATGTCGGTGAACGCGATGATCTCGTCGTCCTCGAGGACGATCTCCGCGGGGATCTCGCGGGCGACGATGCGCTCGAAGATGGTCTGCTCTGCCATGGCTCCAGCGTACTCGCGGGTCACCAGCGCCAGCGCGCGGCGAGCGCCGCGATCGCAGCCGGGCCCGCGGTGGAGGTGCGCACGACGTGGGGGCCCATGCGCACGCGCTCGCCTCCCAGGCGCTCGAGCTCGTCAGGGGCGATGCCACCCTCCGGCCCGACGACGAGCAGCATGTCGCGGCCGTCGGGCTCGAGCGTGGCGAGGGTCGCCTCGCCCGTGGGGTCGAGCACGACGAGCCGCCAGGTCGACGCGAGCGCGGCGAGCGCGCGCGTGTCGACGACGTCGAGCACGTCGGGCACGTGCGCGCGCAGCGACTGCTTGCCCGCCTCGCGCACGATCGTGCGCCACCGGGCGAGGGCCTTCGCCGACCGGTCGCCCTTCCACGCGACGATCGATCGCGACGCCTGCCACGGCACGATCGCGTCGACGCCGAGCTCGGTCGCCGCCTGGATGGCGAGCTCGGCACGGTCGCCCTTCGCGAGCGCCTGCGCGAGCCCGATGCGCGGCGTCGGGGCGGGCTCGTGGCGCATCGAGCGCACGACGAGCACGACCTCGGGGCGCACCTCGACGAAGTCGGCGTGGCACAGCGTGCCGTGCCCGTCGGCAACGAGCACGCGCTCGCCGACGCGCGCGCGGCTGACGGTCGCGGCGTGCCGCGCATCCTCCGCACCCAGCACCACGCGATCGCCCACCTCGACGTCGAGCTCGTCGACGTAGTAGCAGTGCGCCATCAGAAGCGGAGGAACCGATCACGGAGCTTCGAGAAGAGCCCCTGCTGGAACTGCGCCATGCGCGGCTCCGGCGGCTTCGTGCGGTGGCGCAGCTGCTCGAGCAGCTCGATCGACTTCCTGTCGAGCCGCGAGGGCGTCACGACCTGCACGCCCAGCTTGAGGTCGCCGCGGCCAGAGCCGCGCAGCCTGCCGACGCCACGGCCGGCGACCGTGAGCACGTCGGCGCTCTGCACGCCGGGCTCCACCGTCACCGTCACGGGACCGTCGATCGACTCGACGGTCGCCTCGGCGCCGAGCGCGGCATCGATCATCGACACCTCGAGGGTGCCGAGCAGGTCGTCGCCATCGCGGCTGAAGACGTCGTGGTGCTGCACGTGCACCTCGAGGAACAGCGTGCCGGGGTCGCCACCGGCCTCACCGACCTCGCCCTGACCGGGCAGCTGGATGCGCAGGCCCGTGTCGACGCCGGCGGGCACGTCGACGGGGATGGTGCGCTCGGCGCGCACGCGTCCGTGGCCGGCGCACGTGGGGCACGGGATGGGGATGACGGTGCCGTGGCCCTGGCAGGACCCGCACGGCTGGCTCGTGACCATGTTGCCGAGCAGCGAGCGCACCTGACGCTGCACGTGCCCGGAGCCCTGGCAGATGTCGCAGGTCTCCTCCCGCGTGCCCGGCGCCGTGCACCGGCCGCCGCACGTCTCGCACAGCACCGCCGTCTGCACGCGCAGGTCGCGGTGCACGCCGAAGACGACGTCGTGCAGGTCGAGGTCGAGCCGCAGCAGCGAGTCCTGGCCGGGTCGCCTGCGCGGCCTCGGCCCCTGCTGCCTGCCCGTGCCGCCGAAGAACTGCTCGAAGATGTCGCCCAGCCCGAAGCCGGCCGCCTGCGGGCCGCGGTCGTAGTCGGCACGCGACTGCGCATCCGAGAGCACGTCGTACGCGTGCGTGACCTCCTTGAACCGGTCGGCGGCGTCCGCCGACGGGTTCACGTCGGGATGCAGCTGTCGTGCGAGCTTGCGGTATGCACGCTTGATGTCGTCCTGGCTGGCCTCGCGGGGCACGCCCAGGACCTCGTAGTGATCGCTCATCGCTCCTCGTCGTCGAGCAGCCGGGTGAGGTACCGCGCGACGGCGCGGACGGCTGCCATGTTCGATGCGTAGTCCATGCGGGTGGGGCCGAGCACCCCGACTCGACCGGCCTCGTGACCGCCGGCGCCGTACGCGCCCGTCACGATCGACGTCTGCTCGAGGCCGTCGGCCATCTCGCGGCCGATGCGGGTGGCGACGGCCGTCGCCTCCGCATCCATCTCGCCGAAGAGGCGCAGCAGGGTGACCTGCTCCTCGATCGCCTCGAGCACGAGCGTCACCGAGCCCGACAGGTCGTGGCCGCCGCGCACGAGGTGCGAGGCGCCGGCGATGACGAGGCGGTCGCCCGCGGTGGGCGCGAGCACCTCGCCGAGCACGGCGACGAGCCGCGCCGTCGCGGCCTGCACCCCCGGCGCTGCGTCGTCGACGACGGCGACGAGCGCATCCTCGGCATCGGTGGTGGGCTTGCCTGCGACGGCGAGGTCGAGGGCGCGGCCGATGGCCTGGGCCGCCTCCGCGCCGATCTGCTGCCCCGCGTCGACCATGCGCTGCTCGACGCGACCCGTGTCGAGGATGACGACGAGCAGCAGCCGCCACTCGGCGAGCTGCACGACCTCGACGCGACGCACGCGTGCCTTCGCGACCGACGGGTACTGCGCGAGGGCCACCTGGTTCGTCAGCTGCGACAGCAGCCGCACCGTGCGCGCCATGACGTCGTCGAGGTCGTCGGCCTCGTCGAGGAACCGGGTGATCGCGACGCGCTGCGCCGCCGACAGCGGCTGCATGCCCTGCAGGCGGTCGACGAAGACGCGGTAGCCCTTGTCGGTGGGGATGCGGCCGGAGGAGGTGTGGGGCGCGACGATGAGCTCCGCCTCCTCCAGCAGCACCATGTCGTTGCGGATCGTCGCAGCGCTCACCCCGAAGGAGTGGCGCTCGACGATGGAGCGGGAGCCGACGGGCTCGCTCGAGGCGACGTAGTCGCGCACGATCGCCCGCAGCACCTCGAGGCCGCGATCCGTGACCATCGTCCCCCCTCGTCTGGCACTCGTCGTTCGTGACTGCCAATCGTACCGCGACGATGGGTGCGTTCTCAGCCTGCTGCGAGCAAGATGGATGCAGCCGCACCCGGCACCCGAGATCGAGAGGCCTCCCATGTCCGACTCCAACGGCCCCGCCGCGACGCCCGACGAGCCGCAGGCGCCCAGCTTCGGCGCACCCGAGCAGGGCGACGCACCGCAGGCGGCTCCCGCCCCGGGCGCGCCCGCCCAGCCCTTCTCGAGCCCCGCGCCCGTGCCGCCCGCCGCGCCGGCGCATGGCGCACCCGGCCAGCACCAGCCGCCGCAGGCGCCTCCGTACGGCGCACCGCAGGGCGCACCGGGCCAGCAGCAGCCGCAGTTCGGCGCGCCCGGCCAGCACCAGCCGCCGCAGGCGCCTCCGTACGGCGCACCGCAGCCCGGCCAGCCCGGGCCCGGCCAGTACGGTGCTCCGCAGTACGGCGCTCCCGGTCAGCCGCAGTACGCCGCGGGTGCCCCCATGACGCCGCAGGACGAGAAGCAGTGGGCGATGTTCGGCCACCTCGGCGGCATCGCATGGGTCCTCTACCTCGGTTGGCTCGGCCCGCTCATCGTCTTCCTCGTCTACAAGGACCGCAGCGCGTTCGTGAAGCAGGAGGCGAAGGAGGCGCTGAACTTCCAGCTCTTCATGACGATCCTCACCGTGGGACTCCTCGTGGTCGGCACGATCACGAGCTTCATCCTCATCGGATTCCTGTTCCTGTTCCTGGCCGTGGTGCCGCCGATCCTCGGCATCATCTTCGCGATCATCGGCGGCGTGCGCGTCAACGGCGGCGGCTCGTACCGCTACCCGTTCAACTGGCGCATCATCAAGTAGCCGTCACCGATCGACGCGACGGGCACCCCGAGGCGGGGTGCCCGTCGTCATGTCGAGGCGGTGAGCCGACGCACGACGGCGTCGGCGAGCAGGCGACCGGCGAGCGTCGGCACGACGCGGCCGCGCATCGCCGACGGGCCGTCGACGAGACCCTCGGCGATGAGGCCGGCGACCGCCGTGCGCCCGGCGTCGTCGAGCACGTCGACGGGCAGTCCGTCGCGGATGCGGGTCTCGAGCAGCACGCGCTCGACGCGGCGCGTGTCGGCATCGAGCTCCTCGCGTGCGAGCGCTGGCGACTCCCCCGTGGCGAGCCGCTGGGCGTACGCCGCGGGGTGCTTCACGTTCCACCAGCGCACGCCGCCGACGTGGCTGTGGGCGCCCGGGCCCACGCCCCACCAGTCCTCGCCGTGCCAGTACGACAGGTTGTGGCGCGACACGGCTCCGCCGCGCGCCCAGTTCGACACCTCGTACCACTCGTAGCCTGCTGCGCCGAGCGTCGCATCCGCGGCCTCGTACATCGCGGCGTGCAGGTCGTCGTCGACCGGCGCGACCTCGCCGCGACGGATCTGGCGCGCGAGCGCCGTGCCCGCCTCGACGATGAGCGCGTACGCCGAGAGGTGGTCGACGTCGTACGACAGCGCGGCGTCGAGCGAGCGCTGCCAGTCCTGCAGCGACTCGCCGGGCGTGCCGTAGATGAGGTCGACGCTCGCGTCGAGCCCGGCATCCCGCGCCCACGCCACGACCTGCGGCACGCGCTCGGGGTCGTGCGTGCGGTCGAGGGTGCGCAGCACGTGCGGCACGACCGACTGCATGCCGATGCTCACGCGCGTGAAGCCGGCGTCGGCGAGGGTGCGCAGGTCGGCGGCGTCGACGGAGTCGGGATTCGCCTCCGTCGTCACCTCGGCATCGTCGGCGAGGCCCCACGTCTCGCGCACCGTGTCGAGCATGCGGGCGAGGTCGCCTGGCGGCAGCAACGTGGGCGTGCCGCCGCCGACGAACACGGTCGACACGGGCCGACGCACCGCGGCGTCGTGGGTGGCGAGCTCGTCGAGCACACGGCCGGCGAGGGCGATCTCGGCGATCGCCTGGTCGGCGTAGTCCGCCTGCCTCGCGCCGCGCAGCTCGGTGGCCGTGTAGGTGTTGAAGTCGCAGTAGCCGCAGCGCACGCGGCAGAACGGCACGTGCAGGTACACGCCGAAGGCGCGCTCGCCAGCGCCGGATGCCGCGGATGCCGGCAGCAGGCCGTCGGTGGGCGCGGCGTCGCCGTCTGGCAGCGCGCCCATCAGCGTCCGCCCTGCGCTGCCGACGTCACGTGACGCGGATGCGACGCAGCGCGTCGAGGTAGCGCTGGTGGTAGCGCCGCTGGATGCGCAGCGTGATCGGTCCACCGAGCCGAGCCCACCACGCTGCCGGACGCGAGAGCACGCGGAGGTGAAAGTACACCGACTCGTCGTCGGCGAGCTCGACGAGCATGCGCTCCTCGCCGGCCTCCGGGTGCCCCTCGAGGGTGCCGAAGATCACGGCGTGCGTCGTCTCCTCGTCCTCGACGGCGATGACGCGGATGGGCGCGTGGATCTGCAGCGGGCCGACGCGGATGCGCTGCATCGCCGAGTCGCCCGGCTGCAGGAATGGCTCGCCGTCGGCTGCGAAGACCTGCTGCGCCTCCGTCGACGCCGCGCGTGCGGGGTCCTTGCCCTCGAACCCGACCGGCCGGTACGTCGAGCGGTCCGCGGTGGGGTGCACGTCGACCTCGACGCCGCTGAGCCGCTGCACGCGCCACGTGCGCAGCGCGGCGACGGCGGCGTCGTAGCGGGCACGGCCGTGGCCGATGCGGGCCCGCCGCGACACGAGCTCGAAGCCCTTGGGAGGGAATCGGTCGAAGTCGAAGTGGGCGGTGGCACCGATGATGCCGTAGTTCGCCGGGCGATCCGCCAGATCCCGCACTCCGCTGCTCCCACCTCGTCGACGGCACGTCCTGGTGGAGTGCCCCAGCGAGGATAGCGCGCATGCGCCGCTGCAGCACCAGCGGGTCCCGGCGCACCAGGAGCGCGCACGCCGGTCGCGTCCAGCACCGTCGTGCATCCTCGGAGCATGCGCCGTCTCCTCGTCCTCGTCGCCGCGCCCTGCGCGCTGCTGCTCGCAGGCTGCACCCTCGCGAGCCCAGCACCGTCGCCGTCGCCGTCGGCCGCGCCGTCGGCCGACGCGTGCGCGTCGAGCCCCGGGCCCGAGCTCGACCTCCCGACGGCGGTGCTGACGCCCGCCGACCTGTGCGCCGACGACGGCGACGCGTGGCAGTGGGGCGCGCTGCTGGGGTGGAACTGGCACGCCTCGAGCGCCCTGCGCAGCGACGACGCGGCGTGCGCGGCCGCGGCCCTGACGACCGAGAGCGTGCGGCAGGAGCTCGACGGGCGCTTCCGAGGGCTCGCGCCCAGCAGCGCAGGGCTCGTCGGCGAGCGCATCTCGGTCGCGGTGCTCGAGCAGCCCGCGCTCGCCGAGACGACGCTCGCGGCCCTCGAGTCGCTGCGGGATGCGTGCGCAGGCACGACGACCCAGCTCCCGCAGGGGCAGGAGGAGCGCATGGAGGCCCTCGAGGTCGGCGCGTGGCACGGCATCGCCCACCGCGAGCCCCTGCCGACCGACCCGATCGAGATCGAGACGTACTGGACCGAGCTCGACGGCGTCGTCGCCATCGTGCAGCTCGACGCCGCGCTCGGCCTGCAGGTGCGCGAGCGCATCCTCGAGCTGCAGCGCGACCGGCTCGAGACCCCAGCAGACGCGGTCGAGGCACCCGCCGACTGCGCTGCGAGCGCCGACGACGCGGGATTGGGCGCCTCCGACGTCGAGGTGACGGCCGCCGACCTGTGCGCGATCGACGAGCAGCCGTGGCTGCTTGGCATCGACCGGTTCCAGCTGCTCGACGCCGCCCCCTCCGACGCCGACGCGTGCGCAGCGTTCGACTGGGGCCCCGGCATCGCGCTCGACGGCATCCAGGCGGCGTCGGTGCGCGTCGCGGGCACCGACGGGTTCGACGCCGAGGCGATCGTCTTCACCACCGACGACCCCGCTGCCGCATCCGAGACCGCCGCGGGGCTCGAGCGCTACGCGGCCGCGTGCACGGGAGCGTCGACGGGCGACGGCCTCGTCGTCGATCGCATGCTCCCCCACGACGACGCGGACTGGTCGTCGATCGCGCTCGAGCGGACGCCGGCGGAGCCCGGCATGCTCGACCCGGCCGACGTCGTGCTGCGGTGGACCGTCGCCGACGGCGTCCTGGCGGTCGTCGAGACCGGCGAGGGCATGGCGGCAGGCGACGTCGAGCTGCTGCTCGACACGCAGCTCGACCGGCTGCGGTGAGCTACGACTCCTTGCGCTCGCCCGTCGAGAGCGCGGCGATGAACGCCTCCTGAGGGACCTCCACGCGACCGACCATCTTCATGCGCTTCTTGCCCTCCTTCTGCTTCTCGAGCAGCTTGCGCTTGCGGGTGATGTCGCCGCCGTAGCACTTCGCGAGCACGTCCTTGCGGATGGCCCGGATCGTCTCGCGCGCGATGATGCGCGCACCGATCGCAGCCTGGATGGGCACCTCGAACTGCTGACGCGGGATGAGCTCGCGCAGCTTGCCAGCCATGAGGGTGCCGTACGCGTACGCCTTCTCGCGGTGCACGATCGCGCTGAACGCGTCGACCTGCTCGCCCTGCAGCAGGATGTCGACCTTCACGAGATCGGCCTCCTGCGTGCCGTCGACCTCGTAGTCGAGCGACGCGTAGCCCTGCGTGCGCGACTTCAGCTGGTCGAAGAAGTCGAACACGATCTCGCCCAGCGGCAGCCGGTAGCGCAGCTCGACGCGGTCCTCCGAGAGGTACTCCATGCCCTGCAGCGTGCCGCGGCGCGTCTGGCACAGGTCCATGATCGTGCCGACGTAGTCCTTCGGCGCGAGCACCGTCGCGTTGACCATCGGCTCGATGACGCCGTCGATCTTGCCCTCAGGGAACTCCGACGGGTTCGTGACCGTGACGCTCTTGCGGTCCTCCGTGCGCACCTCGTAGAACACGCTCGGCGCCGTCGCGATGAGGTCGAGCCCGAACTCGCGCTGCAGCCGCTCGGAGATGATCTCGAGGTGCAGCAGGCCGAGGAAGCCGACGCGGAAGCCGAAGCCGAGCGCGACCGACGTCTCGGGCTCGTAGACGAGCGCCGCATCCGACAGCTTGAGCTTGTCGAGCGCCTCGCGCAGGTCGGGGTAGTCGCCGCCGTCGATCGGGTACAGGCCCGAGAAGACCATGGGCTTCGGGTCGGCGTAGCCCTGCAGCGCCTCGGTCGCACCGTGCCTGGCGCTCGTGACCGTGTCGCCCACCTTCGACTGGCGCACGTCCTTCACGCCCGTGATGAGGTAGCCGACCTCGCCGACCGACAGGCCCTTCGACGCGAGGGGCTCTGGGCTCGAGACGCCGATCTCGAGCAGCTCGTGCGTGGAGCCGGTCGACATCATCGTCACCTTCTCGCGCGGCTTCAGCGAGCCGTCGACCATGCGCACGTAGGTGACGACGCCGCGGTACGAGTCGTAGACGGAGTCGAAGATCATCGCGCGAGCGGGAGCGTCGACCTCGCCGCTGGGCGCAGGCACCGTGCGCACCACGCGGTCGAGCAGCGCCTCGACGCCCTCGCCCGTCTTGCCAGACACGCGCAGCACGTCGGAGGGGTCGCCGCCGATGAGGCCCGCGATCTCGGCCGCGTACTTCTCAGGGTCGGCAGCCGGCAGGTCGATCTTGTTGAGGACGGGGATGATCTCGAGGTCGTTCGCCATCGCCAGATACAGGTTCGCGAGCGTCTGCGCCTCGATGCCCTGCGCGGCGTCGACGAGCAGGATCGCGCCCTCGCATGCGGCGAGCGACCGCGACACCTCGTACGTGAAGTCGACGTGGCCAGGCGTGTCGATCATGTTGAGCGCGAACGTCTCGCCGTCGAGATCCCACGGCATGCGCACGGCCTGCGACTTGATCGTGATGCCGCGCTCGCGCTCGATGTCCATGCGGTCGAGGTACTGCGCACGCATGGCACGCGAGTCGACGACGCCCGTTAGCTGCAGCATGCGGTCGGCGAGCGTCGACTTGCCGTGGTCGATGTGCGCGATGATGCAGAAGTTGCGAATGCGCTCGGGTGCGGTCGAGGCGGGCTCGAGAGCGAGGGACGAGCGGGGCACGGTGCTCCTGGGGATCACGGGTCGATGCGGACCCTCCATCCTCTCACGCGCGTCGCGGCCGCCGCGTTCGAGGGCGCACGGTCGGCGCTCACGGCGACACCGCTGCGGTGCGCGTCGTCCGCATCGCGCGACGCGCCCCGCGTGCGTTGGCGCGGCCGTCGCCCGCCTGGTAAAGTCCTCTGTTGGCTTCCATGCGTCGCGCCCTCTTCCGCGATCGCGTGTCCGGGGCCACGAGCGAGGCGGGTCCCACACCCTCCTTGCCGCCAGCCCCACAGGCAATCACGACCGAAGGAATCACCATGGCGAACATCAAGTCGCAGATCAAGCGCATCCTCACCAACGAGAAGGCGACGCAGCGCAACCGCGCCGTCAAGAGCGAGCTGCGCACGCACGTCCGCGCCACGAAGGCGGCCATCACGGCCGGCGACAAGGCCGCCGCGGCGACCGCGCTGCAGCAGGCGTCGCGCAAGCTGGACAAGGCCGTGAGCAAGGGCGTCATCCACGAGAACCAGGCCGCGAACCGCAAGTCGTCGCTCGCGAAGCAGGTCGCCGCGCTCTGATCGAGCACGCATCGTGAGGGAGGGACGGGCCGCGAGGCCCGTCCCTTCGTCGTTCCCAGGGGTCTCGACGCGCGGTGCACGAGGCTGGTCGCATGCCCGCCCCCGTGACGCTGCAGCTGCTGCGCCCGCGGGAGGTCGTCGCGCTCCGCCTCCTCACGGCCGGATCCGCTGCCTCCACCGCCGCGGGTGCCATCGTGCTCGCGCTGCACGGCCGTGACGCACCCGCGACGCTCGCGAGCCTCCTCCTCGTGACGTTCGGCGGAGCGCTGCTCGTCGCGACGCTCGTGACGCTGCTGCCATGGACGCATCGCGTCGTCGTCGCCCACGACCGCATCCATCTGCATCGCGTGCTGCTCCCCGCACGACACGTCGACCGGCACGACGTCGCGCGCTGCGTCGTCGCGGTGGTCGAGCAGCCCGCGCGCCTCGGGCACGTGACCGCGCGACGCCTCGTGCTCGTCGGCGCGGATGGTCGCGCGCTCGGCTTCACCTCGTGGTCGTCTGCTCGCGTGCCGTGGCGGGAGGTGCTCGCTCGCTCGTCGATCGCCGTGGAGGAGCGCACGGGCGTCCGCTCGGCGCTCGCGCTCGAGCGCGACCTGCCAGCCTCGACCACGTGGTTCGAGCGTCGCGTCCGGCACGTGCTGGTCGCGCTCATCATCGCCGCGGTGGTCGTGGTGGCGGCGCTCGTCGTCGGCTGAGCGCGTCGCTCAGGACGCGAGGATGCGCACCATGCGCTCGAGCGCGTGCATGGGGCTGCGCTGCGCACCCTTCACGGCATGGTCGGTCTCGGCGATGAGGACGATGGCGTGGCCGAGGCGCTCGTCGGAGTACCGCTGCAGGTCGCGGCGCGCATTGCGCACCTGCCACGGCGCCATGCCGAGCGTCTTCGCCGCCTGCCCCTCGGATGCGTGCGTCGTCGAGACCTTCGCCAGCTGCCGGAACCGCATCGCGAACGCAGCGACGACGGGCACGGGGTCGGCGCCCGAGGCGATCGCGTGCCGCAGCCGCACGAGCGCTCCCGCCGCATCGCCCATGACCACGGCGTCGGCGACGTCGAAGGCCGTCGTCTCGACGTGGCCCGCGTAGTACTCGCGCACGGTCGTGTCGGTGATCTCGCCCTGCGTGTCCTGCACGAGCTGGCTGCAGGCGGAGGCGAGCTCGCCGAGGTCCTTCGCGAAGGCCTCTGCGAGCGCGCGCAGCGCACCCTGCGTCACCGTGCGCCCCTCCCCCTGGATCTCGGCGCGCGCGAACGCGATGCGGTCGGCGTCCTTCACGATCGGCAGGCACGGGATCTCGACGTGCGCCTTCCTAACCGCGTCGAGCAGGCGCTTGCCGCGCACGCTCGAGCCGTCATGGCGCAGCACGAGCGTGGTCTCGGGCACGGGATTCGCGACGTACGCGAGCGCCTCCTCGAGGAAGGCGTCGCTCGTGGCCTGCACGCGCGTGACGCGGATGAGCCGCGGCTCGCCGAACAGCGAGGGGCTCGCGAGCTGGATGAGCGTGCCCGGCGTGTACTGGTCGGCGTCGACGTCGCTGATCTCGAGGGCCGGATCCTCGTGGGCGAGGATCGAGCGGATGCGCGCCGTGGCGCGCTGCGCGAGGTACTCCTCCTTGCCGGAGACGAGCACGACGGGTGCCGGCGCCGCTGCATCCCACGTCATCTGCCTCGGCATGCCTCCAGCGTAGGCGGAACCGCGGACCTGGATGGACGTCGGCAGGAGCGTGCAGCGTATTGTCACATATGAGCGATACGTGTCATCATCGGCGAGGATGTCGCCACCGCGAGAGGAGTCGCCCGTGTCGAGCTGGCCGGAGCACACGTCTCGTACCGTGCCTTGGACGAGCGCGTCTCGCCGAGGCACCCGCGAAGACCGAATGCTCGCCGAAGTCACGGTCTCGGTGCCACCGCTGATCGCCGACCTCACGCTGACGGATGCACCAGGACGCGACCTCGCGCGGGCCCGCTACGAGGCGGGCGACCTCGAGCGCATCGCAGGCACGATCCTCAGCCCGCTCGCGGGCTTCCTGATCCGCATGGAGTCGGTCGCCTCCAGCCGCATCGAGCACGTCGAGGCCTCCCCCGTGGCCTTCGCGCGAGCCATCGGGGGCCTCAAGGAGAACGCCTCGGCGATGTCGATGGTGGCGGCCGGCACCGCGATCACGCGCCTCATCGACGCGTCTGCCGACACGATCACGCTCGACGAGATCCTCGCCGCGCATGCGACGCTGATGCACGACGACCCGGACGCAGCCGAGCGCCAGCATGCGGGCCGAGTCCGTGACGCCCAGAACTGGATAGGCGGGTCGCAGCACACGCCGCGGAACGCCCTCTACGTCCCGCCACCGCCAGAGCTCGTCCACGGCCTCCTCGACGACCTGATCGCATTCTCGAACCGTGACGACCTGGAGCCGATCACGCAGGCCGCGCTCGCGCACGCCCAGTTCGAGAGCATCCACCCCTTCACCGACGGGAACGGCCGCATCGGCCGAGCGCTCATCGGCGCGATCCTGCGCCGCCGCGGCGTGACGCCCCGCACGGTGCTCCCGGTCGCAAGCGCACTCGCCGCGGACACGCAGCACTACTTCTCCCTGCTGACGGCGTACCGGTCAGGTGACACCGTCCCGATCGTCACCGACCTCGCGCTCAGCGTCGAGGCAGCCGCACGGGAGGCCCGTGGGACTGCGCGCGCCTTCGCCCGGTACGAGGAGGCCTGGCGCGACGACGTCCAGCCCCGCGCCGGCAGCGCGGCCGACGCCATCCTGCCTGCGCTGCTGGCGCTTCCCGTCTTCACCATCGAGCAGCTCGCCGCGGCCACGGGCATCCCCGAGCGCAGCGTCTACCGCGGCGTCGAGACCCTCGTGCAGCACCGCGTCGTCGAAGCCGTCACCGAACGCGTCCGCGGACGCGCCTACGCGGCGATGGATCTGCTCGACGAGTTCGAGGACCTCGACACGAGGATCCGGGAACGCATCACGCGACTCCGCGACACCTGATCACCCAGTCGCCAGGCGGCACGTTCGCTCGCACGTGGGCTGGCTGCTGCATTCCGTGGCCTCACCGCTGCGACCAGACCACCTCGCCGTCGAGCGCGATCGTGCCCTCCTCGTCGGTGCGCAGCACGCGCACGCCGCGGCGCTCGAGCTCGGCCATGAGGTCGGGCGCCGGATGCCCGTAGTCGTTCTGCCCCACGGGGACGAGCGCGACGCCGGCGCCGATCTCGTCGTAGAGCGGCAGGTGCTGGTCGGGCGAGCCGTGATGGGCGACGACCACGACGTCGGCCTCGGGCACGCCGCCCGCGAGCAGGGTGCGCTGCGCATCCGCGCCGAGGTCGCCGAGCACCACCACGCGCACGCCGTCGACCGTCGCGGCGACGACCACGCTCGCGTCGTTGCCCGGCTCGGGGTCGCTCGAGCCGTCGAGCGACGGCCACAGCAGGTCGATCGCGCCGTCGCCGACGCGGACGCGCTCCCCCGCTCCGCCTTCGTGCAGCCTCGCGCTGCGCTCGGCGAGGTCGTCGACGAGCGCCGCGCCGGCCGCGTCGGGCGGGCCGTGCACGACGAGGCCGACGCGCCCCGCGACGGCATCGACGCCGCCGACGTGATCGGCGTCGAAGTGCGTGAGCACGAGCACCTCGATGTGGTCGATGCCCAGCAGCGCCGTGCAGGCCGCGAGCGGCTCGGGCTCGCGACCCGTGTCGACGAGCGCGATCGCGTCGCCGACGCGCAGGAGCGTCGCCGCACCCTGGCCGACGTCGCACTGCGCGATCGACCAGTCCGGCAGCGTCGCGCGCGCGACGAGCGTCGGCACCTGCACGCTCGCAGCAGCGAGCACGACCACGCACCCCGCAGCGATGCCTCCGCGTGCGACGCGCCGGGCCGCGATGCCCGCCGCGACCGCGGCGACGACCGCGATCGCGAGCCCGACGCCCAACCACCCGGCTGGCCACGGCAGCCCGGCCGGCAGCAGCGTCGAGGCGTGCGCGAGGCTCGCGATCCACGCGGAGGGCGCCCATGCGATCCATGCGACGGCCCCGGCGAGCGCGGGCGCGGCGACGGCGAGGCCGCAGACGACGAGCCCCACGATCGTCGCGACCGGCGCGGCAGGGGCCGCGAGCACGTTGGCGGGCACCGCGACGAGCGCGACCCGTGGGTCGAGCACGACGAGGACGGGGAGGCACCACAGCTGTGCGGCCAGTGGCACGCCGATCGCCGCCGCGATCGGCATCGGCATGCGCCTCGCCATCGCCTCCGCCAGCGGCTGCGCATGCACGAGCAGCCCGGCCGTCGCGAGCACCGAGAGCGCGAAGCCCGCCGATCGCGCGAGCGTCGGGTCGATGGCGAGCGCGACGAGCACGGCGAGCGCGAGCAGGGCGACGCCGACGCGGCGCACGCCGCGGTGCAGCGCGACGAGCGCGAGGCCCGCCATGATCGACGCCCGCACGACGCTCGGCTCCGGCCCCACCAGCACGACGAAGCCTGCGAGCGCGATGCCCGCGACGACGACGCGAGCGCCGCGGCGCATGCCCGCCGCCATCGCGGCGCCGAGCGCCAGCGCCACGACGATGGCGCAGTTCGCGCCCGACACGGCCGTGAGGTGCGTGAGGCCCGCCTGCAGCATCGCGGCATCGAGCGACGGCGAGACGAGCGACGTGTCGCCGATCGCGAGCCCGGGCAGCAGCGCACCGCCGTCGCCCGGCAGATGCGCCGTCGCGCCGCGGAGGCCCTCGCGGACGCCAGCCGACCATCCCGCCCACCACGCACGGCCCGTGCGCTCGACGTCGGCGCATGCGAGGCGCCACGCATCGGCCGGCCCGGCGTCGCCCTGCCATGCGTCGCACGTCGCCTCGACGGTGTCGCCGAGGGCCAGGTCGTCGCCCTCCGTCTCGAGCACGACCACGACGACGCGCACGTCGGTCCGCGTCTCGTCGCCGCACTCGGCCTCGACGATGCGCGCGGGCATCGGTGCGGCGTGTCCGCCGAGCTCGAGCGTCATCGCCTCGCACCCCGTGAGGTCGTGCGCGGTCGTCGGCACGCTCAGCAGCAGGCCCGCGAGCGCGGCTCCCACCGCGACGAGCGCTGCGACGGTGCGGATGCGCGCGACGCGCTGCGCGAGCACCACGCCGGCCACCGCCACGACGAGCGCGACGATGGCGACGACGTGCTGCGCCTCGCTGCCCCACCACGCCGCCATCGCCGCCCACGCGAGCGCCGCCGGCACGACGAGCCGTGCATCCGTCGAGCCCGCGATCCGCACGGTCAGAACGAGACGAGCGGCTCGAGGCTCGCGAGCATCGCAGGGCCGATGCCCGACACGGCGTCGAGATCGCCGATCGATGCGAACGGTCCGTGCTCGTCGCGGTGGGCGACGATCGCGGCGGCGAGCGCCGGTCCGATGCGCGGCAGGGTGTCGAGCTCGTCGACCGTCGCCTGGTTGACGTTCACAAGCCCGCCCGCATCGATGGCGCCGGGAGGGGTCTCCCCGACGACGGGCACCCGCACCTGCGATCCATCGACGAGCGGCTGCGCGAGGTTGAGCGACGACGCTTCGGCATCGGCGCTCGTGCCGCCCGCGCGGGCGATGGCGTCGACGACGCGCGCGCCATCGGCGAGCACGTACACGCCCGGACGAGCGACGGCGCCCTGCACGTCGACGAGGATCGTCGCCGCCGATGCCTGCCCGGCCTCCTCGACGACGGCGGGCGAGACCTGCGGCACGGCCGCCTGCGTCACGACCGCGCCGACGACGGCGCCACCGACGAGCACCGCGGCCGCACCGACGCCGATCCGCCACCGCAGGGACTGCTCCATGCCGAGCGACGCTAGGCGGGTGCCTCCGGCCGGACGTCCGACGGCGACCCGGCTGTGGATCGCTGCCTGCTGTGCGGGAGCCCCAGCCCGGTCAGGCGCGTCGCGCGAGCGCCTCGACTCGACGCAGCGCATCCTCCGCCACGCGCCGAGAGGCCGCCGCGACGCGCACGGCGCCCGAGGCACGGTCGATCGAGATGCGCGCGCCCGTGCTGCGCTCGAGCGCCTGCACCGTCGCGCCGCGCGGCCCGACGACCGCGCCGACCGCAGTGCGCGGGATGCGGCCGAGCGCGACGCGCTGCCACGCCGTCGACTTCACGACCGCGTCGGCGCCGGCCGGGGGCCACGGCGCCACGACCCAGACCTTCAGCACGTCGTCGCCGACGTCGCGCTCGAGCCGCACGCTGCCCTCCTCCGCGTCGCGCACGACGCGGTGCGGGGCGCGGACGACACGCTCGAGCTCGGCGATCGTCACGCCTCGCTGCGCCATCCGCTCGCGCGCGTGCGTCGTGAGGCGAACCTCGACGCCGGTCGCGAGCGAGCCGACCGCGGGTGCGCCGCGCCGCCGCCTCCTGCGGATGCCGAGCGCGACGAGCAGCACGGCGAGCAGCCCCGCCGCGACGAGCGCGACGGCGGGCGCCGCGACGTGCATCGACTCGTCCACGTCACCCTCCCCGTTGCGTTTCGCAGGCGATCAGGGGTGCTCGAGGGGTATCTTCCCTCGCACCCACCGGATCGCCTGCGAAACGCGAATCCCAGGGCAGTGCGGTCAGCGCACCACGAGGTTCACGAGCTGCGGCGCGCGCACGATCGCCTTCACGATCTCGCCGTCGCCGACGGCACGCACGACGCCGGGCAGCTCGCGCGCGAGCGCCTCGAGCTCGTCGGCGCCGATCGTCGCCGGCACGTCGACGCGGTCGCGCACCTTGCCGTTGACCTGCACGACCGCCGTCGTCGACTGCTCGACGAGCAGCGTCGAGTCGGCCTTGCGCCATCCGGCGTTCGCGATCGACGGCTCGTGGCCGAGGCGCGCCCACATGTCCTCCGCCGTGTACGGCGCGTACAGCGACAGCCCGAGCGCGATCGCCTCGACCGCCTCGCGCACGGCCGGGTCGGCGGCTCCAGCCGCGCCGTCGACGGCCTTGCGGGTCGCGTTCGTCAGCTCCATGAGGCGCGCGACGACGACGTTGAACTTCAGCGCCTCGATGAGGCCGGGGGCATCGCGCCAGAACTTGTGCGTCTCACGCCGCAGCGCCGCGTCGCCGCCCTTCGCGTCCGCGCCCTTCGGCGCCTTGACCTCGCCCGAGAGGCGCCACGCACGTGCGAGGAACTTCTGCGCGCCCGCGGGGCTCACGTCCTTCCAGTCGATGTCGTCCTCCGGCGGACCGGCGAACGACATCGTCACGCGGATCGCGTCGACGCCGAAGCGGTCGAGCTCCTCGGACAGCGTCACGAGGTTGCCCTTCGACTTCGACATCTTCGCGCCGTCGAGGATGACCATGCCCTGGTTCAGCAGCGACTCGAACGGCTCCGTGAACGACACGTGGCCGAGGTCGAAGAGCACCTTCGTGATGAACCGTGCGTACAGCAGGTGCAGGATGGCGTGCTCGACGCCGCCGACGTAGCGGTCGACCGGCGCCCACCGGTCGACGGCCCTCGGGTCGAAGGCCTGGGTGTCGTCGTTCGGCGACAGGAAGCGCAGGAAGTACCAGGAGGAGTCGACGAACGTGTCCATCGTGTCGGGGTCGCGCTGCGCGGGGCTCCCGTCGATCGGCGACGGCACCTGCATCCACTCCGTGGCACCGCCGAGCGGGCTCGTGCCCTTCGGCGTGAGGTCGAGACCCGCGGCGGGCGGCAGCGTGACGGGCAGCTGGTCCTGCGGCACGGGCACCATCTCGCCGTCGGCGGTGTGCACGATCGGGATGGGCGTGCCCCAGTAGCGCTGGCGCGAGATGAGCCAGTCGCGCAGGCGGTACGTCTTCGCCTTGCCGCCGATGCCGCGCTCCTCGAGCATCGCGATCGCGCGGGCGATGGCGTTCTGCTTCGACAGGCCGTCGAGCGGACCCGACTGGATCATGCGGCCGTCGCCCGTGATGGCGTCGCCCGTGATGCGCGGGTCGACGGGCTCGTACGACTCGGGCTCGATCGCGTTGCCGTCGTCGTCGATGGGGATCATCGGCATGACGCCCGTGATGGGTGCGTTCGTGTCGAGCACGACCCGGATCGGCAGGTCGAACGCGAGCGCGAAGTCGAGGTCGCGCTGATCGTGCGCCGGCACGGCCATGACGGCGCCGTGACCGTAGTCGGCGAGCACGTAGTCGGCAGCCCAGATCGGCAGCCGCTCCCCCGTGAACGGGTGGATCGCGTCGCGTCCCAGCGGCACGCCGGTCTTCTCGCGCTCGGTCGACTGGCGATCGATGTCGGTCATGCGCTGCGTGCGCTGCAGGTACTCGGCGAACCCCGCCTGCGTCGCATCGTCGGCACCGGCGACGAGCTCGGCGGCGAGGTCGGAGTCGGGCGCGACGACCATGAACGTCACGCCGAACAGCGTGTCCGGGCGCGTCGTGAACACGCGCACGGGCGCGTCGCGACCCTCGATCGCGAAGTCGACGTCGGCGCCCTCGGAGCGGCCGATCCAGTTGCGCTGCATGCGCAGCACCTTCTCGGGCCAGCGGCCCTCGAGCTGGTTGAGGTCGTCGAGCAGCCGGTCGGCGTAGTCGGTGATCTTGAAGAACCACTGCGTGAGCTGCTTCTTCTCCACGAGGGAGTCGCACCGCTCGCAGTGGCCGTCGATGACCTGCTCGTTCGCGAGCACCGTCTGGTCCTTCGGGCACCAGTTCACGTTCGCGGGCTTGCGATAGGCCAGGCCCGCCTTGAACAGCTCGAGGAACAGCCACTGGTTCCACTTGTAGTAGCCGGGATCCGACGTGTGCAGGATGCGGTCCCAGTCGAACGCCGTCGCGTAGCGGCGCATGGAGCGCTTGTGCTGCTCGATGTTCTCGGCCGTCCACACGGCAGGATCGGCCCCACGCTTGATCGCGGCGTTCTCGGCGGGGAGGCCGAACGAGTCCCACCCGATCGGGTGCAGCACGTTGAAGCCCTGCTGCCGCCAGTAGCGTGCGAGCACGTCGCCGTACGCGTACGACTCCGCGTGACCCATGTGCAGGTCGCCGGAGGGGTACGGGAACATGTCGAGTACGTACCTGCGTGGGCGCGTGTCGGCGTCGGCGTCCGTCGCGAACGGGCGAAGTCGATCCCACTCCTGCAGCCACCGCTCCTGCATCGAGTGGAAGTCGTAGTCTTCGCTCACCGGTCGTCTCCTGGGGTTCGTCGCATGCGTGCAGCACGCGCATGACGCGCGCGAGCACCGCATCCGATCCTACGACCCACGTCGATCGCCGACCCACCCTGCATGGCCGTGCGCTCGCGGCGCCGCGATGGCAGACTGGACCGCTGGAAGGGAGCGTGGTGCCCGGGTTCGACAATCCGCCTGCGACGATCGACCTGCATGACCATCGCGTCACGCGGATCGTCACGGTCGACGCGACCCCGGACGCGGTGTGGACGTGCATCACGCAGCCGGAGCATCTCTCGCACTGGCTCGGCGACATCGCGGCCTTCCCGGAGGGCCTCGTGGCGGGCGCGCAAGGACGCTTCGCATGGACGGGCGAGGTCGTGCTCGCGGCTCGCGTGCTCGATGCCGTGCCCGGCGAGCGGCTGTCGTTCGAGTGGTCGGAGGGCATGCTCGGCCCCACCGCCACGCAGGTGACGTTCGCGCTCAAGCCCACCGACGGCGGCACGCTCGTGCACTTCGAGGAGCGCGGGTTCCAGCTCGCCGGCTCGACGTCGCAGGTGCGCGCCTCGCTGCGCGCCCTCGCGCAGGGGTGGACGGTCGAGCTCGACGAGCTCGTCGCCTACGCCGAGTCGCGCGCCGCCTGATCGTCGCCGGCGTCGTCGGCACCGGCTTCGGCGACGTCGCCGGCGTGCAGCGCGGACGCCGTGATCGACGGCGGCAGCAGCTCGTCGGACGGCACGTCCTCGTGGCGCAGCTCGATGCCGAGGTCGGCGCCGTCGGTCATGGAGGGTCGTCCTCGTCGGTCGTGGTCGGTCACGCGTCGCGGCCCAGCAGGCGGCGCACCCATGCGAGCGGCTGCGAGCGCGTCGAGCCGATCGTGCCGTCGAGCGTGCGCTGCGCGATGCGATCGCGCACCTCTGGCGAGTGCTCGTGGCCAAGCTGCGTTATGCGTGCCATGCCGAGCCCGGTCGACGACCAGCGTCGCGCCGTCATGCGCACCTCCGTGCGCGACGAGTGCTCGGCGAGCGCGGCGAGGCGACGCCACTCGGCATCGCCGACGCGCTCGATCTCGCTCGTGTGCGTCGCGTTGGCGCGAGCGATCGGTCGTCGCGCCTCGCCCCGCAGTCGCCGGGCGCCGTCGGCGGTCGTGTCGTCGGGCTCGACCCACAGGTCCGCCAGCCGGTCGAGCAGCGCGTCGAAGACCGCGGCGTGAGCGGCCGACAGCGCCGGCATCCGCTGCAGGAGGCGGTGCTCCTCGACGAGCCACGACTCGGCGATCGCCGCGTCGCAGTGCCAGCACGGCTGTCGCGGCATCGCTCGTGTCGCCGCGAAGCCGCACGTGCAGCGCGCGGCCACCGCCGCGAGCGCCGCATCGAGCGACATGGGAGGCGTCCCGGCAGCGTCCTGCGTCGCTGCGGGGTCGAGCGCCGTCAGCAGCGAGGCCGCGCCCGGGGCGCCGACCGCGAGCAGCGTCGCGCGCTGCGGCGACACCGGGGCCAACGCGTCGACCATCTCGCGCCACCGCTGGGTCTGCTCGGCGGGGATGCGGCCCGACACCTCCCGCGCGTACGCGTCGAGGGCCGCGCGCTGCACGGCCTCCACCTCGGCGTCGAAGGCCGCGGCATCCATCGGTCCACCATGCCCGAGCTGCTCGTCATGGCGGTCCACGACGGTCTGCAGGGTCGCCCTGCCCTCGCGCACGGCCGCCGCGTGCGCCGCGGCGAGGTGCGCATCGTCGGCGAGCAGCGACGACTCGACCGCCTCGACCTGCGAGCGTTCGACCATGCCTCAGACGCTAGCGCGCTCGTCGGCGGGCGAGCGGGTGCCGTCGTCGAGTCCCGCGCCGCAGCGTCGGAGCGCGCGAACGCCGGCAGGGTCGCGCCGAGCTATCCAGGCCGTCTGGACGTGCCCGTGGGGACATCTGCCCTCGGCCTGTCGGCTGGCACGAGCGAGCGCACGAGCGCCTCGGCCTTGAGCGCGACCTCCTCGACCTCCTCCTGCGGCACCGACAGCGCCGTGATGCCACCGCCGACGCCGATCGTCGCGCCCTGATCGTCGGCGACGATCGAGCGGATGACCATCGCGAGGTCGCAGGACTCGACGGTGATCGCACCGAAGCATCCGGAGTAGACGCCTCGCGGCCCCGACTCGTAGCGCTGCAGCAGCTCGACGGTGCGACGCTTCGGCGCTCCCGTCATCGATCCGGCGGGGAACGTGGCTCGGAGGACGTCGACGGGCGTGACGCCTGCGCGCACGGCTCCCTCGATCGTGGAGACGAGCTGGTGCACCGTCGGGTAGGTCTCGACGGCGAGGAGGCTCGTGACGGCGACGGTGCCGGGCTCGCAGACCCGCTGCAGGTCGTTGCGGCACAGGTCGACGATCATGACGTTCTCGGCGCGCTCCTTCTCGCTCGTGCGCAGCTCCTCGGCGAGCGCCGCGTCGTCGGCGCCGCTCCCCCGCCGCCTCGTGCCCTTGATGGGGCTCGTACGCACGCGGCCGTCCTCGACGCGCAGGAAGCGCTCCGGGCTCGCGGATG
This sequence comes from Agrococcus sp. AC640b, assembly GCF_979255995.1. Taxonomy (NCBI): domain Bacteria; kingdom Bacillati; phylum Actinomycetota; class Actinomycetes; order Micrococcales; family Microbacteriaceae; genus Agrococcus; species Agrococcus sp. AC640b. Next base: position 278,168 of record NZ_CEEDMM010000029.1, read on the forward strand.
CCAACGTCGTGCCCGCGATGCGCAGCAGGCCGCCATGGTGCGCACGTGTCGTCGCTCGCAGGCGCAGGTACGTCGCGAGCGGGTCGATGGGTCCTGTCTCGAGCGCGGTCGTGAGGCACAGCAGGTACGAGTCGCCGTCGCGGATGCTGCCCTGGCATGCGGCGATCGCCGCGAGGTAGGCGTCCGGCTCGTCGCGCCAGCGCACGCTCGCGGGCGGCGCGTCGGCGTACCAGGGCGGCAGGGCGGGCTCCGGCAGCGGCTCGGGCGTCGGCAGCCGCGACTGCAGCTGTGCGCGCTGCGCGTCGTCGTCGACGACGAGCCAGGTCGACAGCCGGATCCACGCCGCCTCCGGGTGCCGTGCGCCGCTCGCGACGTCGACCCCGAGCAGGCGCATGCCTGCCTCGTAGCCGAGCCAGCCGACCCATGCGCCGCCGTCTGCCGTCGCTGCCGCGAGCACGTCGAACGCGTCGCCCGCGACGGGTGCGCCGTCGCGCGTGGCCGATCCGTCGCGCACGACGATCGTCGCGTCGCCGATGCCGAGCACATGGACGCCGCCCGAGGCGGAGTCGAGCCAGACGAGGTCGCGCGGCGCGTCGTCGCCCGTCGATCCCCACAGCCCCGCGGCGATGGTCGCGGGATCGGCGTAGGGCACGTCCTGCCACGATGCTGCGCCGAGCCAGGGCATGAGGAGCCCATGGGCTGGTGCCATACCCTGCATCCTATGAGCGGGGCTGCAGCGACGACGTCGACCGCCATCCGATCGCTCGCGTTCGACGGCGACGCGTTCTCGCGCGTCCTCCCGCCCACCGCGGATCCGCTCGTCGCGGGCTCGTGGCTCGTGCTCGACGGCGGCGTCGTCGGATGGGCGACGCACGTGGAGCGGTTCGTCGCGTCGGTCGATCAGCAGGGCGGCGACGCCGAGCTCGCTGCGCGCGCGGCGGCCGCCGTGCCCTCCGCGGTGCCCGTGTCGGGGGCGTGGTTCCCACGACTCGACTGGCCGCACCCCGACGCCTTCGATCGTCCGGTGCTGCACGTGCGGCCCGCGCCGACGCTCGCCAGACGCGTGCGGCTGCGCACCGCCGAGCACGACCCGCGCACGACTCCGAGCGTGAAGGGACCAGACCTGTCGACGCTCGCGGCGCTCCGCGACGAGGCGCGCGCGCACGGCGCCGACGAGGTGGCGATCGTCGTCGACGACCACGTGGTCGACGGCGCCACGAGCGCGATCCTCTGGTGGCGCGACGGCGTGCTGCACGCACCGCCTGCCTCCCGCGATCGGGTCGCGTCGGTCACGGCGCGGCACCTCGCTGCCGTCGCCGTCGCCCTCGGCGCACCTGCGGCCCACGAGGACGCGACCCCCGCGTCCCTCGCCGGCGCCGAGGTGTGGGCCGTGAACGCGCTGCACGGCGTGCGCGGCGTCACCGCGTGGGCCGACGCGGACGGCACGCACCACCCGATCGGCGCGCCCGATCGCGCCGACGCGTGGCACGCCGCGCTCGAGAGGCTGCGTCGCCCGTGGACGTGAACGCCTGGATCACGGGGTTCCTCGACGTGGTGCAGTCGGTGGAGCCGTGGCTGCGCACCCTCATCGCCGGCGTCGCGATCATGCTCGAGACGAGCGTCCTGCTCGGCCTCGTCGTGCCTGGCGACACGGTGGTGATCGTCGCGGCGACCGGCATCGAGGACGTCGTGCAGTGGGCGGCGCTCGTGGGCGCGTGCGTCGTGGGGGCGCTGCTGGGCGAGTCGTTCGGCTTCGCGATCGGTCGCTGGCTGGGGCCGCGCATCGACGCGTTCCTCGCCCGCAGGTGGCCGAAGGCCGCCGTGCGGTGGTCGCGCGTCGAGCGGTACCTGCGCAGGCGAGGCGGACCGGCGATCCTGCTGTCGCGGTTCCTGCCCGTCGCGCACTCGCTCGTGCCGCTCGTCGTGGGCACGAGCGGCATGCGATACCGACGGTTCATGGCGTGGACGGCGCCCGCGTGCCTCGTGTGGGCGCTGGCGTACGCGAGCGTCGGATGGCTCGCAGCCGGCTCGTTCCGCGAGCTGTCGCAGAGCCTCCACGGCGCCGGCTACATCTTCGTCGCGATCATCGTCGCGTTCCTCGCGATCGTGTGGCTCGCGAAGCGGTGGCTCGTGCGCCGCGAGTCCCGCCACATGGACTGAGCGGGGTCGCCGCCGGGCGTCAGCCCGCAGCCGCCGCGAGCGTGACGGTGCGCGTGACGAGGTCGGCAGGCACCGGGGTGTGGCTCGTGACGAGCACGATGCGACCGTCGGCGCGCGCGGCCTCGAGCATGCGGCGCACGAGCGGCACGGCGACGGCGTCGTCGACGTTGGCGGTGGGCTCGTCGAGCACGAGGATCGGCGGCGCGGCCAGCAGCGCCCGCGCGAGCGCGAGGCGCTGCGCCTGCCCGCCGGAGACGAGCGAGGCGCGGTCGCCCGGCATGGTGTCGAGGCCGTCGCGTCCACGCGCCCAGTCGGCGAGGCCGACCTCCTCGAGCGCCGCCCACAGGTCGTCGTCGGTCGCGCCCTCGCTGGCGAAGCGCAGGTTCTCGCGCACGCTCGTGTCGAGGAGGTGCGGCAGCTGCTCGACGAGCACGATCGACGACCGCACGGCCTCCGGGTGCAGGCCGCGCAGGTCGATCCCACCGACGGTCACGGAGCCGTCGTGGTCGAGGAAGCGCACCAGGGCCGCGGCGAGCGTCGACTTGCCGACGCCGGACGCGCCGCGGATCGCGACGACGTCGCCGGGCTCGGCGACGAGGTCGACGGGCGCGAACGCGGGCTCGGTCCCCGGCCACGCGGCCGTGACGCCCTCGAGCCGCAGCGTGCCACGCGGCGGCGTCGCGTCGCCGACCTCCTCGGGCACGTCGACGCCCGCCGTCGCGGCGTCGACGCGAGCGCGGCGGATGCGCGACTCGCGCAGCGTGAGGGCTGCGGCGGGCACGGCACCCCACACCTCGAACAGCGCGAGCGGCACGAGCGCGACGAGCGCGACGAGGCCGCCAGCGAGCGCTGCGCCGTCGAGCAGCGCGACGATCGCGACGACCGCGAGCCCGCCTGCTGCGACGATGACGGCGGAGCCTGCCGCGGCAGCGAGCGCGAGCCTGCGGCTGCGCTCCCCCAGCAGCCGATCCACCGCGAGGATGCGTGCCGCCTCCGCCTCCCAGGCGTCGTAGGCGACGAGCAGGTCGCGGGCGCGCAGCGCCTCGAGCAGACGTGCGTCGAGCTCGGCCGCGAGCGGCGCGACGTCGCGCTCGGCACGCGCAGCGACGTGCACCGCGAGCCACGTCGCGAGGGCCCCGCTGCCCAGCAGCACCGCGAGCAGCACGGCGCCGGCGGCGAGGTCGATCGCGGCGACGACGGCGACGGAGACGACGCCGCATGCGATGGCCGTCACGAGCGGCCCGACGGCGCGCAGCGGGCGATCCTGCAGCCGGTCGACGTCGGAGACGACGCGCGCGAGCAGCTGCGACGAGCGTGCGCCCGCGCCGGCGGGCAGCACGGGACGCAGCCGGTCGAACAGCGCGACGCGCTCGAGCGTCAGCGACCGGAACGCGGCGTCGTGCGACACGAGCCGCTCGAGGTAGCGCAGCGCGGCGCGGCCGATCGCGAACGCCCGCACGCCGACGATCGCGATCTGCAGGTGCAGGATGGGCGGCTGCGGCCATGCGGATGCGAGCAGCCAGCCGGCGGTCGCCATGAGCGCGATCGAGGCGAGGCCCGTGGCTGCGGCGGCGACGTAGCCGAAGCCGCGCGCCGAGCGCACGCTCCACTGGGCGATGGGCCTCATGCGCGCACCGGTGCCGCGTCGACGGGCGTCGCAGGCTCGACCACGACGTCGGCGGCGGCGACGACGGCGGGTCGGTGGCTGGCGACGAGCACGATGGCGCCCGCGTCGGCGAGCGCACGCAGGGCGCGCACGACGTGCAGCTCGTGCTCGGCGTCGAGCGCGCTCGTCGGCTCGTCGACGAGCAGCACGCGCGCGCCGTCGAGGTGCCTGCGGATGGCACGCGCGAGCACGACGCGCTGCACCTGGCCTCCCGAGGCGCCGTGCACGCCTCCCGTCGCGGGGTCGACGGGCGTCACGGGATCGAGGTCGACGCCCGCGAGCGCCATCGCCTCGTCGACGTGCGCATCGCCGCCGCCGAGTGCGACGTTGTCGTGCACGGTGCCCGTCACGAGCGCGTCCGCCGATCGCTGCGGCGCCCATGCGAGGTCGGCCCGCGTGACGGCACGACCGTCGAGGCTCGCCGCACCCTCCGCGGCCGTGAGTCCCAGCAGCGCCCGGAGCACGCTCGTCTTGCCGACGCCGGAGGGGCCGTGCAGGCATGCGAGCGTGCCTGCCGGGAGCGTCGCGGTGACGGCGCCGCCGTGGCGCGCCCGCAGCCCGGCGAGCACGAGCCCGGCACCTGCGTGCGCATCCGCCGTGTCGGCCTGGGCGACCGCCTGCCCCTCGAGCATGTCGAGCACGCGGCCCGTCGCCTCCACTCCCTCGGTGGAGGCGTGGAACGCCATGCCGACGAGCCGCACGGGCCCGAAGGCGTCCGGCACGAGGATGAGCACGCTGAACGCCGTCGCGAGTGGGATGTCGCCGCCCAGCAGTCGCACGCCCACCGAGACCGCGACGATTGCGATCGCGATCGAGCCTGCGAGCTCGAGCACGAGGCTCGACAGGAACGACACGCGCAGCACGCGCATCGTCCGTACGCCGTGCTCGGCGCTGCGCGTCTCGACGAGCGCTCGCGCACGCCGGTCGCGGCGGAAGAGCTTGAGGGTCGCCAGACCCTCGAGGGTGTCGAGCGTCGCGGCCGAGAGCCGCTCGGTCTCGCGCCACTGCGCACGCTGCACCGCCTGCGTCGCAAACCCGATGAGCACCATGAACACGGGGATCATCGGCAGGCACACCGCGGCGGCGACGCCCGAGAACGGATCCTGCACGAACAGGGCGACGAGCACGACGGGCACGGCGAGCACGGTGCGCGCCAGCTGCGGCAGGAAGCCTGCGAGGTAGCCGTCGAGCGCGTCGAGCCCGCGGCCGAGCCCCGTGGCGGCGACGACGGGATCGTCGACGCCCGTCGCGCCGACGTGCGCGAGCGCCCGCGCGCGCAGCTGCGAGCGCACCCGCGCCGACGCGCGCGTCGCGAGCGTCTGGTCGAGCCATCCGAGGCCTGCGCGCACCACGATCGCGGCTGCGGCGATGCCGAGCGGCTGCCAGAGCTCGCCGTCCGCGCCGCCGACGACGATCGCGATCGCCGTGCCCGCTGCAGCGGCGAACGCGACGATCGCGAACGCCTGCACGAACGCGATGAGGCCGGTGGCGGCGAGCAGCGCGCGGGCTGCGGAGGCGACGCGGAGGAGGCGGGGGTCCAGCGGCCGCATGCGTCCTCCATCCTGCGGCCGCGCCCGCCGACGCGTGCTGGGTGCGGTGCCTGCGACCTCCGGGCGCTGCATCGGGCGGCTCAGTGCGCCGCGGCCGTGATCGTCTCGCGCAGGATGCGCTTGCGGAACACCCAGTACGTCCAGATCTGGTAGCCGGCGATGAGCGGCAGCGCGGCGACCGCCGTCCAGGTCATCACCTGCAGCGTGTAGTCCGAGCTCGACGCGTTGTCGATCGTGAGCCCCACGAAGTCGCCGACCGGGTTCGACGCCGGCATCACGAACGGGCCGCCGTCGCGCAGCGCCATCGCGAGCAGGATCGTCGCGACGGCAGCGAGGATCGCGACCGCCGTCGCCGCGAACGCGACGCCCTCGCGGGCGCGCAGCGCCGCCAGGAGGGCGACGACGAGCGCGATCGCGGCGACGAGCGCCGCGGCGACGACGCCGGGTGCGGGCACGAGCGCGATCGTCCACGCGAGGAACGCGCCCCCGACGACGATCGCGGCGGGCAGCGCGACGCGCGCGAGCCGCTCGGCTCGCTGCTGCAGCGCGCCATCGGTCTTGAGCGCCGTGAACACGACGCCGTGCGCGAAGCACAGGGCCACGAGGGCGAGGCCGCCCAGCAGCGCGTACGGGTGCAGCACGCCCAGGAGGCCGTCGGTCATGAGCGCGCCGCCCTGATGCGGCTCGAGCGCGACGCCGTGCGCGAGGTTCGCGAACGCGACGCCCCACAGCAGCGGAGGCAGGATCGAGCCGACGACGATGCACGCATCCCATGCGCGCCTCCACCTGGTGTCGTCGTGCTGGTGCCGCCACTCGAACGACACCGCGCGCACGATGAGCGCCAGCAGGATGAGCAGCAGCGGCACGTAGAACCCGGAGAACATCGTCGCGTACCACTCGGGGAACGCCGCGAACATCGCGGCGCCGCCGATGATGAGCCACGTCTCGTTGAGGTCCCAGACGGGGGCGATCGTGTTGATCATGTGGCGCCGGTCGACGTCGTCGCGCGACAGGATCGGCATGCTCATGCCCACGCCGAAGTCGAAGCCGTCGAGCACGAAGTACGCGACGAACATCACGCCGACGATGCAGAACCAGACGAGCGGGAGATCCATCAGTACACCGTGACCGGCTGCGCGGGGCGGCCGTCCTCGTCGAGCGCGGGCGCCTCGGGCGGCCCTGCCTGCGCGGCCTTGCGCATGAGGGTGAAGTTGATGACGCCCAGCACGCCGTAGACGATCGTGAAGGCCACGAGCGACAGCAGCACCTCGCCGCCGGTCGTGCCCGGGCTCACGCCCGCCTCGGTGGGCAGCAGCGAGAACACGAGCCACGGCTGCCTGCCCATCTCGGTGAAGATCCACCCGACGACCATCGCCAGCAGCGGCAGCGGCAGCGTCCAGATCGCGACGGTCCACGCCCAGCGCGGCACCTCGCGGCCCTTGCGCGTCACCCACAGCCCCACGAGCGCGACGAGGCCCGTGACGGCACCCAGGCCGATCATCCAGCGGAACGACCAGTAGGTGATCCAGATCGTCGGCGTGTAGTCGCCGGGGCCGAACGCGGCGACGTACTCGGCCTGCAGGTCGTTGATGCCCTCGACCGTGCCGTTCGGATCGTGCGTCGACAGCAACGCGAGGAGGTACGGGATGCGGAACGAGAAGATCTCGCTCGACCCGTCGGGCGTGCCGATCGAGAACACCGAGAACGACGCATCCGCACCCGTCGCCGTGTCGTACAGCGCCTCGGCGGCTGCCATCTTCATCGGCTGCGCGTCGACCATCGCGAGCGAGACGGCGTCGCCCGCGACGAACGTGAGCGCCGTGGCCACGAGCGTCGTCCACAGGCCAACGCGCAGCGCCTTGCGCATCGTCTCGACGTGCTGACCGCGCTTGAGATGCCACGCGGCGACCGCGACCGCGACCGTGCCTGCCACCATGAACGCCCCGAACATCGTGTGCGGGAACGCGGCGAGGGCGACGGGATTCGTGAGCACCGCGCCGATGTCGGTGAGCTCCGCGCGGCCGAGCTCCTCGTTGATGCGGAAGCCGACCGGGTTCTGCATGAAGGCGTTCGCCGCGAGGATGAAGTAGGCCGAGGCGGCCGTGCCGATGCCGGTCATGTAGATGCAGGCGAGGTGCACCTTCGGCGGCAGCTTGTCCCAGCCGAAGATCCACAGGCCGATGAAGGTCGCCTCGAACGCGAAGGCGATGAGGCCCTCGAACGCGAGCGGGGCGCCGAACACGTCGCCGACGAAGCGCGAGTAGTCCGACCAGTTCATGCCGAACTGGAACTCCTGCACGATGCCGGTCGCGACGCCGATGGCGAAGTTGATGAGGAACAGCCGGCCGAACCAGTGCGTGAGCCGCAGCCAGGCGAGCTCGCCCGTCGCGAGCCACGCGGTCTGGAAGGCGGCGACGAGCCACACGGTGCCGAGGGTGATCGGCACGAAGAGGAAGTGGTAGATCGTCGTCAGCGCGAACTGCCAACGCGCCAGCGACAGGGGGTCGAGCAGGTCGTCGAGCACGGTCCACCTCGCGTCGGGCCAGGATGTCCCTCCATCATCCTCCTGTCGGACGACTCCCAGCCACTGTGCGACACGGAAGGACCCGCTGTGCGACACGGAAGAGGGGGCTGTGCGTCGCCGATGCGACGCGCAGCCCCCTCATGCGTGCGGGGTCGAGGTCAGCCCTCGATGAGGCCCTGCTCCACGAGCCAGTCGCGAGCGGCCGTCTCGGGCGTCGCGGTCTCCTCGCCCTCGACGCGCGTGCGCAGCGCGATGAGGTCCTCGGTGGTGAGCTCGGCGGAGATCGCGTTCAACGTCTCCTCGACCTCGTCGGACGCGATCGACTCCGAGAGCACGGGCACGATGTTCTGCGCGGCGATGATCTGCTCGGGGTCCTCGAGCACGACGAGGTCGTTCTCGGTGATCGCCGGGCTCGTCGTGTAGATGTCGGCGACGTCGACCGTGCCGTCGAGCAGCGCCTGCACCGTGGCGGGCCCGCCGTAGTCCTCGAACTGCACGAACTCGACGTCGGAGATGCCGTAGGCCCGCTCGAGGCCGGGCAGGCCGTAGGGCAGCTCCGCGAACTGCGGGTTGCTGCCGAGCGTGAACGGCTGCAGCGGCTCGAGGTCGGCGATCGACGTCAGCCCGTTCGCATCCGCGTACTCGCGCGTGACGACGTAGGCGTCCTGGTCCTGCGCCTCCGCGTACTCGTAGGCGACGAGCCCCGTGCCATCGAGCGCCTCGTCGAGCGCGTCGGCGACCTCTTCGGGCTCGGTGAGCGCGTTGCTCTCGTCGAGGTAGTTCAGCAGGTTGCCCGTGTACTCGGGCTGGAGCGTGATCGAGCCGTCCTCGAGCGCGGGGAACGTCTGCTGACGAGCGCCGATCGAGAGGTTGTAGTCGACCTCGAGACCTGCGTCCTCGAGGGCGATGCCGTAGAGGTACGCGAGGATCTCGGCCTCGGGGTAGGCGTTCGAGCCGATGACGATCTCGCCGTCGCCTGCAGCCTCGCCGTCGCCGGAGCCTGCGGGGTCGGACGTGGCGCAGCCGGCGAGAGCGACGCCCGCGACGATCGTGGCCGCGATGGCGCGAATGGGACGCTGCATGGGAGCTCCTCAGAGTGAAGGGGTTCCCATCGAACCAGGCACGACCGACGTGCGCATCTGCGCCACTCCCCCTTGACGGAATGCGACGCGCGCGACATGCACGCTCGCGTCGCCGCGCGCGCTCAGCCGAGGTGGCGTGCGCGCTGCGCGCTGCGCTGCGCGAGCGCGAGGATGCCGTCGAGCACGAGGGCGAGGACCGCGACGAGGATCGACGCGCCGAGCATGAGGTCGTAGTCGTTGAGGCCGATGCCGGAGGCGATGATCGCGCCGAGCCCGCCGAAGCCCGCGAACGACGCGATCGTCGCGGTCGCGACGACCATGAGCACGCCGGCGCGGAGCCCTCCCAGGATCACGGGCGCCGCGAGCGGCAGCTCGACCTTCGTCAGGATCTGCCACTCCGTCATGCCCGTGGCGCGTGCCGCATCGATCGTCACGCGGTCCACCGACTCGATGCCCGAGTACGCGCCCGCGAGGATCGACGGGATCGCGAGCACGACGAGGGCGACGGTGCAGCCGACGAGCGACGCCTGACGCGAGCCGAGCGGGTCGGTGAGCACCATGACGAGCAGGATGAGCAGACCGAGCGCCGGCGCGGCGCGCGCGACGCTCGTGATGCCGATGACGGCCTGCCTGCCGCGGCCCGTGTGGCCGATCCAGCACCCCAGCGGCAGCGCGATGGCCGCTGCGATCACGACGCACGCCGCCGTGATCTGCAGGTGCTGCCCGAGCCGCTCCGGGATCGAGTACAGCGCGTTCGGCGCATACCGATCGGGCGAGAGGAGCCATGCGATGGCGCTGAGGAGGAAGTCCATCAACGCCTCCAGGGCATCGAGAGTCGGCCGAGCAGCTGCAGCACGAGATCGAAGACGGCGGCGAGCACGAGCGTGCCGACGAGGCCGGCGAGCACGGAGTCGACGTTGCTCGTGGCACGGCCGTTCGTGAAGAGGTAGCCGAGGTTGTCGCTGCCGATGAGCGCGCCGACCGTGACCATCGCGACCGTCGAGACCGACACGACGCGCAGACCTGCCAGCAGCACGGGACCGGCGAGCGGCAGCTCGACGCGCAGGAAGCGCCCGGCTCGGCCGTAGCCGATCGCCGTCGCAGCCGAGATCGTCGAGGGCGGCAGCGATGCGAACGCGTCGGTCGAGCTGCGCACCATGATCGCGACGGCGTAGAGCGTGAGCGCGACGGTGAGGTTGATCTCGTCGAGCGTCCTCGTGGCGAGCACGAGCGGGAGGATGAGGAACAGCGGCAGCGACGGGATCGCGTACAGCGCGCTGCCCGCCGACAGGATGATGCCGCGCGCGATGCGGCTGCCGGCCGCGAGCCTGCCCAGCGGCACCGCGACGACGAAGCCGACGACGATCGGCGCGAGCGACAGGCGCGCGTGGTTGAGCGTGAGCGACCACACCTGGTCCCAGTTCGCGATCACCCAGTCCATGGCGCGTGCGTCCTCAGGCTGCGTCGAGCGTGCCGAGCGGCGTGCCGTCGCGGTCGACGACCACCTGCCGGCCGTCGACCTCCTCGACGTGCAGCGACCGCTCGCCCGCGCTCGCACCGATGAACTCGCGCACGAAGTCGTTCGCAGGCTCCGCGACGATCTCGGCGGGCGTGCCGCGCTGCGCGACCACGCCCTCGCGCTCGAGCACGACGACCTGATCGGCGAGCGTGAACGCCTCCTGGATGTCGTGCGTCACGAACAGCACCGTCTTGCCGAGCTCCTGCTGCAGCCTGCGCGTCTCGCGCTGGAGCTCGAGGCGCACGATCGGGTCGACGGCGCCGAACGGCTCGTCCATGAGCAGGATGTTCGGGTCGGCGGCGAGCGCGCGGGCGACGCCGACGCGCTGCTGCTGGCCGCCGGAGAGCTGGTGGGGGTAGCGGTCTGCGAGGTCGACGTCGAGGCCGACGGTCGAGAGCAGCTCGAGCGCGCGCTCCCGCGCCTCGCCCTTGCCGGTGCCGTCGAGCATCGGCACGGTCGCGACGTTCTGCCACACCGTGCGGTGCGGCAGGAGGCCGGCCGCCTGCAGCACGTAGCCGATGCCTCGCCGCAGCCGCACGGGATCCTTCGTCGCGACGTCCTCGCCGTCGATGAGCACGCGTCCCGACGTGGGATCGACCATGCGGTTCACCATGCGCATGAGCGTCGTCTTGCCGGAGCCGGACGAGCCGACGAGCACCGTGCAGGTGCGCGGCGCGACCTCGAGCGAGAAGTCGCGCACGGCCGCAGCCGTGCCGTAGACCTTCGAGACCTGCTCGAAGGTGATCATGTGCGCGCGCCGATGCCGTGGCGCGCCTCGAGCAGGCCGTGCTCGAGCGACATCTCGAGGATCTCCTCGTCGCCGAAGCGATCGCGCTGGAACGCGAACATCACGAGCGCGTCTGCGACGCGGAACGCCCGGCGCAGCGCCGTCGCCGCGGCCTCGTCGTTCGGGATGCCGAACCGGGCGGAGAGCACGGCGAGCGTCTCGGCGGCGATGAGCTCGGTCGAGTCGGCGGGGCGCTCGGGGCCGACGTCGAGCCAGTCGCCCGTGCGCACCGATCGGAACGACGGGATCTCGCGGTAGGCGGCGATGAACTCGCGCAGCAGCGCCGTCACGGCCTGCTCCCACGTCTCGTGCGCAGGGTCGGTCAGCGTCCGCTCGAAGCGTCCGCGCAGTCGCTCGAGGTTGCGGCCCGCGAGGGCGACGAGCACCGCGATGCGGTCGGGGAAGTAGCGGTAGACCGTGCCGATCGACGCGCCTGCGCTCTTCGCGACCATCGCGGTCGTGAGGAGCTCGGAGCCGACCTCGTCGACGCAGTGCGCCGCGGCATCGAGCAGCGCCTCGATGCGCGCTGCTGCCCTGGGCTGCACGGGCGCGCTGCGGACGGCCACGGATGCCGCGTCCGGGTGCACCGTCATGGGCATGCTCGGTCTCCTGCCTTGTCGAGCGTCGCTCAGTTCGCATGAATATACCGGCGCGGCGCGCACCGATGCGGCAGACGCGCCAACGGGCTCGTCCGTGGCATCATGCTCGCGTGTGCGGACGCTACGTCATGGCTGCGGATCCCGGCGACCTCGTCGCCCTCTTCGAGGTGGACGAGGTGGGATCGCTGCCCGAGCGATCGTGGAACGTCGCCCCCACCGACCTCGCCCCGGTGGTGGTCGAGCCGCCATCGCGTGACGGCTCGCCGCCGACGCGCAGGCTCGAGGCCGCGAGATGGGGGCTCGTGCCCACGTGGGCCAAGGATCTCGCGAGCGGGGTCAAGGCCATCAACGCACGCAGCGAGACGGTCGCGGAGCGCCGGACGTTCGCCGCATCGCTCGGCGCTCGGCGCGCGATCGTGCCGGCGAGCGGCTGGTACGAATGGCGCAAGCCCGAGCGCACGCCGTGGTTCGTGCACGCCGCCGACGAGCGACCCATCGGGTTCGCGGGCCTCTACGCGTGGTGGAGGAGCCCGGAGGGCGCGTGGGTGCTGTCGTCGACGATCCTCACGGCCGACGCGACCGGCCCGCTCGCCGATCTGCACGACCGCATGCCCGTCGTGCTCGGGCCCGAGCTGTGGGACACGTGGCTCGACGCCGAGACCGAGGGCGACCAGGACCTGGTCGACGCGGTCGTCGCCGCAGCCGCCGAGCAGGTGGAGTCGCTGTCGCTGCGCGAGGTGGGCCGCGAGGTCGGCAACGTGCGCGCCGATGGACCGGACCTCATCGCTCCCATCGCCTGACACGGGCTGCGGGCGGCGCCGACCGCGGGTAGCGTGAACGACGATGAGGCATCGACGTGGTTGAGCTCGACCCCCTGGCGCATGTGCCGGACCCCATCCTCCATCGCGCCGCGCGCGTCGAGGACTGGGTGCAGGAGCGGCGCGAGGCGCGCGCCCTGCGCGATGGCAAGCGGCCCGCCGTCATCCCCTACGCCGGCTACGGCGGCGACGGCTGGGTGCGAGTGCTGTGCCGCGTGCTGCTCGTCACGCCGGGCGAGGAGCAGCGCGCCCTGTACGAGAACATGCGGGGCTGGCGCACGTTCACGTCGATCAGCCTGTCGTCGGCCGAGGTGACCGTCTCCTCCGGCGGCACGACCGCGACCGTCACGGCCGACCGCGGCGGCCTCGTCGACGCCGTCGTGCCCGTGTCGCTCGCCCCCGGATGGGGCGAGGTCACGCTCTCCGTGCCCGGCTCCGAGCCCGTGCAGGCTCCGATCTTCGTCGTCGACCCCGCGACGCGCGTCGGCGTCGTGTCCGACGTCGACGACACCGTCATGGTCACGCTGCTGCCGCGTCCGCTGCTGGCCGCATGGAACGCGTTCGTGCTCGACGAGCACGCCAGGCGGCCCGTGCCCGGCATGGCGGTGCTCTACGACCGTGTGCGTCGCGGCAACCCGACGGCGCCGTTCATCTACCTCTCGACGGGCGCGTGGAACGTCGCGCCCGCGCTGCGCAGGTTCCTCTCGCGCAACCTGTACCCGCCGGGGCCGCTCATCCTCACCGACTGGGGTCCGACGCACGACCGGATCTTCCGCTCCGGGCAGGCGCACAAGCGCGCGCAGCTGCGCAGGCTCGCGCGCGACTTCCCCGACATCCGATGGCTGCTCGTCGGCGACGACGGGCAGCACGACGAGTCGATCTACGCCGCGTTCGCCCAGGAGCACCCCGGCGCCGTCGCGGCCGTCGCGATCCGCCAGCTCTCGCCGCAGGAGGCGGTGCTCGCGGGCGGTCGCAAGCACGTGCCCACCGACTCCGCCGTGCCCTGGCACTTCGCACCCAACGGCGGCGGCCTCGTGCGCGGTCTGCGCGAGGACGGCATCCGACTCGACTGAGCCGCGCGGGCAGGCGGCTATGCGCGCTGCTGCTGCGTGACGCCGAGGGCGAGGTCGGCCTCGTCGAGGAGGCGCACCGCGATCGACAGGTGCTCGTCGCCGCGACCGGCGACGGCGAGCGCGTGGCCGACGAGGTGGATGGCGGCGATCGCCGCGGTGCGTCCGCCGTCCGTCCAGCGCGAGCGCAGCACCGCCGCGAGCCTGCGCAGCGCGTCTGCATCGGTGCGAGAGCCGGCGGAGGCCGACTCGAACGCCGTGACGACGACGTGGGCGGCGAGCGCCGCCGCGTCGTCGGCAGGGTCGCCCAGGCCCGCGGTGTCGATGTCGATGAGCCCCGTGATGCGCCAGGGCTCCTGCGGGTCGACGAGGATCTGGCCCAGGTGCAGGTCGCCGTGGACCGTGACGGGCGTCGGCACGGCCGTCGAGGCGTACAGCGCGCGCACCCGCTCGACGATCGCGGCGGCGCGCGGCGCGAGCACGGGCGAGGTCTCGGCCATGCGATCGGCGTACCAGTCCGCGCGGCGCGCGAGCGACTCGCGCGCCGCGACGCCCACGCGCACGCTCGCGCGGTGCGCGACGACGCCCTCCACGCTCTGCAGGAACCGCGGGTCGTCGGCGATCGTCGCCACGTGCTCGAGGGCGGGATCGCCAGGCATGCGCTCGAGCAGCAGCAGGCCGGCCTCCGAGTAGCCGAGGCTGCGCGGCACCGGCAGCCCCGCAGCGTGCAGCGCGACGTGGAGGTCGTGGATGGTCGCGGCCAGCGCCGGCTGCACGACCTTCGCGAAGTGCTGCGTCGTACCCGTGTCGACCCGCAGCACCGCGCGCTTGCCTGGCCGGTACGACTCCATCGTCAGGGTCGCGCCCGACGCCTCGATGCCGAACTTCGCCAGCACGACGCCTGCGGCCTCCGGGTACGACACGGCTGGCAGCGACGGCAGCGACGGGTCCTGCGGATACGTCCAGGCGGTGAGCCGCTCGCCGGAGCCACGATCGACGAGCTGCACGGTGTGCTCCCCCACGGGCGCATCCGGCGAGGTGTTCACGTAGATCGTGACGCGCTCGAGCGTGTCGTCGGGGGCGCGCAACGTGCACGCGTAGCCGAGGATGATGCCGTCGGAGACGGGCTCGAGATCCTGCTGGCGATGCGTGACGAGCTCTCGTCCCGTGCTCGCGGCGAGGCGCCGGAGGATGCCAGCCGCGTCGTCGAGCATGCATCCCATCCAACACGACTCAGGAGGACGCGGGCTCTGCCGACACGGTCGGGTGCACCTGCAGCCACGACAGCCGCCAGAACTCCGCAGCCGACAGCTCGAACGAATGCGTGTCGCGCGAGACCATCGCGCGCACGTGGTCGGGGTCGAGGTGGGGCCTGGCGAGCAGCGTGACGGCGGGCTGGCGCACCATGGCGCTGCGACCGAAGTGCACGCTCACGATGTCGGGCGTCGCGGGCGTGTCGCTCACGACGCACGCCGTGCGGATGAGCTTCGTCGCGCCGATCGCCTTCCACGCGAAGTGGTCGCCCTTCCAGCGCAGCTCGGCGATGAGCTCGCGGTCGCCCTTGTCCGGCCGGTGGTACTCGTACGTCTCGCGCAGCCGCAGGGGCGACGAGTCGACGACGTCGATCGTCACGCGCGTGTTGCGGCGGTTGTCCGACAGCCAGTAGGGGAACGTCGTGGCGCGGATCGCCCACTCGCCGCGCAGGATGCGTGCCAGCTCTGCTGGATCCCCGACGCGCGCCATGCAGCCAGCGTAGCGGGGCGTCCCCCGACGTCGCCTGTGCGACGCGCGCGCCGCAGGCAGCGATCGTCCACCGCGCTACCAGATGCCTCCCGGCTTGCGCCGCAGCCGCCATTCGATCGGCAGCAGCACCCTGGTGAAGAGCTGGAACCGCCGCTCGTCGAGCACGAGGTCGTGGCTGGGGAGGTGATCGGTGATGGGCCCGAACTGCAGCTTGAACCTGCCGGGTCCGTACATCGGCTGCGTCGGGTCGTGGGCGAGCCACGACGGCGGCGTGACGTACGCGTCGTACACCGTGCGCCCCTCGTGCTCCCGGAACCACTGCATCGCGGTCCAGCGCATGAGGTGCGCACCGCCGCGGATGGCCCGGTCGGGCACCGACCCGCCGTCCTTCGCGATGGCGTACCTGCCGTAGCCGATCATGAACGCCGACGCCTGCGGACCCTCGTGCGCCCCGTCGTAGCCGAACCAGAAGTGGCCGTGGCCGCGCGCGCACAGCTCGCTCCACAGGCGCCGGTAGTAGGCGTACGGCCGCGTGAGATCGCTGCCCCTGCCACCGGAGATCGTCTGCATCAGGCCGTACATCGTGCGATAGGTCTCCTCGCCGGGCTCGACCTTCTCCACGCGATAGCCGAGGCGCGTCGCGGTGCGGATGTGGTTGCGGAGGCTCTTCGAGAAGCCGGCGAAGATCGCGTCCGGCTCCCGTGCAAGGTCGACGAGCACCGTGTGGGTGTTCTTCTGGATCACCGCCGACGTGCGCAGGCCCGCATCGCGCAGCACCGCGCGGTGGCCAGGGGTGTCGACGACGAACGGCTCGACCTTCACGGCGAACACGCCACGCAGCAGCCCGTCGCGCTCGGCGCGCAGCGCGTCGAGGATGCCCGACAGGTCGTCGAGGCCGTCGACGCCCGGCCCCGTCGGCAGGTACCAGAATCGGCCGGCGAGGCTGCGGTGCTCGAGCGCGAGCACGTGGATGCGTCGCGGTCGCTCGTCACCGTCGCGCTCGAGCACGAGGAAGCGCGGCACGAGCCGATCGGGCGCCTTGAGCGCCGCGAACGCCGAGCCCTGCGTCCACTGCCCGCCGTCGGGGTTGCCCTCGACGAGCGCGTCCCAGTCCTGCCGTTCCGCGGGCGTGGCGAGACGTGCCGACCACTGCCTGGATTGCCTCATGCGCGTCCCCCGCGGGGAGCCTATCCGGGGTGGGGGCGCGGCACTCCCAGGCTGCTACCAGATGCCGTAGGGACGCCGACGCACGCGCCACTCGACGGGCAGCACGAGCCGCTCGTACGCGCGCAGACGCTTCGGCTGCAGCACGAGCCGGTGGCTGGGCACGTGGTCGGTGATGGGGCCGAAGAGGCGCTTGAAGATGCCGGGACCGTGCATCTGCTCGCTCGGATCGTCTGCGGCCCACGACGGCGGCGTCGCGTACGTGTCGTAGATCGTGCGGCCCTCGTGCTCCTTGAACCAGCGCATCGCGGTCCAGCGGATGAGGTGCGCGCCACCGCGGATGGCCCGGTCGGGCACCGACCCGCCGTCCTTCGCGATGGCGTACCTGCCGTAGCCGATCATGAACGCCGACGCCTGCGGACCCTCGTGCGCCCCGTCGTAGCCGAACCAGAAGTGGCCCTGGCCGCGCGCGCACAGCTCGCCCCACAGCGACCGGTAGTAGGCGTACGGCTTCATGGACGCGACGCCCTTGCCGCCCGAGACCGTCTGCATGAGGCCGTACATGGTCTCGAACGTCGCCTCGGAGGGCTCGACCTTCTCGACGCGGTAGCCGCTCTTCTCGGCGAACCGGATGTGGTTGCGCAGCTTCTTCGAGAACGCCGCGAAGATCGCGTCGTCGTCGGGCTCGAGGTCGACGAGCACCGTGTACGTGTTCTGCTGGATGCGGTCGTATGCCACGAGCCCCGCGTCGGCGAGGACGCCGCGCGCGTGAGGGGTGTCGACGACGAACGGCTCGACGATGACGGCGAGCAGGTCGCGCGCGTGCGCTGCGGCGTAGGCCCGCAGCGCCGTCGTGAAGGCCGCCATCGACGCAGGCGCGATGCCGGGCCCCTGCGGCAGGTACCACTGCCTGCCCACGATGCTGCGGTGCTCGAGCGCGAGCACCGCCACGCGCGCGCCGTCGTCCTCGAGCACGAGATGCCGCAGCACGTGCCCGTCCTGCGCGTGCTTCAGCGCGCCGTACGCCTCGCCCTGCACCCACTGGCCGCCGTCGGGGTTCTGCTGCACGAGCGCATCCCAGTCGGCGACCTCGTCGGTCGTCGCATCGCGCAGTCGCATGATCGTCGTTCGCATCCGAAAGCCTCCTAGCGCAGCGACTCGTTGCCGGCCTTGAGCCGCCACTCGACGCGGCGCACGACGTGCTCCCACAGCCGGTGGCGGGTGCCGCGCAGCACGACGTCGAACGACGGCAGGTACGACACGACGGGGCCGAAGCGCTTCTTGAACTGGCCGACGCCGTGATACCAGTGCGTGACGTCGTCCATCTGGTCGGGGCGAGGCGTGCCGCACAGGTCGAAGGCGGTCTTGCCTGCGGCTGCGGCGTCCTGCATCGCCGTCCACAGCAGCAGCGCCGCGCCACCGGCGATCGACCGCTGCGGACGCGATCCGCCGTCCTTGTAGACGACGGTGCGGCCGGCGGTCGTCACGAAGATCGCAGCCTGCGGCTCGTCGGAGTCGTCGTCGAATCCGAAGTAGAACACGCCCTCGCCGCGGCTGCAGAACTCCGTCCAGAACAGCCGGTAGTAGGCGTAGTCGCGCATCGCCGCGACGCCCTTGCCGCCGTTGATGGTGCGCAGCAGCTCGTAGAAGCGCTGCATGTGCGCCTCGGTGACCTCGCCCGGCCCGACCCGCTCGACGCGGTAGCCCTTGTTCGCCGCGCCGCGGATCGACGAGCGGAGGTTCTTCTGGAACCGCATGATGAGGTCGTCGCCGAGCGTGAGGTCGAGGACGACGGTGTGGGTGAGCAGCTGCATGTCGCGGCTGCGCTGCGCGCCCGTCGCCTCGATGCGGGCGATGAGCTCCGGCGTGCGCAGCAGATGCGGCTCGATCTTGATCGCGAGCAGCCCCCGCTGGGTGCGACCGAACGCACGCATCGCCGCGACGATGCCCTCGAGGTCGTCGCCGGTGGGCCCCAGCGGCACGTACCAGTACCTGCCGAGCCACACGCGACCCTCGTGCGCGAGCGTGTAGATCGTCTGCGCACCCTCGACGACGAGGAAGCGCGGCTCGAGACCGTCGTGGCGCTTGATCTCGGCCATCGCCCGAGCCTGCGACATGATGCCGCCGTCGGGGTTCGTCTCGATGAGCTCGTCCCAGCGGTCGATCTCGCCCTGCGTCGCCAGGCGCACGGTCGTCGCGGTCATCGCAGCGTGTCCGGTCCGGGCTTCAGACGCCACTCGATGCGTCGCAGCACGCGCTCCCACAGCCGGTGGCGCAGCGGGTGCAGCACGAGGTCGAACGACGGCAGGAAGCTCGTCACCGGTCCGAAGCGCGTCTTGAACTGGCCGAGCCCGTGGAACGGATGCTCGGGGTCGTCGAGTCGGTCGGCAGGCGGGGTGCCTGCGAGGTCGAACGCGGTGCATCCGCGCGCGACGGCATCCTCCATCGCGGTGTGCAGCAGCAGCGGCGCCCCGCCCGCGATGCGGCGGTCGGGCCGCGAGCCGCCGTCCTTGTAGACGGCGGTGCGGCCTGCGAACGTCACGAAGATGCCGGCCTGCGGCACGTCGCCGTCGTCGTCGAAGCCGAGGTACAGCTGGCCGGTCCCGCGGCTCGCGAACGCCTGCCAGAAGCGGTCGTAGTACTCGCGCTCGCGCATGCCGTCCATGCCCTTGCCGCCCGCGACCGTCTGCATCATCGCGTGCATGCGCTCGCGCGTCTCGGCCGTGACGTCGACGCGCTCGACGCGGTAGCCGTCGCGCTGCGCCTTGCGGATGTGGCGCCGCGTCGACTGCGAGAACGAGGCCAGCAGCGCCTCCATGCCCTGAGCGAGGTCGAGGACGACCGTGTGGGTCTGCACCTGCATGTCGCGGCTGGCCTCGAGGCCCGTCGCCTCGAGCCGAGCGACGAGCTCGGGCGTGCGGGCGAGGCGAGGCTCGATCTTCACCACGAGGAGCCCCGGCTGCTGCGACGCGTACGCACGCATCGCCGCGACGATGCCCTCGAGGTCGTCGCCGGTGGGCCCCAGCGGCACGTACCAGTACCTGCCGAGC
>NZ_CEEDMM010000030.1:0-22426 GCF_979255995.1 Agrococcus sp. AC640b
CCCCCGGGCACCCCCTCCCCACCAGACACAGCAGAAGGGAGCCGCGATGGAGTGGCTCGTCGTCATCCTCGACTTCATCGGGCAGCAGATCCTCAACGTGCCCGCGTACCTCATCGGCATCATCACCGCCATCGGGCTCATCGCGCTGCGCCGCAATGCGGGCCAGGTGGTGGGCGGCGGCCTCAAGGCGGCGCTCGGCTTCCTCATCCTCGGTGCCGGCGCCAACGTCGTCGTCGCCTCCCTCGGCCCGCTCGGCGAGCTCATCCTCGCCGTCACGGGAGCGCAGGGCGTCATCCCGACGAACGAGGTCATCACGGCCATCGCCTCCGAGCAGTACGGGGCGACGAGCGCCTACGTGCTCGTGCTCGGCTTCCTCGTGATGCTCGTGCTCGCGCGCTTCACGCCGCTGAGCTACATCTTCCTCACCGGCCACCACATGGTGTTCATGGCGCTCATGCTCACGGTCGTGCTGACCGTCGGCTTCGGCGACGACCTCGGCTGGCTCGTCGTGCTCGTCGGCGCGCTGCTGCTCGGCGTGATCATGGTCGTCATGCCGGCGTTCGCGCAGCCGTGGATGCGCAAGATCACCGGCGACGACACGCTCGCGATCGGCCACTTCGGCACGCTCGGCTACATCGCCGCGGGCGCCGCAGGTCAGGTCACGGGCCGTCGCAGCCGCTCGACCGAGGAGATCCGCTTCCCGCAGGGGTTGAAGTTCCTGCGCGACTCGATGATCGCCACGGCGCTGTCGATGGTGCTCATCTACGAGGTCTTCGCGATCTGGGGCCTCATCGCGATGCCCGAGGAGGCGATGGCGCTGTTCGGCTCGCCCGACCCGGGCGCGTTCATCATGGCCGCGTTCGCGCAGGCGCTGCAGTTCGGCGTCGGCGTCGCGATCATCCTCTACGGCGTGCGCACGGTGCTCGGCGAGCTCGTCCCCGCCTTCCAGGGCATCGCCGAGAAGGTCGTGCCCGGCGCGAAGCCGGCGCTCGACATCCCGATCGTCTTCCCGTTCGGGGCGAACGCCGTGCTCATCGGCTTCCTGTCGTCGTTCGCAGGCGGTCTCGTGACGCTCGGCATCATCGCCGTGTGGCTCAACCCGGTGCTGGGCCTCGCGCTCATCCTGCCCGGCATGGTGCCGCACTTCTTCACCGGTGGTGGCGCAGGCGTGTTCGGCAACTCGACCGGAGGCCGCATCGGCGCCGCGGTCGGCGGCTTCGTGAACGGCGTGATCATCACGATCCTGCCCGCGGTGCTGCTGCTCGTGCTCGGCGAGTTCGGCTTCGCGAACTCGACGTTCGGCGACGCCGACTTCGGCTGGTTCGGCACGCTCATCGGCGTCTCGCTCATGGGCGGCACGACGCTCGGCGTGATCCTCTGCATCGTGATCGCCGTCGTGCTCGTCACGGCTGCGTCGATCTTCCAGCGCAAGGTCGTCGATGGCGGATGGGTGCCGGGCGCCAAGCGCGACGCGATGCTCGCCGAGCAGGCTGCGGAGGCGAAGGCCGCCGCCGACGCCGAGAAGGCTGCGAAGGCGGCGTCGACGAAGGCCTGACCACCACCCGTTGCGAGGTGCGCTTGCTGCGCTGAGGTGCGGTTGCATCCGCACCTGAGTGCAGGAAGCGCACCTCGCAACGGTTCCGGTGCAGGAAGCGCACCTCGCAACGGGTGGGCGGCGGATGGGCGGCGTCAGGCCGCCGACGCCGCCAGCACCGACAGCAGCGCGAGGCGCTCGTGGCTCGGCGTGCCGGGGATCGCCGTGTACACCAGCAGCGTGTGCGACTCCGCTGGATCCACGAGCTGCTGGCACGCGAGCTCGAGCGCGCCGACCTCCGGATGCACGTAGCGCTTCGTCTCACGCGGGCGCACGCCCACCTCGTGCCGCTCCCACACCTGGCGGAACTCCTCCGACCGCTCCAGCAGCAGCGCCGCGTACGCCGCCGCCCGCGACCCCGGCCCGCGCCTGGCCGACAGCTCGCGCAGCCCCGACGCGTACATGCGGGCGTAGAAGGCGTGATCCTCGGGCGGATGCAGCGCTCGCGCGCCCGGCGTGAGGAACTAGCGGTACCCGATCGACCGCTCCGGCCCGCGCAGCGAGGCGGTGTCGCCCGTGAGCGCCACGCCCATGCGCGTCTGCCGCAGCGTCTCGCCCAGCTCGGTCACGATCTCGGCAGGCGTGTCGTCGAGACGGTCGAGCACGCGCAGCAGCCCGGGTGCCACGTGCTCGCCCTCGACGCCGCCAGAGGGCGGCTCGTGCCCGGCGAGGCGGAACAGGTGGTCGCGCTCGATGCGCGACAGGTGCAGGCCCTGCGCGATCGACGAGAGCATCTGCGGCGACGGCTGCGGCCCCACCTCGCGTTCGAGCCGAGCGACGTAGTCGACGCTCATGTGCGCGAGCGCCGCGACCTCCTCGCGCCGCAGGCCCTCGGTGCGTCGCCGCTGCCCGCGCGGCAGGCCGACGTCCTCCGGCTGCAGCGCGCCGCGGCGCGCACGCAGGAATCCGGCGAGGCCTGCGCGATCGATGTCCATGGCTCGATCCTGCCGCGACCGGCCTCGCGCATCCACGGATCGACGATCCCTGGATGCGCCGCGACGCGACGGCGAGGGTGATGGAGACGACAAGGAGCACGCCATGCCACGCACGATCGACGTCCACGTCCCCAGCCTCGCCGGCCGCCGAGCCCTCGTGACGGGAGGCAGCGACGGGATGGGGCTGCACCTGGCGGAGCGGCTCGCTCGCGCCGGCGCCGAGGTGCTGCTGCCGGTGCGCAACCCCGCGAAGGGCGAGGCCGCAGTCGCCCGCATCCGCGCCGCGGTGCCGGATGCCCGGCTCACGCTGCACGCGCTCGACCTGTCGTCGCTCGCGTCGGTCGCAGCGCTCGGCGAGACGCTGCGCGCGCAGGGGGAGCCGATCCACGTGCTCGTCGGCAACGCCGGCGTCATGACGCCGCCCGAGCGGCAGACGACCGCAGACGGGTTCGAGCTGCAGCTGGGCACGAACCATCTCGGCCACGTCGCCCTCGTCGCGCACCTGCTGCCGCTGCTGCGGGCGGGCAGCGCGCGCGTCGTGTCGCAGCTGAGCGTCGCCGCGAGCCGCGGCAGCATCCGCTGGGACGACCTGCAGTCGACGCGCGGCTACGACGGCATGGCCGCCTACCGCCAGTCGAAGATCGCGTACGGGCTGTTCGGCCTCGAGCTCGCGAGGCGCTCTGCGGCGGGCGCATGGGGCATCACGAGCGTGCTGTCGCATCCTGGCGTCGCACCCACGAGTCTGCTCGCCGCGCGTCCGGAGCTCGGCCGCGCGGCGGACTCCCGCGGCATCCGCGCCATCCGGTGGATGTCGGCTCGCGGCATCGCGGGCACGCCGCAGACGGCGATGCTGCCTGCGCTCGTCGCGGCGACGTCGCCCGACGCGACGGCCGGCCAGCTGTGGAGCCCGCGCGGCCCCGGCAGGATCGGCGGCGGACCCGGGCTGCAGCGGCCGTTCGCGCCCGTGCGCTCCGAGGCGGATGCGGCACGCATGTGGGATGTGTCGCAGGAGCTCACGGGCGTCGCGTTCCCCGCCGCATGAGCACGCACGAGGGGGCTCGACCAGTCGGCCGAGCCCCCTCACGCGTCAGCGTCGGATGCGCGTCAGCGCTCCTCCTGCTTCAGCGCGAGGCCGACGCCGAAGAACGTCGGCGCCCAGTGGCCGACGAAGATGCCCCAGCGGTCGGACTGCGCCTTCGAGTCGTCGGACTTCGCGCGCGACGCCGTCCACGCTGCGAGCGAGATGACGATCGACGCGAACCCGGCGATGTACGCGTGGGAGCTGCGCACGCCGAGGTCGTGGGCGGAGCGGATGGGGTCGAACCCAGCCGCCTTCTCGATGGTGGCCTTCGCCATGGTGGTTCCTCTCGATGGATGCCGTGCGCGCGTGGGTCGTGCGCAGGGCATCCTCGTCTCGTCGTGCTCCCAACGGTCCTCGCGTCGTCGCGGCAGCGCTGCCCCGTGGCGGCGGATGCGCCAGCAGGCTACGCTGCTCCGGCCGTGCCATCTGCGTCGGCGTCGTCGAGCAGCGGCAGCACGAGCGTCGCGAGCCCTGGCCCGTGCTCGACGGTCTGCACGCTCGCGCGCAGCCGAGCGTGGTCGCGCGTCGGATCGTCGGTGCCGGGGTTGCGCAGATGCAGAGGGTGGGCGCCGCTCGAGACCTGCACCCGGATGCGGTGCCCCACGCCGAAGGCGTGCGCGGTGGGCGCGAGCGGCAGCTCGATGTCGCGCACGGCGCCTGGCGCATCCGAGTCGAGGCGCACGTAGCCGTCGGTGACGTTGCGGGAGATGCCCTTCGCGTCGACGTCGGCGAGGCAGACGAAGAGGTCGGGGCGCGGTGCCGTCGAGGCGATCCGCAGCCGCACGACCGGGTCGCCCGCGATGACGCGCGGCGTCTCGAGCGGCGCGCTCGTCCAGCACACGACGTCGTCGCGGCGCTCCCGACGACGTTGCCGCCGCACGCCCACGTCGAACGGGTACAGGGTGCGACCACCTGCGGAGGGCGTGGGCCTGGCCGGGTCGTAGCGGTACGTCGTCGACCCCGTGCGCACGTCGTCGCCTGCTGGCGCGAGCGCGCCGTCCGCGGTGAGGTCGAGCTCGTGCGGCGTCGACGGCGGCGGCCAGCGCTCGGCGGTGCGCCACGCCCCGCCCGGCGCGATCGCGTACTCGACGGCGGGTCCCGTCCACGCGTCGTCGGGGTGCTCGAGCTGCCGCACCGCCTCGCGCATGCTGCGATGCCCGGGCTCGACGCTCATGTGCGTCCATGGGCCGACGATGAGTCGCACGCGCCGCCCAGCCGCCTGCAGCTGCTGGAAGTCGGCGATCTGCCCGGTGAGGAAGAGGTCCTGCCATCCGGCGACGAGCGTGACGGGAGGCACGCGCGACAGATCGCTCGCGAAGGTGCGCGCACGCCAGTACGGGCCGTCGGGGTCGGTCTCTCGCAGCCACGCGCGCCACGCGGGCGTCGCAGCGCCCGTCGCGCGGTCGACGGCGTCGTCCGGCGGCACGGCGAGGCTCGCCCTCCGCAGTCGACGCGGTGCGAGCACGAGGCGCACGAGGCGCCGCGCGGTCGCCATCTCCTGCATGTGGAGGGCGAAGAACCACGTGAGCGCGTTCTGGATGTCGATGCCGCCGGCGTGGAACAGCATCGTCGCCCGGAAGGAGCGCGCCGAGACGCCGATCGACATCGACGCGAGCGTGTCGTCGGCGTCGTCGACGAGCGCCCACTGGGTGAGGCCCACGTACGACGAGCCGAAGGTGTGCACGGTGCCGTCGCACCACGGCTGCCTCGCGATCCACGCGAGCGTGTCGGTGCCGTCGGCGCGCTCGTGCACGAACGGATCGAAGGCGCCGCCGCCCGAGTCGAACGTGCCGCGGCATTCCTGCACGACGACGTGGAGGCCCCGCTCCGCGAAGGCCCGCGCCGTGGGCAGCGCGCCGTCGCGGCCGTAGGGCGTGCGGATGAGCACGACGGGCGTCGCCTCGTCGTGCGCGGCGAGATGGTCGGCGACGAGCACGGTGCCGTCGCGCATCGGCACGCCCAGGCCGCGTCGGATGCGCACGGCGGGGTGCCTGGGCTCGCCGAGCCCCGCGCCCGCGCGCAGGCGCCGCAGGGCGCCGCGTTGCGCGCGACTGCCGCGCGGCACGGGCAGCCACGGCACCGGATCGGCCCCCGGCACCGGCTGCGCGGGCCCGGCCGCACGCTCAGGCACCGATGCGCTCCCGGATCCACGTCACGACCGCGTGCCGCACCGCCCGGAGGTCGTCCGCCAGCCCCAGGGTGTGGGTCGTGGGGCGCTCGACGAGCTCGACCTCGACGCCCGCCTCGCCCAGACGCTCGGCGTAGCGGATGCCGTCGTCGGCGAGGTGGTCGTGCGTCGCGACGATCACGAGCGTGGGAGGCACGCCGCCGACGTCGGCCGCGAGCCCAGGCGACATCGCGTGCGCGTCGGCGTCCGGCCCGCCGTAGAGCGTCACGATCCGCCTGCCTGCCTCGATCGCCTCGGCGTCGCCCGCGAAGCGGCTCGACGAGAGGGTGAGGTCGAGGGAGGGATGCTGCAGCACGGTGCCCGCGAGCGCCGCGGGTCCGCCCGCGAGGCGCTGCGCCACGAGCGCCACGATGCAGCCGCCCGAGCTGATGCCGTAGCCGACGACGCGGGAGGCATCCACCGGCAGCCCCGAGCCGCCGTCGACGACCCAGCGCACCGCGGCCTCGACGTCGTCGACCGGCACGGGGAAGCGGTGCTCGGGAGCGAGGCGGTGGTCGACGTTCACGACCACGACCCCCGCATCGCCGCTCACCTCGCGGCACGTCGCATCGTTCAGCAGGAACCCTGCCGCGCCGCCGCCCATCCAGAACGCGCCGCCGTGCACGAGCAGCACGACGCCGAACGGTCCGTCGCCCGGCGGCACGTAGCTGCGCACCACGATCGACCCGCCATCGACGGGCACCTCGTGCCATGCCGCGCGCACCGCTGCACGCGCAGGCTCGTCGCCGAGGATCTCGCGCGACAGGGTCGTGGATGCCAGCGCCGCCCCGTCGTGCTGCGTGCGCGCGAGCGCCAGCCGGTCGCGCCAACGCTCGCGCGACTCGCCGGGCTCGGGCTCGGCGGGAGGCTGCGCGATGGGCGCGTCGAGGCGCGCACCGGCGACGACGAGCAGCGCACGGAGCTCCTGCGACATCTCGGACTCGCTCGGCAGTGGCACGGTCGACTCCTGTCGCCGGGATGGTGCCCAGCTCGATGCGTCGCACTCTCGAGGTGCCGCCAGTGTGCGCCTGACCTGCCCGGCCTGTCAACGAGTCGGTGCACAGCAGTGCGCATCGCCCTCGGTCGCGGCTCCCGGAGGTCACGTCGGCGCCCGCCGCCTGCGCCGCATCCGGCCTGGGCAGCCCCTCGCGCCCGCGGCTAGGCTCGCGACATGAGCCCGAGCGCACGCGGCACCCTCGACTGGATGCCCGCAGCCGACCACCCCGAGCTGCTCGCGCCCACCGTCGCCGCCGCGATCGATGCGGTGCCCGGCGCGCTCGTCGCCGCCATCGACGCCGACCTCGCCGACACGGCGGCGTTCTGCAGCGCATACGACGTCGCGCTCGAGGCGAGCGCGAACTGCGTCATCGTCGCCGGCCGCCGCGGCGACGAGGTGCGCACTGCGGCCGTCATGGTGCTCGCGACCCACCGCGCCGACGTCAACGGCGTCGTGCGGAGGCACCTCGATGCCCGCAAGGCGTCGTTCGCGCCCATGGACGACGCCGTGCGCGACACGGGCATGGCGTTCGGCGGCATCACGCCCGTCGGCCTGCCGTCGTGGCCGATCCTCGTCGACGACGCCGTCGCGGATGCGGGCGACGTCGTCGTCGGTGCCGGCATCCGCGGCGCGAAGCTGCTCGTGCCCGGCGCGGCGCTGCTGCGCCTGCCGCTCGCCGAGCGCCTCGCGCTCGCCCAGCCCGTCTGACGCGCATGGACGTGCTGCGCCCGGTCGAGCGGATGCTCGCGACCGCCGACCTCGGCCCCCGCTCGAAGCGCGAGCTCGAGGCCGTCGCCGCAGCGCTCGTCAGCGGTGCGATCGCGTTCGTCGCCGGGTTCGTCGCCCTCGCGATCCTGCGCGGCGACACGCATCCGCTCGCCGGAGCGCGTTCCGTCGGAAGCGTCGCAGCCGCCGCGGCGGCCGTCACCGCCGGAGCGTCGTTCGTCGGCGCCTACCTCCGCACGACCGACCCCCGCCACGCGGCGACGCTGCAGCGGCTCGGCGGCGTCGTGCGGGCGCTCGCGGGCGCCTGCCTCACCGTCGTGTGCATGGGGTTCGCCTACATCGCGATCCTGACCATCTCGCTCGTCTTCCAGGAGGGCTTCGCCGGCCTCGAGATGGACACGTTCGCAGGCGCGCTCGCCGTCGCCATCGCGGGCGGCGTCGCCGCGTACCTGGCGCATCCGCTCGGCGAGGAGATCGACACGCGCGTGCTCGGGGTGCTCGTGCCCGCGTTCCTCGTCGTGGGCGTGCTCTTCTCCATGCTCACCGCCTCCGACGCGTCGTGGTGGGAGGTGCACTTCTCCGAGCTCGGCGCCGGCGGGGGCATCTCCGGCATCGCGTTCAACGGCACGCTCGTCGTGTCCGGACTGCTCGTCGCCACGATGGCCGCGTACATCACGCACGACCTCGAGCGCGCGGTGCCCGAGGGCGGACGCACCGCATGGGTCGGCAGGCTCCTCGCAGCGATCGGCGCGCTCATGATGCTGACGGGCATCGTGCGCGTCGACTGGGTGGAGTGGCTGCACATCGGCCTCGCCGCCGGCATGGTGCTCGTCTTCCTCGTGCTCTGCTCGCTGCTGCCGTGGATCGCACCCGGCCTGCCGCGCGGCGTGCACGCCGTCTCGATCCTCATGGTCGCGGGCACCATCTTCGCCCTCGTGCTGTGGGTGCCCATCGGGTACTACAACTTCACCGGGTTCGAGTTCGCCGCGTGCGGCCTCATCTTCGTGTGGCTCACGACGTTCCTGCGCGCGATCGCCGCCGTCACCGACGACCGTGACGCCGCCGACCGGTCGACGGCCGCATCCGCTCGCGACCCGCACGGCACGACGACCGACCGTTAGCGACTGGGGCCGCGCTCCTCAACCCGGTCGCGCTCTGCGCGCGCGACCGGCAGCCTGGTTCCGTCGCGGCATCGCCGCGCGACGAGCGAGAGGAGACCCCATGCAGGACGTCGTCGATGCCGAGCTGCAAGGGCGCGTGGCGGACCGCGCGCAGGCAGCCGGGGTGACGGTCGCGACCGCCGAATCCCTCACCGGCGGGCTGCTCGCCGACGCGCTCGCGACGAGTCCGAACGCGGGCGAGTGGATGCGCGGCGGCATCGTCGCGTACGCGACCGAGGTGAAGCGGTCGCTGCTCGGGGTCGAGGGCCCCATCATCTCGGGTGCCTGCGCGCAGCAGATGGCCGATGCCGCGCGGCGCCTGCTGGGTGCCGACGTCGGCGTGGGCCTGACGGGCGTCGGCGGTCCCGCACGCCAGGAGGGCCAGCCGGTCGGCACCGTCCACGTCGCCTGCACGACGCGCGACGGCGCCGTCGTCGTCGAGCACGCCCTCGAGGGCGAGGCGGCGGAGATCGTCGCGCAGAGCGTCGACCGGTCGGTGCGACTGCTGCTGCGCACGCTCGCCGACGACGCGGAGGTGCGGCGTGGCTGACCGCGAGGCGAGCGACCGGCAGCGAGCGATCGCCGCAGCGCTGCACGTCGAGGCGACGATCGACCCAGCCGAGCAGGTCGAGCGCCGCGTCGCGTTCCTGCGCGACTACGCCGTCGCCTCCCGTGCTCGCGGCTTCGTGCTCGGAATCAGCGGCGGCCAGGACTCGACCCTCGCCGGGCGCCTGTGCGCCCTCGCCGTCGAGGCGCTGCGCGCCGACGGCCACGAGGCGCGGCTCGTCGGCGTCCGGCTGCCGTACGGCGTGCAGGCCGACGAGGAGGATGCGCAGCTCGCGCTGCGGTTCGTGGGCGCCGACGAGACGCTGGCGGTCGACGTGCGGCCCGGCGTCGACGACATCGTCGGCGCGCTCGCGGACGGCGACAGGCGACTCGACGACCTCGCGCGCGGCAACGTGAAGGCCCGAGCGCGCATGATCGTGCAGTACGCGCTCGCCGGGTCCGACGGCCTGCTCGTCGTCGGCACCGATCACGCTGCCGAGGCGGTCACGGGCTTCTTCACGAAGCACGGCGACGGCGCCGCCGACGTCACGCCCCTCACGGGCCTCACGAAGGGGCAGGGGCGCGCGCTGCTGGAGCATCTCGGCGCACCCGAGCGCCTCTGCACCAAGCAGCCGACCGCCGACCTGCTCGACGACGCACCCGGGCAGCCGGACGAGACGGAGCTCGGCCTCTCGTACGCCGACATCGACGCGTACCTCGAGTGCCGCGAGGTGGCGGGCGACGTCGCAGCACGCATCGAGGCGCGCTACGACGCGTCGCGGCACAAGCGCCATCTGCCTGCGACGCCGGCGGACGGATGGTGGCGCGAGTGACGGCCCGCGCTGCCTGGCACGCAACCCGCTGGCGTCTGCCGCGGCCGGGTGCAAGGGTGGGGGCATGACCGACGCCGAAGCCATCGAGACCCCGCCCGACACCCCCGAGGGCTCGGAGACGCCCGAGGAGGCGCAGCGCCGCAAGTTCCGCGAGGCGCTGGCGAAGAAGGACCAGCAGCATCACGGCCAGGGGCAGCCCGCAGGGCCCATCCAGACCGCGCACACCGGCCCTGCCGTGCAGAAGCGCGTCCACAGGAGGAAGTCCGGCTGACGCGCCACGAGGGCGCGCGGCGACGATCGCCGACGCCACCGCACCGCAGGGCAGGACGACCAGCACGACCGAGCGAAGGAGCAGCACGATGAGCGACACGACACCCCCGGAGGAGCCCGACGAGGTCGAGGCCCTCACCGGCGTCGACGAGGTGCACGAGGCCGCGAGCCCCGACGAGGAGCGGCCGGCGGTGCCGCCCACGGTCGACGACGGCGGCCTCGACGACGAGCGCGAGGTCGACCTCGACTCGGACGAGCCCACGCCGACGGACGACGGCACCGACGCCGACGTGCCCGACACCGACGAGACCGGCCAGTCCGTCGAGGACGCGGGCACGGGCACGGCGGACACGAGCGACGACGCCGAGCTCGACGCTCCCGACTGAGCGACGCCACCGACGCCCCGCCTGCGGATCCCTCCGCGGCGGGGCGTCGTCATGCGCCCTCACCCTTCAGCGGGCTGGTCGCGGCTGCACCTCGACCGGCGCGGCGCGTCAGTGGCGCAGGTACGCCAGCTGCGCCGCGACCGACGCCTCGACCGCGGAGCGCACCGACGTCGGCACGCCCGCGTACACGAGGTCCGCGACCTCCTGCACCGACGCGTCCGCCCCGAGCCGCACCAGCGCCTCCCGCACCTCCGCGAGCCGCTGCAGCCGATGCTCGCGGTACGCGCGCACGACGCTCGCGAGCGACGGCAGCTCGTCGCCGTGGCCGGGCAGCACGCGCGCGTCGCCGAACGACTCGAGCCGATCGAGCGTCGCCAGGTAGTCGTCGACGGATCCGTCGGGCTGGGCGATGACGGTGGTGCCGCGGCCGAGGATCGTGTCGCCGGTCACCATCGCACCGTGCTCGCCGTGGTTCGCGATCCACAGCGCGATCGAGTCGGCCGTGTGCCCGGGAGCCGCGACCACCTCGACGGGCGCCTCGAGCACGTCGAGCACCTCGCCGTCGACCAGCGGATCGCCGTCGACGCACCACTGCTCGTCGAAGCCGCGCAGCGGCACGCCCACGCGCTCGGCGAGCTCGACGGCCGCGTCGGTGTGGTCGTGATGGTGGTGGGTCACGACCACGAGCCGCACGGGCAGGCTCGCGAGGGTCGCGACGTGCGCCGCATGCCTCGGCCCGGGGTCGACGACGATGACGCCGCGCATGTCGCCGACGATCCACGTGTTCGTGCCGTCGAGCGTCATCGCGCTCGGGTTGGGGGCGAGGATGCGGCGGATGCCGACGTTGGCGACCATGCACCTACGCTAGCCGCGCTGGCATGCGGCGCGCGTCGGCCGAGCGCCCGCATCCGGCTCGCGCCCGCCGAATCGACACGTGAGCGGCACCTCGCATGCAGCATGCACCCGAGCACGTCGTCAGGCGTCGATTCGGCGGCGGGTAGCGTGAACGCCATGGTCGACGACGACGACGCCCTCCCCGCCGCGGCGACGGTCGTGCTGCTGCGCGACGCCGACGACCCCGTGCTGCCCGGCATCGAGGCGCTGCTGCTGCGCCGACCCGACCGCGGCTCGTTCGCAGGCGCGTGGGTGTTCCCAGGCGGCAGGGTCGACGACGACGACGCGGGCGCCGACGACGACGCCAGGGCGCGCGCCGCCGCGATCCGCGAGACGCGCGAGGAGACGGGCCTGGGCCTCGCGCCCGACGACCTCGCAGCGCTGTCGCACTGGACGCCGCCGAACGAGACCTCGCGCCGCTACCGCACGTGGTTCTTCGTCGCCCGCGCCCCGCAGGCGGAGGTCGCGCCGAACCCCGGCGAGATCGAGGAGCACCGATGGCTGCGGCCGTCGGACGCCCTCGAGGCGCACGCCGAGGGTGACCTGCTGCTGTTCCCGCCGACGTGGATCACGCTGCACGCGCTCGGCGACGCACCATCGGTCGACGAGGCCCTCTCTCGCGTGCGCGAGGCAGGCGTCGCGCGGTTCGTCACGCGGCACGACGCTGCCGCCGGCCGGTTCCTGTGGCACGGCGACGAGGCGTACGACGGCGGCGAGGACACGGAGGGCGGACCCCGCCACCGCCTCCTCGCGACCGAGCGCCGCTGGGTCTACCAGCGGCGGTAGCCCGTTCCCAGGTGGCTGGGCATCGAGCGTGACAGCCTGCTGCTCGACGCAGCCGAGCCGAGGAGTCCCATGCGCCGTGCATCCCCGCCCCCGCTCGCGGCAGCCGCGCTCGTCGCGTCGCTGGCGCTCGTCGCGTGCGCGCCCGCACCTCCGCTGCCGGCGACGCCGGGCTCCTCGTCGTCGCAGGAGCCCGCGGCGACCGGCCCCGTGCTCTCGATCGACGCGCTGTGCGACCTCGACGTCGTGGTCGCGTGCCGCGACGACGCGGGTCCGATCATCGTGACGGTCGCCGCGACCGCGGCCGACGACGAGACCATCGCCCTCGCCGTCGACGTGCAGCGCGCGGCGGAGCAGGCCGGCCTCGCGGACGGAGCCGTGCTCGAGCGCGAGGTGACGGAGCGCATCGAGCCGTCGTCGGAGCACTCGACACCGCCGCCGTGGACGACGACGGTCTTCCCCGGCACGGCATCGGAGGCGGAGGAGGCCGTGACGGCGCTCCTGGCGGTCGAGGACGTGCCCGGGGTGCTGTCGGTCAGCGTGCCGCTGGCCTGGCCGGCGGTGCTCGTGCGCGACCTCGAGTCGATGTCGGCGGCGTTCGCGGCGGCATCGGCGCTGCCGCTCTTCGCGGACGGCGGCTCGTACCAGCTGCTGTCGTTCGACGACCGGCTGCGCATCGAGCACACGCCGCGGTGGGTGACGCCCCAGGCGGTCGAGGCCGTCATCGGCATCGCTGCCGCCCATCCGGGCGCCGAGGTGCTGCTCGAGGCGATGGCGGGCGGCGAGGCGGCGCCGACGCTGTACGTCGCGCGCCTCACGACGGCGCAGCTCGCGGAGGTCGAGACCATGCTCGCCGACCCGTCGCTCGCCGGCGCGAGCCTCACGGGTGGGGTGCCGTACGTGCTGACGTCGATCGAAAGATCCGGCGCGACCGTCACGGGCGCGTTCGGCGCCTGAGACGACGCGCGGCTCGACCTATCGTGCCTCGCAAGGTATCGTGCATGGCATGACAGCCGACGTCGGGGCGCAGCTGCGCAAGGGCGTCGTCGAGCCGTGCGTGCTCGGCCTCCTCGCGCAGGAGCCCATGTACGGGTGGCAGCTGTCGGAGCGCCTCACGAGCGCAGGGCTCATCGCGAGCATCGGCACGCTCTACCCCGTGCTCGGAAGGCTGCGCGACCGCGGCCTCGTCGCCGCGTTCGAGCGCGCGACCGGCACGGGACCCGTGCGCAAGTACTACCGGCTGACGCCGGCAGGCGAGGCGGCGCTCGCTGGCTTCCGCGACGCCTGGACGCCGTTCACCGACGCCGTCGGCGCGATGCTCGAGGCGCACACCACGATCCGCACGACGTCGGATGGAGACCACGCATGACCACCATGGGCACCGACCCCGTCGACGACTACCTCGCACGCCTCGACGACGCGCTGCACGACGTGCCATTCGGCACGGCGCGCGAGATCCGCGCGGGCGTCCAGGAGGAGCTCGCCTCCCTGCCACCCGAGCAGCGAGCCGAGCGCATCGTCGAGCTCGGCGATCCCGAAGCGATCGCCGCCGAGGCCGTCGCCGAGTCGCAGCAGCCCGGCGCGGCCAGCGCCGAGCCGATCGCAGCCTCCGGCTACGGACGCGGCCCCGGCTACGTCGTGGTGACCGCCGTGCTCATCGGCATCGGCGGGTTCGCGGTGCCCGTGCTCGGCTGGCTCGTGGGCATCGTGCTGCTGTGGACCGGTCGGGTGTGGACGCGACTCGAGCGGTGGATCGCGACGCTCGCGCCGATCGTCGCGACCGCGATCGTCGTCGGCATCTGGCTGCTCGTGCAGTCCGCCGCGAGCGCCCCCGAGCCCGCACCCGCGACCGGCTCGGGCTTCCACGCACCCGAGGTGCCCGTCACGCCGGGCATGGGGATGTTCGCGACCTGGTGGATGGCGTGGATCGGCACGCTCGTCGGCAACGCGGCCATCGCGGTCTGGCTGCTCGTGATCGGCATGCGGCGCACGCGCGACTGAGCCTCGCAGGGACCGGTCAGCGGAGGAACGCGTACAGGATGCAGAGCATCGTCACGACGAAGCCGCACGCGTAGTTGAGCGCGAGGAACCAGCGCCAGCCCCCGTTCGCACGCCCCGAGTCCGCATCCGTCACCGACCGGTACGGCCACGCCGCGACCACGTAGGGGATCGCGAGGACCGCGGCGAGCACGCCCGGCCAGCCCGTGAGCAGCATGAGCAGACCCGCCGCGATCCACATGCCGATCGCGATGCGCGTCGTGCGCGCGGCGCCGAGCGCCGTCGCGATCGACGCGATGCCGCCCTCGCGGTCGGGCACGACGTCCTGCACGGCACCGAACGCGTGGCTCGCCATGCCCCACAGGAAGAAGGCGCCCAGCAGCGCCACGAGCTGCGGCGTCCACGTCGCGCCCGCGAGCACGAGTCCGTAGACGGCGGGCGACACGAAGTGCGTCGACGACGTCATCGAGTCGAGCAGCGGCCGCTCCTTCGTGCGCAGCGGGGGCGCCGAGTACGCGACGACCGCGAGCAGGCTCACGGCCAGCACGATCCACGACTCCCACGACCCCAGCACGACGAGCACGACCACGAACGGCAGGCACGCCACGGCGGAGGCGACGAGCGTCGGCCGATGCAGCGACGGGTCGAGCAGCGCGCCCTCCACGCCGCCCTTGCGCGGGTTGCGGAGGTCGGAGGGGTAGTCGAAGACGTCGTTGATGCCGTACATCGCGAGGTTGTACGGCACGAGGAAGAAGATCGTGCCCACGACGAGCGCCACGTCGACGCGGCCGGTGACGAGCACGTACGCGGCGGCGAACGGGAACGCCGTGTTGATCCACGACAGCGGGCGCGACGAGGCGACGAGGCGGCCGATCATGCGCGGTCCTCCGCGCGTGCCCCGTCGGCGCCTGCGGCAGCGGCGCTCGCGCGACGGCCGGCGGGCACGAGCGACCACACGGCGACGACGACCGCGAGGGCGACGGCCGGGTAGGCGAGATCCTCCACCGGCGCGAGCCACAGGTAGATGCCGCTGAGGTGATCGGTGCCGTACGAGAAGAGGTCGGCGGCGATCATGAGCGAGTCGAACACGACCGTGAGCGCCACGAGCGCCGCGAACGCGACGAGCATCGCCCGTCGCGTGCCGCGCTGCATGCGTCGCGCGGCGAGCAGCAGCAGCATCAGCGAGACGGCGCCGAAGATCGCCACGAGGATCGGGTAGGTCACGGCGCGACCTCCTGGGCGTCGACGCGTCTGCGGCCGGCGATGCTGGGGATGCGCAGCGCGAGTCGCCACAGCACGAGCGAGATGTACGACAGGAAGATGAGGAAGACCGGCTCCTCGATGGGCATGTGCGGTGCGAGCTCGATGCCCGTCATGCCGGCGCTCGCGCCGATGCGGAAGATGCCGAGCACGATCGCCGTCACGTCCCACACGAGCAGCACGACCGTGGATGCCGCGACGGCGAGCAGCGTGCGCCTCGCGTCGTGGAAGAGCGCCACGCGCCACCGTCGGTCGATGATGCCCATGCCTGCCATCGAGCCCAGCAGCGCCGCGAGGTACGCGAACGACAGCAGGGTCACGCGCGGTCCGCGTCGCCGTCGGCCTCGGCGACCACGTCGAGCGGCGGCTCGGGCAGCGGGCCGGCCGAGCGGTCGCCACGCACGTGCTTCAGCACGAGCTCTGCGGAGATGAGGCACATGGGCATGCCGATGCCCGGCACGGTCGACTGCCCAGCGGTGAGCAGCCCGTCGACGCCGCGGTAGGCGGTCGTGCCGCGCAGGAACGCCGACTGCCGCAGCGTGTGCGCGGGTCCGAGCGCGGTGCCGCGCCACGCGTCGAACCAGTCGGCGAAGTCGGCGGGTCCGATCGTGCGGCGCACGCGGATCCGACCGGCGAGGTCGGTGGCGCCCGTCCATGCCGCGATCTGCGCGATCGCGTCGTCGGCGATGCGCTCGACGGCGTCGTCGCCTGCGCCGTCGATGCCGCCGTGACCGATCGAGGCGTCGGCGGGCAGCGGCACGAGCACGAAGAGGTTCTCGTGCCCCTCTGGCGCGACGGTCGCGTCGGTGCGGCTCGGTGCGCACACGTAGATGTTGGCGTCGCCGCCCGGCCACGGCGCCGTGCCGTCGAGCGCGCGGAAGCCCTCGCGCCAGTCGCCGGTGAACATGAGGGAGTGGTGCGCGAGCTCTGGCAGGCGACCCTCGACGCCCAGCAGCACGAGCACGGCGCTCGGTCCCGGCGTCGAGCGCTGCCAGCGGCGGCGGCCCTTGGCGTGGAAGCGCTCCGGCAGCAGCCTGGTCTCGACGGCGTGCATGTCGCTCGCGGCGACGACGACGTCGGCGTCGACGACGCGCGTGCCACCCTGCGCGTCGACCTCGACGCCCACCGCGCGACCGTCGACGACGCGGATCGTCGTGACGCGCGCGTCCGTCTCGATCGACACGCCGTGGGCGCGAGCGAGCCGCGCGAACGCATCGACGATCGTGCCGAAGCCGCCCACGGGGTAGCCGACGCCGTCGACGAGGTCGAAGTGGCTCATGAGGTGGTACATGCTCGGCGCCGCATACGGATTGGTGCCGAGGAAGACGGCGGGGTAGCCGAGGATCTGCCGCAGCCGCTCATCCTGCACCGTGCGGGCGATGCGGCGCGAGAGCGGCTCGAGCAGCAGCCGCGTCAGCGTGCCCGCCTCTCGCACGACGCCGGTGCCGCGCAGCGATGCCGGCCCGTCGAAGCGGTTGTAGAGCAGGCCGTCGACCGCGAGCGAGGCGACGTGCTCCGCCGAGTCGAGGTACGACCCGAGCGCGGCGCCGGCACCGGGCTCGATGCCCTCGAACACCGCCTCCGAGTGCTCGCGGTCGCTGCGCAGCTCGATGGGCTCGCCACCTGCATGCCACACGCGGTATGCGGGGTCGAGCCGCACGACGTCGAGCTCGCGCTCCATCGTCGTGCCGAGCATGCGGAACGCATGCTCGAACACGGAGCCCATGAGCAGCCACGACGGGCCCGTGTCGAACGTGAAGCCGTCCGAGCTCCACGTGCCCATGCGTCCGCCCAGCTCGGAGCGCTGCTCGAGCAGCGTCACGTCATGGCCGTCGCGGGCCAGGAGCGCCGCCGAGTGCAGGCCAGCGATGCCACCGCCCACCACCACGACGCGCTGGCGCGCCGCTCCCGCCGCGACCATCACCGCACCGCCGCGGCCGCGAGGATGCGCAGCTTCTCGGGCCCCGGCACCCGCACGCGCTCGCGCCGCAGGCGATCGGCCGGCGTCGCGCGCAGCCTCCTCGACAGCGCCGCGAACAGCCCGTGCGCGGCGCCCACCGCGCGGCGGGCGTCGCGAGGCAGCATGGGCAGGGTCGCCTCGGCGATGGCGAGGTCGGCGTCGATGCGGTCGAGCACGGCGTGCTTCGCCTCCTCGGTCGGATGCGCGGGGTCGAGCTGGGGCAGGTACCGCCTGCCGAGGCCGTCGGCGTCGGCGGCGAGGTCGCGCACGAAGTTCACGCGCTGGAAGGCGGAGCCGAGCGCCCGCGCCCCCGCGTCGAGGCGTGCGCGGTCGGCGGCGGGCTGCGGCGCCTCCGCGAGGAACGCCGCGAGGCACATGAGCCCGACCACCTCGGCGGAGCCGTGCACGTACTCGTCGAGCTCGGCCTCGTCGGTGAGGTCGACCGGGTCGAGGTCGCGGCGCATCGAGGCGAAGAACGGCCTCGTCAGCTCGGGCCCGAACGCGGCGACGGCGGCGGCGTCCTGGAAGGCGTGCACGAGCAGGTTCGTCGAGAATCGTCGCGTCAGCGCCGCCTCGACCTCGATCTCGAGGTCGTCGAGCAGGCGCCTGCGCTCCGCCAGCGGCACGCCCGCCGCCTGCGCGGGACCGTCCACGACCTCGTCGGCCAGCCGCACGACGCCGTAGATCGCGCCGATCTGCCAGCGCACGGCAGGCGTGAGCAGCCGCGACGCCATGCCGAACGACGTGGAGTAGTCGCGGATGACGAGCGCCGCGCTGCGGCGAGCGGTGCGCGCGTAGAGCTCGAGCCCCGTCTCCTCGCCCATCAGCGGCGCCCAGCCGCGTCGAGCGCCGCCCTCGCAGGCGGCATCACGCGGAACCGGCGGCAGCGAGATCGCGATCGAGCTCCTGCAGCTGCCACACGAGCCACGGGCTGAACGCGAACGGGGCGCCCGCGACGGCGGCGCGCAGCGCAGCGGGCGCGACCCACGCGACCTCCGAGACCTCGTCGGGGTGGGGCAGCGGCTCGCCGAGCGCGGTCGCCTCGAACACGGGGCACACCTCGTGCTCCACGACGCCCCCCGCGTCGACGGCGCGGTAGCGGAAGTCGGGCAGCAGGGGCGCGAGCGGCCCGAGCTCGAGGCCGAGCTCGTCGCGAGCGCGACGCCGCACCGCCTCCTCCATGTCCTCCCCGGGCGCGGGATGCCCGCAGAACGCGTTCGTCCACACACCCGGCCAGGTGCGCTTGCTCAGCGCGCGCCGCGACACGAGCACGTCGCCGGCCGCGTTGCGCACATGGCAGGAGAAGGCGAGGTGCAGCGGCGTCTCGGCGGTGTGCACCGTGGCCTTCGGATGACTGCCGATGGGCGTGCCGTCGTCGTCGACCAGCACCACGAGCTCGACCGCGTCCTCCATCGCTCCACGCTACCGCGAGTCGCCGGCTGCGAGGCGCTCCGCCTCGGCCGTGATGCGCTCCGCCATGCCCTGGAAGATGAAGTGGTGGAAGGGGATGAGCGCGGCCCAGTACAGCCGGCCGGACAGGCCCTTCGGGAAGAACACCGCGCGCTGCCGGTAGCGGCTGCCGTCGCCGTGCGGCTCGACCGACAGCTCGAGCCACGCGCGCCCCGGCACCCGCATCTCGGCGCGCAGCCGCAGCGAGCGGCCGGGCTGCAGATCCTCGACGCGCCACCAGTCCAGCTGCTCGCCGACCCGGATGCGACGCCGATCGCGCCTGCCAGCCATGCCGGCCCCGCCGACGAGCCGGTCGGCCCAGCCGCGCACGGCCCACAGCGGCGGCAGCGAGTACCAGCCGTTCTCGCCGCCGATGCCCTCGATCATCGTCCACACCGCCTCCGGCGGCGCGCTGGAGTCGCGCTCGCGCTCGTCGGTGAGCACGAGCGTGCCAGCCCACTCCGGGTCCGACGGCAGCGGATCCGACGGGGA
This sequence comes from Agrococcus sp. AC640b, assembly GCF_979255995.1. Classification (NCBI taxonomy): domain Bacteria; kingdom Bacillati; phylum Actinomycetota; class Actinomycetes; order Micrococcales; family Microbacteriaceae; genus Agrococcus; species Agrococcus sp. AC640b. Next base: position 19,532 of record NZ_CEEDMM010000030.1, read on the forward strand.
TGAGTCGCTCGAGGCATCCCTCCACGACGTCTCGATCTCGCCGTCCTGCTCGCGCGACAGCGCGAGCGCCACGGCACGCCGATACGTCACGAGCCCTGCGGCCGGGCGAGCGATGACGTCGTCGATGCGATGGTCGCGCATGACGCAGTCGTGCACGAGCGAGCCGATGAGCGGCATCGCGATCGCACGCGGCACCGGCGTGACGAGGTTGACCCAGTGCGACGCGAGCCACGGCGTCAGCACCGGCAGCGGCGCGATCGGGCGCTGCGGCAGACCCGCCTCGACGGCGTAGCCGTTCATCATCTGGCCGTAGCGCAGCACGTCGGGGCCGCCGACGTCGTACGTGCCGTGCACGTCGGAGGGGAGCGTCGCCGACTCGGCGAGGTAGTGCAGCACGTCGCGCACCGCGATGGGCTGCACGAAGTTGCGCACCCAGCGCGGCGCCGGCATGTACGGCAGCACCTCGGTGAGGTGGCGGATCATCTCGAACGACGCCGAGCCCGAGCCGATGACGATGCCCGCCTGCAGCACGATCGTCGGCACGCCCGATGCGAGCAGCGCCTCCCCGACGGCGACGCGAGACCGCAGATGCTGCGACAGCTCGCCATCCGGGTGCAGGCCTCCCAGGTAGACGATGCGGCCGACGCCTGCGTCCTTCGCCGCGGTCGCGACGTTGCGCGCCTCCGCGAGCTCCTCGCGCTCGAAGTCGCCGCCCGCCGACATCGAGTGCACGAGGTGGTAGACCACCTCGATGCCCTCCATGGCCGAGCGCACGGAGTCGAGGTCGGCGAGATCGCCCTCGACGACGTCGACGTCCTCCGCCCATGGAACGCCCTCGAGACGGGCGGGCGTGCGCGCGAGCGCGCGCACGGTGTGGCCGCGCGCGACGAGCCTGGGGGCGAGGCGACCGCCGACGTAGCCGGTGGCGCCGAGCACGAGGACGCGGCGCGGATCGTCGGTGCGCGTCGCCTCGGCGAGGTCGGCTGGCAGGGTGGCATCGGCGGCGCGGGCTGCCGCCTCCTCGGCCGGACGAGCGCGCTCGGCGTCGGCCGCGCGGTCGTTCGCGGAGTCGGGCTGCGCGTCCTGGGCAGGCTGCGCGTCGTCGGCGGGCTGCGGGGCGGCGTGCTTCGGCATGCTCGCGACGCTACCGACGCGCACGCCATGGGCTCGGACCGGGGCCGGGGGCTGGACAAGCGTGCGGCTGCGGTGCATGGCCCACGCCTGCGCCCGCCGTGCGGGCCGCGTCAGCGCGGATCGGCGCGGTCGACGAGCTCGCGAAGGTGCTCGAGGAAGCCCCTGACGCCGTCCGCCTGCTCCTCCGAGAGCCCTGCCACGGCATCGCGGATGCGGTCGGTCAGCGCATCGTCGCCGTCGACGTGGTCGTTGCGGCTCACCGGCACGAGCACCTTGCTGCGTCCGTCGACGGGATGCGGCCGCGTCGCGACGACGCCGGTGGCCGTGAGCCGAGCGAGCATCTCCGTGACGGTCGACTGCGAGACGCCGAGGTGCTCGGCGAGCTGGCGCGGCGTCGCGGGGTCGTCGCCATCGGCCCGCTCGAACACGAAGCGAGCCGCGGCTCGCTCGCGCGACGAGGGGCTGTGCCCCTGCCTGCGCCGGTCGAGCCGCGCCTCCGCGAGCCGCAGCTCCTCGAGCGCGAAGGCCACCCCGTGCGGATCGGCCCTGCGCACGTCGTCGAGCCGCTCGTGTGCCATGTCCTCCACCGTCCTCCTCGCATCGGACGCGGGATAGGGGTGGACACGGCGGGATCGGCCGCGATCGCTTCGACGCCCGAAGCACCTCGCATCGGTGGTGGATAGCGTGGTGCCCTCGTCGACGGTGCGGTGACGCGCGGTCGTCGACGATCATGTGCTTCGGGGCTCGAAGCACCCCGAACGGAGGGCACGACGGCCATGGCGACGCGAGACGCATGATGCCGACGCACGACGGGCGCGCGCTCGCCGACGCCGTGCTCGACGCCCTCGACCGGCTCGCACGCTCGCTCGCCGATCTCCCTCCCGAGGACGTCGACGACCTCTCTCGAGCGATCGGCTGCAGCCGCCGTTCCGTGGCGGTCGACCTCGTCTGCCGCGTCGATCGTGGCGTCGCCGCGCACGAGCATCCACCGGACGCCGGCACGAGCGGGCGCGGCGGCGAGGGCGCCGAGGCCGGGCACGGCGACGAGGCCTGCGACGCCGAGCTGCTCGCGCTGGGCGACGGCCCGTCGATCGCGGCAGGCGTGCTGCGACGGCGCGATCGACTCGCGGCAGCCCTCGAGGAGACGCTCTCGACGACGTCGGCGGCGTCGCACGGCCGCCTCGTCGAGGAGCTGCAGGCCCTGCTCGCGCGCGTGGAGCTCGTGCACGTGGCGCTCGGGGTGGGCTACGAGCTCACCGACCTGCCTGCCCAGCCCACCACGGCGTGCGCGCACGTCGCCGATGCCTCGCGAGGCGTTCGCTACGCATCGAGCCCACGGCGGCGAGCGCGCACTGTCGCCCGGCTGCGACGAGGCATAGCCTGGCCGCCAGGCCGCCGCTCGCCCTGACCGGTGGCACCGACGAAGGAGGACCCGATGGGTGCGCTGGACGATCTCGCGAAGAAGGCACAGGGCTTCGTGGAGGAGAACAAGGAGCAGATCCAGGAGGCGCTGCACAGCGAGCAGGCCGAGGACGTGAGCGACACGGTGCTCGATGCGGTCGCAGGCAAGATCGACGACGTCACCGGAGGCAAGCATGCCGACGCCGTCCAGGGTGCGCGCGACACCGTCGACAAGAAGATCGGCACCGAGTAGCCGCTCGTCGCCACCACCGCGCGAGGGCCGCGACGCACGAGGCGTCGCGGCCCTCGTGCGTCCGGGCGCCTCGCGCCCACCCGCTGCGTGTCCGCCCACCCGCCGCA